>JBLIMM010000452.1:0-3009 GCA_047638635.1 Pseudohongiellaceae bacterium | reverse complement strand
GGGCCGGGAGTTTCAGTGGGGAGCCATCGTAGCTCTCAGCGGAGCCGACGGCAGCGAGCTCTGGCGTCACGAGATCGCCGACGAAAGTTACGCCACGCCATGCCTCATTGACGTCGATGGCGACGGCGATCTCGTCGTAGTCTCGGGTCGTCGCGTGGGCCCTCGCAGCGGTCTCGTGGCCATGGACGGAAAAACCGGCGAGCGCATCTGGGGGTTGCACGGTGCAAATCCCACGGGCGATATCCCGGCGCTGCATTTCAACACCTGCGTTCCCTGCCCCGATGTGGATGGCGACGGTCTCGGTGATCTGCTGGCCCTGCAAGGTGGTGGCGATGACGCGGCGCGCGAGGCCGGACGCTTGCACATCACCAAGAGCGACACCGGTGCGATCTTGCGCACGGTGCCCACTCCGGACGGTCTCGAGACGTTCTTCGTGCCGTCCATTGAGCGGCTCCCGGGAGAACCTCCTCGCTGGCGGGTGCTCATGGCCACAGGCGGTGAGACCTTGCCGGGCAACGTGTTCAGTCTCGACTTTCCCGAACTCATTGAACGGTGGCGCTTTTCCTCCGGCCCCAAGAAGGGTTTTGTGGGCAGCGGCATCTTGCACGACTTTGATGGAGAGGGACGGGATGCGGTGGTGTCCGCATTTAACAGCGTGATGTCTCGCATCGATGGTGAGACCGGAGAATTGGTTTGGCAGCTTCGTCACAAGCGCTGCGAAACTTATGTGACGCCGACGCCCGGGCACTTTGGTGGTGGCGAGAGTCTCGACTTGGTTTCGCTGTTCTCCGAAGGGCGCTGGCCGAGCTACCGCACGCGCAACGTGTTGCAATGGGTAGACGGCGAAACCGGCGCGGTGATCGACGAGCGCGACCGTGGAGTGCAGGCCAGCAGCTCGCCCGTGGTTTTCGACATGAACGGCGACGGCTGGGACGAGGTGCTGCTGGTGAGCAACCTCTCTTTCGGTATGAACAAGAAAGAGGTGCTCTGTCAGCTTGATCTCTTCGACGGCGGACCCGGAAAGGCGCTGCTTGCGACCCGGCAGTTCATGGGCTACTCCGCTGCTACGCCGTGGATAGGGCACCTCGACGATGACGGTGTCATGGACGTGATCTTCGTGCACCTCAACAACGTTTATCGCTTGGCTCTGGGTGACGTTCCCGCAGAGGCTATTTCCTGGAACCAGTATCGCGGCCCTGATCAGGACGGAACGGTTCCTCCACGGTCCTGGCGCTGAGTGCCATAAGCGGGCAGCGGTCGCAGGGATGCAATCTTTGTGCTGCGATACGCGGGGCCTCAGCTCGTTGTTCAGCGGAGAGCCCAGGACCTCGCGCGAGTGTCCGGTCTAGAGTCTGTAGGCGACGGTGCCCACCAGGAGCACGATCCCCTGGGTGGTGGTTCCGCTAGAGACGAATGCTAAGCAGCTGCATTCCACGGCTCACGGCCCGCTCGGTCAAAAGAATGCCACCACGATCCCCACAACTCGCAGCGCCGGTGTCACTTTCATAGTGCGGTTGATTCCACGGACCCGTGAGCCGGTCCATTCGTGCGCCGGGGAGGGCTTCGTGGTCACCGGCCGCAGCTGCTCCTGCGCTGACCAAAGGCTCTTGTGGGCTGGCTGGCCGAAACATCACAGCCAGTCTGTGCAGCTCAGCGGGGCGGTTCGGTGACCAGCAGGTCGAGGCCTGTGCCAGACACGATGGCTGGCTCGAAGACGAGCAGAGTGCTGCCCGGCAGCAAGTCCGTGGACACGGCACCAGCGCTCAGCGAGCCCTCCCCTGCCAAGACGGTCAGGCTGGCGAAACTCCCTCGGGGGGAGAGTTCGATGTCGCCAGTCGGGCGGCTGCGAGCCAGACGAAAGGCGGGCTCGTCGAGCAGGGTGGTCCAGCCTGGGGTGGCTGTGTCGGCGGCTACAGCATCAGTGACCAAGCGGCCTCTGCAGGAGTCGCTGGCAGCCTCACGGGCTTGTTCGATGTGCAGCTCCCGGCGGGGCTCTCGGTCCCAATCATAGACGCGGTAGGTGATGTCGGAGTTTTGCTGAACTTCGAAGCAGCCGATGCCAGCGCCTAAGGCGTGCAGGGTTCCAGCCTCTACCAGCCAGGTGTCCCCTGGGCGTGCAGCTCGGCGGGAGAGGCATGGCAGTATGTGTTCGTTGCCGCCATTCGACGTGACCACCTGGGCCAACTCGTCCACGGTCACTCCGGGCGCGGTTCCCATGGCCAGCCAGGCATCGTCGGCCGCTCCGAGAATGTGCCAGGCCTCGGTCTTGCCGTTGGGCAAGCCATGCTTTCGGGCGATCTCGTCGTTGGGGTGCACCTGCACCGAGAGATCTTGCTCGGCGTCGAGAAACTTCAAGAGCAGGGGGAAGTCTGCGGCAGCTGGGAGGCCCAGGGCTTGGCCGGGGCCATCAACCCATTGGGCGAGAGAAGGTCCGCCGCGCACTGGTGTGACCGCCCGGGGATGGCAGCTGGCCAACCACCACTCACCGTGGGGCACGGAGGTGTCCCAGCCGAAGCGCCGGGCTATGCGGGTGCCGCCCCAAGGCCGCTCCACGCCCACGACACTGAGCACCAAAAAGGGCACTCGTCCTTGCTGACCAGCACTCGCTCCAGGAATCCCTGACAGGTCAAACTGCTCGTCGGCCCCCCGGGAAAGTTGTCGTCGCTCAATGATGTCGCCGGGCTCGATACCCCGAAAGACATGGGGGAAGAGCTGCTCGTCGCGGGACGGCTCAAGCACCAAGGCGTTGCCCAGCGTCTCGGGATCGAGGCGCAGCAGGACGATCTGGTCAGCATCAGCAAAGTGGTGGGCCAGCGTGCCCTGGAGCTGAGCTGCAAACGAGGCGTGGATGAAGCCCTCGCCCCCAGCCTCGGTGGGTAGGGACGCCGGGGTGCCATCGACGGTGAGGTGCCAAACGGGTTGCATAGAGCCGGTGGGTTCAGTCCAACAGGTCGTCGAGACGTTCGATGATCAGTGATGACCACGTTTCGAAGCGATCGCCCTCGGTGG
>JBLIMM010000451.1:0-3053 GCA_047638635.1 Pseudohongiellaceae bacterium | reverse complement strand
CTGCTTTATCTCCCCCCCACAGGCCCCCCCTATGCTTCACCTTGTTCTGCTCATTTTGACAGTCGCGCCGGCCTACCTCCAGCCCCCATCCCCAGGCATGAGTGTTTGCAATTTCCCAGCGGTCTCAGATCCCATCCCACTCGCATTCCCAGTCTGCGGTGTGCTTACCAATGTGGGCACTCGGTACCCTGACATTCCGTATTCGGGGGGACATGACCGGCGTTTCCTGGACATGCTCGTTCCAGACGGCTGGGATGGAAGTCAGTCGGAGTTTGCCATCCTCTTTGTGCACGGCGGATGAGGAACTCATGGGCATAAGTGGGAGCCAGCACACCAAGATCATCTCAAGGCGTTCGTAGCCAATGGCATTCCCGTCCTGACGATGAACTACAAACTCTCTAGTGGAACAACGGACCCTGGCACGGGTGAAATCATTCTCGACGACCCGGCCTATCCCACAGCGATTCATGACGTCAAGCTGGTCGCCAACTGGTTGCGGACCTCGCCAGTCGCTCAGGACGCCTGCTTGCCCCAGAAGATTTTTGCAATGGGGAGTTCAGCCGGAGCGCGCCTTTGTCTGATGGCAGGCAACACATGGGGCGAGGGAAAAGGTGCCCTTTACGCTCCCACCTACGTAAGCCCCAGCAAGATCCCCACACCCATTCCCTACGACTCACCTCTTATCGAACTGAACGGATTCGTTTCCTTCTCAGCAGGGACCGACTTTTACCACTTCGGCCTTGAGGGTGCCTGCCCACCCTTGACCTGCCCCGCTAACAGCGGGCCTGACATAGGAGTCTGTGACGGCCCGACGGGTTCATTGGTGAATGGATGGCTTCCTGGCATGGTGCCCGGAATGATTACGGGAGCAGAGTGCTTCGTAGGCACCAGGTGGGAAGATGTCGACCACAGCAAGGCATCGAAACCGTTCAATCCCCACGTCGCGCCCCCCCCGGTGCTCCTGTACCTGAGCCCTTCTACACCGAGCCGACGAACGGGCCCGTCCCTGATCCATGTCTTGAAAGTTCTCCTTGGAACTGGATCGGCGGCTCCGAAGTTGACCCGCCGTTGCTGATGATCCATGCGGACTGCGATCCGATCGCCCCCGCGGACGTGCTTGATCGCTACAGTGAGTTCGCAACAGGGACTGCAACCTTCCATGAGCTGTCTCAGGTCGGACACGAAATCCATCAGATTGGGCCCGCCAACGTTGTCTTCGCGGTGGTGAACGCGACGGTGAAGGACTGGTAGCAAGTCTCGCAGACGCCCTGCCGCCTGTTCGTTCTCTCCGCGGAAGCCCCGAGCCCATCCTGCCGCGCAAGCGCCACCCTGTTGGGCTCGACGGGGCAGCGCTGCTCGATACAATGCCGCGCCGCGGCAAATGGCCGTGGGACTCCGTAGCGGCGACCTGGAAACTCATGCGCACTCACCCTCATGTCTCATCACAGTACGTCGGGCACTGCGGCGCACTGACGCGGCGCTGGCTCAGCGACTCCAGCGACTCCAGCGCCTGCCGCACGGGCCGACTCAGCCTGGGGCTGCTGCTGGCCTTCGCGCTGACAGCATGCACCTCCGAGCTCTCCCCTGACGCCGCCGAGCAGAACACCGAGGCCGCGCCCGAGCGCCAGCCCGACCCCATCGCAGTCTCCGCAGCCGTGGCGACGCGCCAACCCATGGCGGCCGTGTACTCCACCAGCGGCACGCTGCGTGCAGAGCGCCAGGCCACGGTCACCTCGCGCACCCGCGGTGTGATCAAAGAGCTCTTCGTCGAAGAGGGCGATGTCGTCGCCGCCGAGGAGCCGCTGGCACAGCTCGAAAACAACGAGCAACTCCTGGCCGTGGATCGCTACGAGACGATCCACGCCATCAAATCTCAGGAGTTCGAGCGTTCACGCCTGCTCAATGACGAAGACCTGATCAGCGACGCAGAACTCGAGCCCATGCGCCAGCAGCTGCAAGAGCTCAAGCACGATCTCGATCTGGCGCGGCTCAACCTCAACCGCACCACGGTGTCCGCACCCTTCGCTGGCATCGTCATCGCCCGTCACCTCGATCTGGGCGCCACGGTCTCCGACGGCACGGGGATTTTCGACCTGGCCGATATCGACCCGCTCTATCTGGACGTGAACGTCCCCGAGCGCCACGTGGGCCGGCTCTCTCCGGGGCAGACGGTACAGCTCTTCGCTGACGCCGCCGACGAGGCCGCCGAGGCACGCATCGAACGGCTGTCCCCCGTCGTGGACACGTCCACCGGCACGGTCAAGGTCACCGTGGCCGTCGACTCGGCGGTGGCCCTGCGACCCGGCGCCTTCGTCGAGGTCGACGTGGTCACGGACGTTCGCCAAGCGGCCTTGGTCGTGCCACGCTCCGCTCTGGTCACCGAGGGACGGCGCTGGCTGGTGTACCGCGTGTCCCCCACGGGCGATACGGCCGAAGCCCTTGAAGTCACCATCGGCTTCGAAGAGGGCCAGCTGGTCGAGATCGCGGGCGTGGTGCACGGCTCACCGCTCGCCCCGGGCGACCGCGTGGTCGTGCGCGGGGCCTCCGCGCTCAGTGATGGCGCCCGACTGACCATCGTCGAGGACGCCGCGCGAGATCCCGAGCCTCCCGGCAAGCAGGCAGACGCAGCTGCTGCCGGCGGCGCGGGCTAGCCCACACGTTGAGTCTTCCGCGCCTCGCAGTCCGCCGCCCGATCACGATCCTGACGGCCACCGCTGCCGTCGCCGTGTTCGGCTTTCTGTCACTGGGACGCTTCCCCGTGGAGCTGCTGCCCAACGTTTCCTACCCCACGCTCACCGTGCAGACGTCCTATCCGGATGCGGCACCTGAGTCCGTCGAGCAGCTGCTCACACGGCCCCTCGAAGAAGCCGTCGGCGTCATCACCGGCATCCGCGATCTGCGCAGCACCTCTCGGGCCGGCCTGTCTCAGGTGGTGCTCGAGTTCGAGTGGGGCCAGGCCATGGACTTCGCCGCTCTCGACGTGCGCGAGAAGCTGGGCCTGGTGCAGCTGCCCCTCGAAGCCGAGCGCCCGCGGGTGCTGCGCTTCGACCCGA
>JBLIMM010000450.1:0-3056 GCA_047638635.1 Pseudohongiellaceae bacterium | reverse complement strand
CCCTCTCCGTCGGTGGCCCCCACGTGGATATCGACCGGGCCTGCGATCATGTCGTCGAGTTGGGCGCTGATCGTGTAGTTGCTGGGGTGCACGATGTCGAACATGCCCCGGCCGTGCTCATCGACAGCGAGGGTCAGCACCCGGGGAGTCATGCGGCCGGCTGTCGTCACTGCAGGAATGGAATGCGGTGACGACTCCCATTCGAAGGAGCCGAGGTTGCGCAGGGAGAATTGATCCCGGTCCACTGTGAGTTCGATCTGGGCGGGTCCGGCGAAGGGGGCTCCGTGGGCCGTGAGGAAGCTCACGGTGAAGGGCAGCGCTCGGGTGCTCAGCAGGACGAGGGGGTCCCGGCTTTCGATGGCGATACTTGAGAAGTAGCTGGCGGCCGTTGGTGTCGAGCCGGGCAGGCGCTGCGAGCTGAAGTTGGCTTCCCGAAGGCGTGCTGGCTCGGAGCACGGGAAGCGACCCTTGTGCCCTGTCTCGACGACCACTCGTAGGCCTCGGTCTACGAGCTTAGCGACATGATCTTGGACGACGACCCACGAGGCTTGGGTGCTGCCGAAGCCGAGTCGGTTCATGTTCCCCTCCGGGTCAAGGGGAGGAATGTCTGCTGCTGCAAAGTTCAGTGTGAGGTGTTCGCCAGCCAGAGGCCGTCGTGTGGAGTCGAGCAGTTGACCCCAGTGAGCGACGCTTTGGCCAAGAACGATTGTGCCCCGCTGAGCAGCGTCGCCGGTGTCCGAGCTCGGGTCCCAGGTGGCCTTGCCCCAGCCAAGTGCTGAAGCCGTGAAGGGGCCCTGATCGTCATCGGCGATGAGCCAGAGTCCTGGACCGCAGGGTTGGGGAGGGGCGGCGGATTTCGAGGCCGCTGAGGCACTGATCAGCTTGGCGGTGGGAACAACGTCCCCCCACGGGTCGACGACACTGACGATGTTCGGGGTGGCCAGTGTCTCAAGGGCCGAGGCCCGCGATGAGATTGGCAGCAGAGCCTGCGGTTGCTCGGACTCGCCCCCAGGGGCCTGCGAACCGAGTGCCTGGGAACTCAGCGCTTGAGTGGAGCCTGGTTGCGTTCGAGGTGGCAGGAGCCGTGCCTGCGGCTGGTGGGCGGCCTGACCGCCACTGTCGAGCATCCACAACGTTGCCAGCAGTATGACGGCAGACCCTAGACCTGCAGCGAGTAGCCAGTGCAGCGGTTTCAAGCGGAGCGGGGAGCTCGCAGGGCGTCGTACAGAGCTCGCGCAGGGCCGGTCAGTCGTTGCCACTGGCCGTCAACCACGATGCGGGCCAGGAACACCAGGCCAGCCAGTAAGCCTACGAAGAGCAGGGCGCCCATGACTTCTAGGAACGCGGGCAGCACCACGGCCAGGGTCAGCGCCAGGAGCGCGAGAACGAGAATGCGCACCAGCCGCTGGAGCCGGATCACTCGTTCCTCGAGGGCCGAGACGCGAATTTCTATGCGGTCAACCATGGCTCACCTCTTCGCTGCTGGGGGTGCTGGATCGGTTGGCCAGTCTACTGCTGCCAAAGCCGAACGTGCAGATCTCACCCAGAAAAGGGTCAGATCACCCCTGATTCAGTCTCTGTGGCCCGTCGGTAGCCGGTGCATTCGCACTCAGCCCGTCGAGCAGGGGTGATCAGGCGCTGGCCTGGTCGTCTTTGCGCACCAAGCGGTTGCGCTTACGACCGGGGCGGGCGGGCTTGATCAGACCGGCGTCGAGCAGCACCCGGTAGGCACCCTTGGCGGAGATGGTCTTGAGCGCCTTGGTGGAGAGTTTGACCCGCACGAAGCAGCCCAGCTCACCAACCCAGATCTTCTTGACCTGAATGTTGGCCTTGAAGGTCCGCTTGGTCACACCGGTGGTCTTGAGGCCGATGCCACCCTTCGGCTTGGCCAAACCGCGACGGGCAATAGAGTTACCACGCTCTGTGCGACGACCTGTGATCTGACAAACGCGTGCCATGCTAAGCTCCGGCTCCCGCCAGTATCGGCAGGATAAAGGGTGTACTTCTGGTCATTATCGAACGCTCAGTTCTCATTGCCACAAAGGGCGATGAGCGGCAGCAGACCCCCGAAACACGCGGGCAAATCCACTGAAAGCGGCCGAGCAGGCTAGTCGGCCGGGGGGGCGGGCGTCAAGAGGCTGGTCAGCGAAGGGTGGCGCTGGGCTGAGCAAGCCTCGGTCGGGTTGGTGAGCCAGAGGCTTGGGGGAAAGGGACAAGTCAGTTGAGGGTGTGTACCCTTGCTTCTGCAAGAGGGAATGCGAGGTGTGAGGTGATACCGAGAGTTTGGTGCTGGGTCTGTTGCCTGTCCTTGATGGGCTGCGCTCCCATGAGTTCGTACCTCAGCGAGCGAGCCTGGGATTTGAGCGACGTGGTCGACGTGAAGTACGGCACGGGGATCGGGTTGGGCGTGAAGGCCGAAGCGACGATCTACTTTGGGCTGGGTCTGGGGCTCGGGGAGGACTTCTACGTTCGCGAGTGGTTTGGGCGCATGTCGGCTGAGGAGAGGGACTGGATGTCTCTCCAGGTGCTGCTCGGCGGCGGGGAAGGGAACGCTATCCACGGGAGTGGGCCCATGGACACCTTCTCGGTTTTTGGCATCGATGTGATGGCTGAGGTTGCCAAGTGGCCGGGGCCTAGCTCCGGTTGGCGCTTCGGTGGGGAAGTGATGGTCCCCTTCGCGCACCTTGGGCTCTATCTCAACGTCGGTGAGCTGGTCGACTTCCTGTTGGGGATAGGTACCCTCGATGTGGCCGGAGACGATGGGATTGCCAAGTGGCCGCTCTCGGACAGCTAGGTACGTCACGGCGCCGGTGATCTGACGTGCTGGCAGGCCGGGAGGGGGGCCGACAGGGGCGTGACAATGAACCCAATAGAGGTGCTGTTGATGATCTTGGCGAAGCGCTCAGTGGTTTCGCTGCTGTCCTGTCTCTTCTTGGCGGGCTGCAGTTCGCCGGGATACGACGAGTCAGCGCAGGTGATGGTGAGGGGCGACGATCAGGCGGCCCTCGAGATGGCTCGCCAGTGGGCGCAAGCTGACCCGGCCGACGATGTCACCG
>JBLIMM010000449.1:0-3071 GCA_047638635.1 Pseudohongiellaceae bacterium | reverse complement strand
GTGCACCAATTGGCCGCTCGCTGCGCGGGCTCGGACGTGGGACGGCCATCCCGAATCCGGCGCGGTCGGCCCATTGAGCACAAGTGTGAGGAATGGTTAGACCTCGTGCTGCACCTGCCTGACGGCTCGGTGTGTGACGACGGGCAGTTGTGCAATGGACTTGAGGTCTGCTCGGCAGCATTCGGGTGCTCCGAGGGGCAGCCGCCAACTAACGACGATGGATTGCCCTGCACGGTTGAGTCGTGCGACGAGCAGCTGAAGGCGATAACCAACGAGCCGGTGAACGAGGTCTGCAGCGATGGGGTTTATTGCAACGGGCAGGAGATCTGCTCTCCCCTGGTAGGCTGCGTTACCCCGATGCCCGCGATGCCCGCGATGCCCGCGGGGTTCGATGACGGGATGCCGTGCACACTGGATGGGTGCGACGAGCTCACTCAGACAGTAGCCCACCAGCCGTCGCACGCCGTCTGCGATGACGCTCTATTCTGCAACGGCCTTGAGACCTGCGACCCTGACGCTGGCTGCGTCGCCGGAGTACCGCCGGTCGTGCTGGATGCGCCCGATTACATCGCAGCCGCGCGCGATGAAGTAGCCGACGCGGTCGTCTACCCCATGAACGACGCCGACTGCGACGATGGCATCTTCTGCACCGGGTTTGAGACGTGCACATGGGAGGGCTGTGTGACCGCTGAGCTTCCCATCGACGACGGCTTCTTCTGCACGCTGGACGCCTGCATGGAGGGTCAAGATGTGATCGTCCATACGCCGATCCACCAGCTCTGCGACGACGGCCTGTTTTGCACGGGCATGGAAGTCTGCGCCCCAACGCTTCCCGGCACGCTGGACACGGGCTGCTTGTCCATAGAGCAGCCGTGCAACGATGGAATCGCGTGCACCACCGATGCTAGCCACGAGACCCAGAATACGTGCGTCCACAGCCTGGTCGAGGGCTGCCAGGGCGGCGCCTACCCAGCGGCTGACGATCACAATCGCCTCGCTGTCTGAAGGGCGGACAAACCGAGTAGCCAGCACAGGGTTCAGAAGCTCAGGTACGCCTTGCTGATGTACCAGACGCCCAGGACCAGCACCCCAAATCCAACCATGCCGACCCGGTTGGGATGGGCCGTCGATGGGTCCAGTGCGGCTACCACGACCCCGACAAATGCCAGGGAGTGGCCGATGTTGATCGCGGTGAATGTGGGCCCAGCATCGGCACCAGGCGCCTCGAAGCGGAAGAGGGAGGTCAGGCCGGACACGGCGTAGCTGACACCGATCAGGGCCAGTCCCAAAAAGACGGAGCGTGCGGCCAGCGCCGTCCGACGATGCGGTCGCTGGCCGGCCTCCCCCGTCGCATCTGGGGTCTGTGAACTGTCGCTCATAGCCGTCCCAGCACACCAGCGCTCGTTGTCAGGAGCCTGCCAGCCAGGCGGAGGTGTTCGACATGCGCCGTACAGCGGTCGATGCTTCCGGGCTGAAGATCGTGGGGCACTCCCCCTTGACCGACGTGCGTGGGCCTCCGAGACTGTCCCTGTGGCGGATTTCGTTGAATTATTGCGGAGCGGGGCAGCGACGCTCCCAGTGGGTGAACATCGGCTGGAGGTGCTCGCTTGCGGCGTGTTTGGTAGCGAGCGGCAATGGGGCGTCACCCTCGGCGGCTACGTCCCCGGCAGCCTGGAGGGGCCCGCTGACTACCTGGGCGAGCTCTTGCTGGGGCCGGACCAGCGCGAGGCGACCTATGGCGTGGTGAACGCTTTCGGAATGTTGCGCTGCCTCGGAGTGCGCAGCGACCACCAGGGTTATCGCGCCGTTCGAGCCCACTCGAGTCGGGGTCGCCTGAGCCAGGGCGAGTGCTACCACCACGATGGTTGTTCGGGGCCGGTGAAGCCCCGGGTGGTCGAGATTCGCCTGGGGCATCGGGCAGGGCCACGTCATATCGCAACGGCCGTGGCCCCCTTTGCGGCGGCGGTGGAGGCCATGGTGCACGAGGCGCTTTCGGCGGGTCTGTACCATGGGGAGTCTTCCGGTTGGGCCGAGGCGCTCTCGTCAGACCAGGAGCGATGCCCGGATGCCCTCGATCGAATCCAGGGGCACATAACCCGAAGCGTGCGCCGGCAGCTGGATGCGGAGGAAGCCCGCTCGTTCTTTCGTGGTGTAGATGAAAGGGCCTGCGCGTTCCGCGACGCCTGGGAGCCGGGCGAGAGCCGACTGATCTCCAACGCCCATCCCATACATGGCGCTCGGGGAACGATGCAGCATCGGCGGGCATACTGTGGGCCCCACCTGGGCGGCGTGGCCAACAGCGCACTGGTCAAGCGGTGGCCAGCAGAAGAGCTGTTGTAGAGTACCGGGCAGAAACTGCACCCAAGCCGTCTTCCGCCCCCGTCGTGTGGCGTTGTTGCATGACTCGGCCTGACCTCGGATCCGCCGCGCCCACCATTTCACGAGGCGACAGCCACCGGTTCCGGCATCCCGTGCGCCGTCATCTTGTGGATCGCATTCACCGCCATCAACACCTCCCTCTTTTGCGCATCAGGCTTCCTCGACCGAAGTGCATCTCCGATGATGCGGCCCGCACACGTAGTCTGGGCGGTTGTCGCCCTGCGCGGCTATCGCCACCAGCCGCCAGCCCCCCTGCGACATCGCCTTCCACTCTTCGTCCATCTTGACCTTCCCGCGCGTGCCGAGCTCCGGACTGCCGCCGTCCGTGATGTAACTCCACACGCAGGTCGTGGCCTGCGGGGGAATCGGGATCTGAGCCCGCGCCTCCGAGACGCTCTCGAGCAGACTCTTTCCCGTCAGCACGACGAGACAAACGGCGGCAATGGTCAGCAGCAGGCGGATCTGTCAGTCGAGCATACGGTCTCCTCCAGTGTTTGCTCGATGTTAGTGCATCTCAAAACATGACCCTGGGGCCGTTGTGTGCTTGAAGTCGCATATGCTCAAACCCACCGTCATCAAGTTTGTGATCGCCGCTCTGCTGGGCGGCGCCTATTTCTTCGTGTGCTCCAACGCGCACATCGACTACTTCCCGTGCGTCGAGGTGACTCAGGACATGACCTCGTCTTCCGCCA
>JBLIMM010000448.1:0-3076 GCA_047638635.1 Pseudohongiellaceae bacterium | reverse complement strand
CCCGCTGCGGGGAAGCCCCACTCGCCATGCCACAGGTGAGCCAAGCCCAGGATAGGCAGCAGCGTGAAGTCGTGCCGGCGTTCGTCGAGCTGCGCGTCGTCGTAGATCAGAAAGAGTCCGGAGTGACTCGACGGCCCTGACTTGGCCCGGGTCCAGTCCCAGAGATCGAGCAAGACGTAATCGGCTCGGGTCTCAGGGGTCTCGGAGTAACCGTAAAGCGGCGTGAACCAACGCACGGTCTCCGCGGCGGCGGTGCGATCGTAGTAGAGCGGCAGGACAAAGGTCGTCTCGGAGTACGGCGGGTCGATGCCATGCCACCAAAACGGTAGCGCCCGCTGGGAGTTCTGTTCGCCATCGGCGTCAGCCCCGACGAGCCAGAAGAGCGTCGACCACTCCCACGAGCTACCGTCGTCACTGCTCGATGAAGAATACAGCGGCCCCAGGGGGACGTCACTGTGACGCACGGCCGCAGGAACATCTCGACGAGGGGTCGTGCAGCCAGCGGTCAACCCGATGCAGACAACGCCACAGCAGATCAACGAGCCTGGCAAGCAGCGCAAGACCGTGGGCAAGACAGCAGGCAAGACCGTGCGCAAGGCATGGCGCAACGCAGCAGGCATGGGCAGGCTAACCACGGCAGGTCGGCTCTCTGAGGAGGGGGCGAGGACACTCTCTACGAGCGGCCCATCATAGAGGGTCCCTTCCCGAGGCTCACAACCCAAGTCTCAGTCCGACTCCGCAGAAATCCCGCCGGCCACCACGTCGGCCACCACGTCGGCCACCACGTCGGACCACCACGTCGGACCACCACGTCGGCCACCACGTCGGACCACGACTCACGGCGAGACCGGCGCCGCCATGGAGCTCAGGAGCTTTTGGGGCCCAGTCCGAGCTTGGCTTCGAGAGTGGCCAGCAGACCTCGCCGCTCTTCCCGATGAAGAAAGCCGGTGAGCAGCAGCAGACAGGGAATGGCCACCGCTACCAGCAAGCGAGGCAGTGCGCCGAGAGCGGCGGGCAAGCGCAGGGTCACCAGAGCCCCGCGCTCGGGCAGATCGCCGAAGGCCCCCACCATCCAGGAGAAACTACCCAAGAGATTCGACGGAGGGCAGTAGGCATCGACCAACCACGCCCCACCCACCAGCAAGATCGCCACGTGGGCCAGCCGCCCCCACTCCCACTCTTGGGGATAGATCGAGCGAGTCAGAACCAGACAACAGAACGTGGCCATGGCGTAGGCAATCATGGTGGCCCAAGCAGCGCCCATGGCTCCGAAAATCGGAATCAACCAGGCGTTGAGTCCCAGGTTCACCAAGGCGGCGGTGACCATCGCGATGGCCGTCCGTCGAGTGCGTGCGGTGATCGAAAAACCTACCCGCGCCACTTCGATGAGCCCCAGGCAAACATAGCCCGCAGAGAGCACTCCGATGGCCGCAGAGGCCCCAGCGAACTCGCGATTCACACTGGTGTCAAAGGCATCCGTCAACGTAGGCCCGATCATCGTGACCATGAACGCAATGCAGCCACCGCCCCCTGCCCAGAGCGTGGCGATGCGCCCAAACTGCCGCGGAGCGTCGTCGTCTTTGGCGATATTGAAATACACCGCAGGCCACATGCCGATGAGTGGCAAGATCGCCAGCTCAATCATCTTGGCCCACTTGTCGCCGTACTCGTAGAGGCCACCCTCAGCCTTCATATCGAAGAGGTTGAAGAACCAGCGATCGGAGAGCGACAACACCGTCCCGGCGATGGCGCCAGGCATGAGCGGCAAGCCGTAGCGCACGAGGGGTTGAACCGTCTTCCAATCCAGACGGGGTTTGCGCATCTCCGGCAGGTAGTACAAACCCAAGAGCAGGCGCAAGACGGCCGCTAGCAAAGACGCCGCAGCCATGCCGAAGAGCCCCAGGTCAAAGACAGTCAAGGCCAGCACCGTGCCCACCAGCTGGACGAAGAACTCTCCGAAGCTCATCAGCACAATGGGCACGCTCTGAAAGCGCAGTTTGAGCACGCCCTCAGCGGGGTAAGTCACGATGCGCAGACCCTGGGCCACGAAGAGCATGGCCAGCGTCGTCCCGTAGGTGTTGCCGCCCTCGTTCAACAAGAGCCGCGACACTGGGCCCGCCGCAGCTGCTGCGCCCCCACACACCACAACCGCCGCCAACATGGCCCAGCCGATGGCCGCAGAGATCGCTTGGTGACGCTCGGCTCCCTGCAACTCGCTACCACCCTCGCCGCCGGTCTTGAGCTTCCACATCAGCGCCGCAGTCATCCCATGGGAGGAGACCGTGCTGACAAACCCCGCTCCCAGCTGCATGGTGCCCCAGATCAAGAACATCTCTTTGGACAACACACCGGTGTAGAGCGGGATCAGGAACATCCCCACCCCGCGGGACAGAATGGTCCCCACGAGCAGCACGGACGAGTGCTTGCCCAGCGTCGCTAAATGTCCTTTGCCCAGGGGACCGATCCTTCGAGAGGGGAGACCCGCTGGGGGGCCTCGGAGTCTGGCTGCCCGTGTTATCGGAGCGAAAGCCCACTATCCAGCAGCTCAGTCCTGGAATGGCCAGCAAATCGGTGCGAGCGGCGTATGCCCCCTTCCCAGGGGAAACGTTGGTCGCCCACGAGCCTTCCTCGCGAGTGAGGCTCAAGTGAGGCTCAAGGGAAGCAGCCTCCTTTGCCGAAGAACGCTGCAAGCCCTGAGAGAGCAGACCCATGAACAACTTCAACGATTCTGATGCGTCCCCGGCAGACAGCCTGCCCCACGACGATTCCGGTGCAGACAACGGCAACCCCAGTAGTCATAGGCAGCGCCCACCGAAGCGCCGCTCACGGGTCTTAGAAGGCGTAATTGGCCTGGGACTGCTGCTCGGCTTGGCCGGCGTGGTAGGCCCTGGCGTGGCAGACACCATGGAAAAAGGCCGCCAAACCTCCTCCCTGGCACAGCTCCAGCACGTCGTCGACGGCCTGCGCAGCTACTCTCGAGACACCCTGACCCTCCCCACGGGCATCAAGGGCCGCACAAATGTGTCCTGGCTCTACGGCCCGGGAACCCTGCCCCTCGACAACCCGTTCGCCGACG
>JBLIMM010000447.1:0-3080 GCA_047638635.1 Pseudohongiellaceae bacterium | reverse complement strand
TGAACGCCGTGAACATGACCGGCACCCAGGCAAAGGAAAACGCCAGGGCAGCGAAGAGCCGAAACGTTCTGACGGATGACAGCGGCGGCTGGGGGACGTGGGTGGGCTTCATGGCTGCGACGATTGTGGAGACCCGGAGTCTGTCCTACCAGGGCCAGCTCGGCTGCTCGGGGCGACGGCGCCCACGGCGGTGCGTTGACCCTTTGGCGACTCGCCGTATGCTAGGCCGCCATGAATCTCGCTACGCGCATGAACCGCCTCGGGACAGAGACGGCTTTCGAAGTTCTCGCTAAAGCACGGAAGCTGGAGGCCAAGGGCCGTTCCGTGGTCCATCTCGAAATCGGCGAGCCCGACTTTGAGACCCCGGCGAACATCGTCAAGGCTGGACAGCAGGCTCTGGCCGACGGCTTCACGCACTACGGCCCGAGCCCCGGTTTGCCCGCGCTGCGCGAAGCCATCGCTGACGACTTTGGTCGCCGCCGGGACATCGAAGTGTCCCCGGAGCAGGTGGTGGTGTTCCCCGGTGGCAAGCCGGTCATGTTCTTCATGATTTTGGCTCTGCTCGAAGAGGGTGACGAGGCCATTTGTCCCAACCCGGGCTTCCCTATCTATGAGTCCATGATCGACTTCAGCGGAGCCACGTGCGTGCCCTTGCCTCTGCGCGAAGAGAACGACTTCGCCGCCGACGTGGACGAGTTGCGCAGTCTGATGACCGATCGCACCAAACTGCTGATCATCAACTCGCCCCAGAACCCCACGGGCTCGTTGCTGAGCCCTGCGCAGATCAAAGACATCGCAGAGCTCTGCGCCGAGCGCGGCGTGTGGCTGCTCTCTGACGAGATTTACTCGCGGATGATCTACGACGGTCAGCACGACACGGCCTTGCGCTACGGCGATCAAAGCCGCATCTGTGTGCTCGACGGTTTCAGCAAGACCTACGCCATGACCGGTTGGCGCCTGGGCTACTGCGTCACGTCGGTGGAGTTCGCCCAGTCCATGGCTCGCTTGCAGACCAACTCTACCAGCTGCACGGCGGCCATGGTGCAGATGGCCGGTGTTGAAGCGCTGCGCGGCCCACAAGATCAGGTCGACACCATGGTGGCTGAATTTGCCCGTCGGCGGCAGATCATCGTTGAGGGGCTGAACGCCATCGACGGAGTGAGCTGTGTCATGCCCAAGGGCGCTTTCTACGCCTTCCCGAATATTCGCGACACGGGGCTGAGCAGCAAGGAACTCGAAAACCGGCTGCTCGAAGAAGCGGGAGTGGCCTGTCTCTCGGGGACGTCGTTCGGCGCCCACGGTGACGGCTACTTGCGCTTCAGCTATGCCAACTCCGTAGAGAACATCCGCGAGGCATTGTCCCGCTTTGAGGGATTTCTTAAGGGCGGCTAAACGGCGGCCAGAGTTTTGCTCTGATCGCTGGGCTGCGCGGTCCGCTGCGTAGCTTGGCCTGTGCCTGTGCCTGTGCCTGTGCCTGTGCCTGGAGATCGCGGCTGTCAGAGCATGCGGTACAGCTCGAACAGCAGTTCCATGTCGAGTTCAAGGTTGGCGTAGCGCGAGTAACGTCCCGCCGGGCTGACGGGGCGCGGATCGCCGAGGTCGCCCAGGGCACCCAAGGCGTAACGCAGCACGAAGCGAGGCTGTTCGTCCACTGCGAGCAGGGTGAGTAGTGATTGGATCTGGCGGAGGTCTCCGCTGAGTCCAAGGCCGTGGATCATCGACGCCAAATCGACCGCGCTGTGAATATCGGGCAAGCTCTCCGAAAACTGATCGAGAGTTCCGCGGGCGCCGAGGAGTCCGAGCGCCATGACCCCGTGGCGGATGACCTCCACGTCGTGGCTCTTCCGGGTCAGGGTCGCCAAGGTTTCGACCTGCCCGGGTAGCTCTGCGTTGACCAGCCCCATAGCAAGGCACAGGCCGCTCTGCAGCTGAGGGCTGGAGGTCTTGTTGAGCAGTTGGGACAGGGCTGGGCCGGCCCGGGGATCCCCCAACAAGCCGAGCGAGATGGCGAGAGCAGATCGCAGCGAGGTGTCGTGGCGTTGGTCGAGCAGCTTGAGCAGCGCTTTCACGTGGTCGGGGTTGCCGTTCATCCCCAGAGCGAGGGCGACGTGGGGCAGTGCGCCGGTTCGAGTGGTCTTCAGAATGTGCTGCAGTCGATCGCCCATCCAGGGCTCTCGGGAACCGGCCAGAGCTTTGATCAACGAAAGCTTGATGGTCCAGTCCCCTTCGTGGGACATGTCTTGCCAGACTTGCTGAGCCTGGGCTGGGCTGAGGCGCTGGCCTTGACCCTGGAGTCCCGCTGCCGCAGAACGTCGCACCTGATTGTCTTGGCCCTGGGAGTAGCTCAGCAGTTGCGGCACCGCCTGCTCGCTGGGGACACGGCCCAGAGCCCCGGCGAGGAGGGCCTGCATGGACGCTTCTCGGCGGCAAAGGTTCGACTGGGCTAGGGTGAGCAGTGGCTTGAGCAGGCCGGCAGACTCGTGCACACCAGCTGCGAAAATGGCGCCGGCCCGGATCAAGTTGTTTTCGTTCTCCAACCATTGTGGAGACAACCAACCGGCGAGCAATCCGTCGGCCTCTTCTCCGGGAATCAAGGCCACTGCTGCCATGGCGAAAACTCGCAGCTCGTCGCTGAGGCGCCGGTTGCGAGCTACCGCGTGCAGGGGCTCGAGAGCTGCCAGGCGCCCGCTGGCCCCCAAAGCGATGAGCGACTGAGTCCGCACGAAAAGATCGGGGTCGTCGATCATAGGAATCAGCAAGGGAACTGCGCTGGCTAGGCCCAAGCGCCCTAGTGACATGGCTGCCGTGGCGCGCATGTCCCGATCATGGTGGGAGAGGGCTTCGGCCAAAGGAGGGAAGAGCAACAGCTGGCGATCGACGTCCGTAATGGGTTCGAAGGGGCGATCACCTGGGCGCGTGGCTCGGCTAGCCATGCGCCGACGCAGCTCTACGAGTTGCTCTTCGTTGAAGTCGAACCACCACTCCCAGCTGCTCCCGTCAAAATAGGCCACGGGGCCCATGCCTGGGAGAGACGGCAGGGCTGTTGAGCCATCGGGACCTGGGGCGTCTGGAATGATCAC
>JBLIMM010000446.1:0-3083 GCA_047638635.1 Pseudohongiellaceae bacterium | reverse complement strand
CAGCTCCTACGCGCAGGTCGATCGCACCGGGGATGTAGCTATCGATGGCCACCGCCCGAGCACTAAAGGGCTCCACAGTCGCCAGGTCGACCAACATGGTCAGCTCGTCGTCGGTTAGCTCGTCGTCGGTTAGCTCGTCGTCGGTTAGCTCGTCGTCGGTTAGCTCGTCGTCGGTTAGCTCGTCGTCGGTTAGCTCGTCGTCGGTTAGCTCGAGCTCGTCGTCCAGCGCTTCCAGCTCGGTCGCGCTCTCGTCACCGGCCACTTCTGGGACGAGCTCGACTTCCGGCATGGCATCCACACCGTCTTCACTCGGTGACGGAGGCAAGCTCAGCCCCAGAGCGGGATCCGTCTCAAAGAGCTGGCCCGGCGGCCACTCCAGCGGCGAGTCGAGCACCACGGCCCGGCGCGGGTCAAACGCCTTCGAGTTGAGCCAGTTGAGACGCACGCCTTCTACGGCGATGTCGCTCACGTCCGTGACGCACCAAGCCCGAGGGAAGACCTCGTCGTTGAGCAGCACGCGCACGTGCCCCACGGCTCCCGCGTCGGAGTAGCCCTCAGGGAGCAACTCAACCTCTTGAGTGAGCACCGCAGCCACGCCCAGCATGTCCACCAGCGGCGAGGCCATTTCTTCGGCAGTGCTGAAGCCACCGATTTGCGAGCCATTGATAGACATCCCCGGGGCAAAGCTGCCGAGTAGCTGAATGGTCCGTCGGGGAGCCATGGGAGCGTAAGCCTGCAGATCTTGCAAACCAAAGACGCCCGGGAAGTTGGGCCGTAAGAACGGCGGGTCGTTGCCGAAGCGCGCCACCCGTGGCGGGACTCCTGTCTCGGGCGCGCAGTTGCGCAGGAGGTCTACCAGAGGCGACGGAGTGAAGCTCGCGATCTCGGTGGGTTTGGTGGTGACGCCGGCCGCAGGCGCGGAGCGCACCAACGGGAACGCCGACAACAACAACTCGAGAATCACCGCGCCGGGCAGCAAGAACGGAGCCTGACGAGCGAGGCAAGTCCAGCCCGACTGAACGGGCTTCGCCCGCGGGCGGAAGATCAGCAAGGCCATCAGCGCGGCGAGCAAAGCGATCAGTGTGGAGCGGAACGACGTGGAGCTGGCCTGCACGAAGCTCTCTGGCTCCACCCCGGAGAACATGTGGAACTGCTCGGCGGTCACCTGCCCCAGATTGAACTCACTCGCGAGTTCGAGGGCCCAGCGGTCTACGTCGGCACTGGCCGACGTGGACGGCACCGCGATCATCAGCCACACGGCCCAGCCCGTCACCGCGAAGGCTAAGAACCAACCGAGGCTCGTGATACGCAAGAACGGTCGACGCAGCACATCAACTCCGCCCGCAGCCAGCACCGAGAGCCCGCAAGTGGACACCAGCAGCAAACGCTTGGGATTGCCGAACCGGAGCGGCGGCACCCACGCTGCCACCTGGGCGAACAACTCCGGCCAGAGCAGCAAGGCGAACACGATCAGCACGATGGCCGTCCAAACGCGCGAGAGCCAGGTGCGACCGAAGACCATGGTCAAGATGGCCAGAATCAGCGCCACCACGCCCACGCCCATGGACGTCTCGGCCCGGTTGATGGCCGCCGGTGACACAGCCTGGCGAATGTTCCCGAGGGCCATCGGATGCAGACCGGAAAGCCCCGCATCGGCGTAGTAGTCCGGAGCCACCAGGTGGCTCAGCAGGGGCAGCTCCAGGCCTTCCTTGGCCAGCACGCTCAGGTCTTGCTCAGAGCGGGCCGACTCGGCCTCCATGTATTGCAAGGTCGGCAGCACCTGCACTGCGGAGAACGCCACACCCAGGGACAGCGCCCCCAAGCCAGCCAGCCCTCGACGCACTTGCCCGGGGGCCTTCTTGCCCAGCACACCGCGGACCATGCGCAACACTTCGATCAGTCCTGCGGTGCAACCCACCAACAACGTCACCTGGGGGAAGCCCGCCAGCATGGACAGGGCCAGAGCCACAGCGGCACCGAAGTGGTAACGCGCCCGGCCAGTCTCAGCCCCTCGCTGCAAGCCCCAGAGCACCACGGGCATCCACACAGCGGCCCCCACCACGGGGAAGGAGTGCAGCCGGGCCGTGATCCAAGCAGAGCAGACGAAGGCCAGGGCTCCCGTAGCCGCTGCGACCACGGAGCGATTGATCGAACGCAGGTAAACCAGCATGCCGAGGCCAGCCACCAAGAGATGAAACCAGGCCAGGACAGCCAGTCCCTTGAGGCCCAGCGCTACGGGAATCCACGCGGGAGGGTAGAGCACCGAATAGTGCACTTGGTCGATGTGCGGTAGGCCCAGGGCCTGGCTCGGGTCCCAGTAGGGCAACTCGCCACGGGACAGGGCCTCGGCGGTGACCCCCAGACCGGGCACCAGCAGATGCAGCACATCCGACATGGTCCAGTTGGGGTTGGGATGGGGCTGCAGGTCTCCCTCGACCTGCCCTGCGCTCCAGGCAGGAAAATCGTCGAGGGTCAGGGGCAGGAACAGTTGCCCCGGCAGCCAGCTCTCGGCGGTGAGCAACGACGCCACCAACACCAGCGTCAACATGGGGACAACCATTTGGTGGCGCTGCACTGGCGAGGCAACTCCTGGAGGAAAAACAGCGGGGCGACCGATCAGGTCTCACTATCGGCAACCAGGCTGGGTTTCGAGACCCAGCCTCAGCACAAAGTACCTCTTTGAGCAGCGGACCCGCAGCCTCCTCCCCGGGCGCCCCGTTTGGTACAGACCATAGGGGCGATCCACGTTGCGATCCGCGCTGCGTCCCCCGTTGTCTCCCTCTTGCGTCTTCGTTCCATCCCCCGCTGCATCCTCGCTGCATCCACGCTGCATCCACGCTGCATCCACGATCCACAGCGACACCCCAGGAAACGCCCCGGCCATGCCCGCCGCACCTAGCAGCCACCCAAAGGCCCCAGGCCACCTACCCGCCGCCCAGACGCCCCATGGCAGCCTGCCACTGGCCCGGCGCCACGGGGCCCCACGGGCACGGAGTGCCGGCTTCGGGGCATCCTCCCGGCGGCGAAACTCAAAGACCCTCACCAAACTCTGGCGGCACATTCTGCGCTGGTCAGGGATGGCC
>JBLIMM010000445.1:0-3124 GCA_047638635.1 Pseudohongiellaceae bacterium | reverse complement strand
GCCTGGGAGGGCTCGGCGGCTCTTGGATGCTTGCTCCGTTCGCCGAAGGCTACAGCGCTCATCATCGCGTGCAAGGCAGCCAGATTACGGGAGCGACTCTCGACGACGTGGGGTTGGTTCTGTCCCCGTCCCGCTCACTTCGAGGCCGCGTGTTAGGCACGGGAGCGCAGCCTGTCCCCGGGGCGAAGGTCAGTGCTTCTGTGCAACTTCAGGGAGCGGCAGAGACGTTGACTGTGAACCAGAACGTCTATCTCCTTGGCCCGCCTTCGGTGAAGGGTGAGGCCGATGCTCAGGGGCGTTTCGACCTGCCCGGGCTGGCAGGTCGCGACTACAAGGTTGCCGTGAGTGCTGCGACGTATCCCAAGTGGATGGGAGAGCACGGGCCCGGCGACGAGGAGCTCGCAGTGCAGCTTGAGGCGGGCCTGTCCCTGGCCGGCCGAGTGCTCTCGTTCGCCGGTGAACCGGTGGTTGGCGCGGAGGTGCAGCTTGTCCCAGAGGGGACGTTTCGGAGCTCGAAGAGTCGCGCCGTGGCCACGGATGAGCAAGGGCGCTTCGAGTTGTTGGGGCTTGAGCCTGCGACGAACGCGTACCTGAGCGTGGGGGCGGACGGCTTCGCCGTGCACGTCGAGCAGCCCGTGGCGGTGAAGGCTGGAGGGCAGGCGGAGCTCACCGTGGTGTTGTCTCCCTCGTTGAGTTTGGCCGGGCGGGTGATCGACGCAGAGGGGAACCCTGTGTCCTCCGCCACGGTGAGCATCGAGGGAGACCGGGTGATCGATCTGGGTAACATCACCATGAGTCCACTGTGGACTTGGGAGCGCAGCTTCGGGATCTCTCGGCAGAGGACTGACGAGGATGGACGCTTTGCATTCGACGCACTCTACGACGGCGAGTACACCGTGGAGGCGAATGACCGGGCCAGCGACGTGCGCGCAGAGTTGCAGGCACGCGCGGGTTCCGAATCCCTAGAGATCGTTCTCGACCCAAGCGTGGTTACAGGAGTGACGCTCACGGGAGATGCGCGAGATCTCACCACCGGTCTGCTCGTGCCGAAGTTCTCGGTGACTCCGATGATCCCCTCGGGAAACGGAGGCATGAGCGGTAGCGGCACGCAATTCGACGATCAGCAAGAGCCCTGGCGCATCACAGGCTTGGCCCCGGGCCCCATGCAGGTGAACGCAACTGCCCAGGGCTACGCACCGTGGTCTGGTGAGCTGGTGGACTATGTCGAGGGAGAGCACCGCATCGACATCGCTTTCGTGCCCACCCGCACCGTGGTGTTTTCAGTGCTCGATGAAGAGCGCCAGCCTCTCGAAGCCAAGCTCACTTTCGAGGACAGCGACGGCCGGCAACTCATGGTCGAAATGGGCATGGGCTCACGGAGTTCTGCCTTGGAGACAGACGCTACGGGACAAGGGCGTGCCGCAGGGCTCCCTGCCCAACCGATCACTGTGACAGTGACAAAGGGTTGGTTCTCCGGAGAGCGGGAGTACGCGGTGGACCTGACTCACCAACCGAGCGGGCCCATCGAACTGATCTACGGAGACGTGGATGAGCAAACGGTGATGGTGCTGGTTCTCACCGGCTCGCCCAATGACCCCAGCGTTCTGCAAATCACCGATCTCTCCGACGCGACAGCGGGACAGATCCTCCAGGATGAACTCACCTCGGGGGCCCTGCGTCCGCTCACATCTCCCGTGTCGATTACAGCGATGGATGACGATGGAGAGGAGGTTGCCACACAGCGCTTCAATCCCGCCAGCGGCAACCCCGAGGGCACAGCAAGCCCTGCTGGCCAAGGCGGCTTCATGACCACGATGATGCTGCCGATCAAAGCACTGAACATCAGTGTCAGCGCCGAAGGCTACGAGACAGCCAGCCGCAGTTGGGTGCCAGCGAACGGCGAGGGCCCAGGGGTCGTGGTGTTGTTGCTTGCTGCTAAGTAGCGCGGGTTGTTTGGCTACCACCCAACCGCAACGCCCGCGCATCCGCCAGAGCCTCGTCACAGCGCAGCGCCAAGTTATTGTCAGGGCCGTATGTCTTCAGCACCACTTCTTTGGTCGCTCGCAGCAAGGCCTCTCCTTGTTCAGCACGGCCGGTGTGCGTGAAGACGATGCCCAGGCCCGTGGTGGCGATGAGTGAACTGATCTGGGTGGAGCCCAGGTCGTAGCCAATGAGGGTGAGGTCGTGTTGCCCCGCTGCGTCGCTCTCTTGCAAGGCTATCAAGATGCCTGAGAGGTTGACCATCACCAGCACACGGTCGATGGCTTTGGTTGAGTCGAGGTTGTCGCAGAGAGCCAGCGCTTCTCTCAGCAACGTGGCCGCCTCTTCGTAATGCCCTTGCTGCCCTTGCACGGCGCCTGCGTTACTGAGCACGGTCAGCATGTTGGGGTGGTCGGCTCGCAAGGTCCGCCGACCCAATGCCAGGGCCTCCTCGATCAGCTTGTGGCCATCGGCTCTGCCCGACTGTACTGCCGCCGCACTGAGGGTGCAGACCATGCTCACCGTGTGCGGGTGTTCCGGTCCCAGGACGCGGCGACTGGTGGGCACGAGTTGGTCGAGAATCTCCAAGGCCTGGGGATGCTCTGCGCCGGACACGGTGTGACGGACCTCAATCACATGGCGCAGGAGCGGTTCCGCTTCGTCATGGCGCCCCTGCCGCACGAGCAGTTCCGCTAAGCTCTGGGCGACGAGAATGGTGTCTACGTGCTGGGGGCCCAAGCGTTGCTGCCGGGTCTTCCAGATGGCGTCGAGGTCGGCGGCGGACTGCACGCTCGAGCCATTGAGGGCCTCTGAGATGGCCAACTCAATGCGCAAATTCTCATCGAGGATGGGCGAGTCGCCGGGCAAGAGCGCCTTGGCAGCAGCAAGGAGCCGGTTGAGTTCGTCGCGGGCCCCGACGCCGTCCCCTGCCAGCTTGTAGGCGTGCACCAGACGCTGTGCTGTGAGCGTCGCCAAGTTGGGCTTGTTGCTGGGAATTCGTTCGCGCAGATCGAGCAGTGCAGCGATCGCTTGGCGGTAGTGGCCCCGAGCGACAAGGAGCTCTGCGCGGCTCAAGCGGGTGAGCAGCGTGATGTCCCGTAGGTCGTTTCGCTCGTCAAAGGAGACGTCTGGGGAACCGTCGCTG
>JBLIMM010000444.1:0-3127 GCA_047638635.1 Pseudohongiellaceae bacterium | reverse complement strand
CGCTCATCGTCAAGCCCATCGACGGCGCAGGCTCTGCCCACACCCATCGCTGCGACGACGACGCCGGTCTCGAAGTGGCCATCGCTGACAACGGCGGCACCGCGGTGGTCAGCATCGAAGAGTTCATCGAAGGCGAGGAGTACACCTTCGACACCATTTGCGCCGGTGGTGAAATCGCCTTCTACAACGTGAGCTGGTATCGCCCCCACCCGCTCATCGCTCGCACCGTGCAATGGATCTCGCCCCAGACCGTGTCGCTCCGTGAGCCGGACGCAAAGAAGCTCGCTCCCGGCGTGGAGCTTGGCCACAAGGTGATCAAAGCTCTGGGGTACACCGAGGGCTACACACACATGGAGTGGTTTCTGACCCCGAGCGGCGAGGCGGTCTTCGGCGAGATCGGAGCCCGAGCCCCGGGCGCCCGCTCCGTGGCCATCATGAACCTCTCTGCCCACATCGATTGTTTCGAAGGATGGGCCGAGGCGGTTTGCCACGGGCGCTTCAGCCAGCCCATTCAGCGGCTGGACAACGCCGCCGTGATCTGCAAGCGAGCCATGGGCGAAGGACGCATCCAGCGGGTCGATGGTTTGCACGAGTTGCTCTCGCGCTTCGGGCCCTACATTCACGAGATCGACCTGCTCCCCGTGGGCGCCCACCGCCGCAACTGGAAGCAGACTCTACTCTCCGACGGCTACGTCATCGTGCACCACCCCGATCTCGACACCTGCCTGACCATGGCCGATCAAGTGGGCACACACCTTCAACTCGTGGCAAGCTAAGAGACGTGTCCAAGATCATTTTGCTGGGCCCTCAAGACGAGCAGCCCACACTTGCCAAAACCTTGGCGACACTGAGCCACATCGGCCCCAAAGACCCCGTGGCGCTGATCACCGCTGGCCGAGAGGACAGCGAATCAGAAGACGACGACATCGCCGCTCAGATCAGCCAGCCCCTACGCAACCTCTCGCTCTTCGCTCGCAGCCAGACGGTCTTTCGCGACGACCCCGAGCTCTTCGCGGCCCTGCGACTCCGCCACGATCACCTGCGTCAGTTGCAAGCGCTGTACCGCGGCCGGCTCGACCACGCCATGGATGGCGCCATGGCCGTGCTACAAACCAGCGGTCACTCCAAAGACGAGTGGTTGGTTCTCGAGCGCATGGGCCAACGAAGCGCTGACTTGGTGAAAGAGGTTTTCGAAGAAGCCATGGCTGCCGTTTGTGAACTCGACAAGCAACACTTGCAGCGTCTCACCGAGCTGCACGTCGAGTTCGCCGAAGAATGGCAGCCCCGAAAGCGCCTCGCGGTCGTCGCCGCCCGAGAGGACATCAGCAAAGATTTGGCTCCTTGCAAAGCGCTGCTCATCGCGGGCGGGCACGTGGTCGTGCTGCTGAATCGCCTGCGCCTGTTCGGCCTGCCCGAGCTCTTAGAAGAGCAGGGGGAGGACATGCCGGTCATCGCTTGGTCCGCAGGAGCCATGGCGCTCACTGCACAAGTGGTGGCTTTTCACGACAGTCCACCCCAAGGCAGAGGGCATGCAGAAGTCCTCGAATCAGGCCTCGACCTTGCGCCCAATGTGGTCGCCCTGCCCCATGCGAAACAACGCCTCTTGCTGAACGACGAAGTCCGTGTCTCCATGCTCGCTCGACGGATGACGCCCCAACTCTGCCTCGCGCTCGACGGGGGCAGCCAAGCCTCCTGGGACAGCAGCAGCTGGACCGCGAGCCCGGGCACGCAACAGCTCTCCATCGACGGCACCGTCAGTGACTGGAGCACACCGTGACCCTGGCCATCGACGCCTTTGCCGCCAGAGACGATCTCGGCCCCGCAGCGGTCGACGAGTTTCTCGACGGCATCACCATGCCCCTCGTCGAGGGGGACGAGCTCACCTTTGTCTGGCGCGGAGACGCCGACAGTGTGCAACTCATGCACTGGATCTTCAGTCTCCCCTCAGAGGCGCCCCTCGCACGGATCGAGAACACCGACCTTTGGTATCGGGTCGTCAACCAACTCCCCCGCGCCTCCCGTGTCGAATACAAGTTTCTCGTAGAGACGGCTGAGGGCCGACAGCTTCTGCGGGATCCGCTCAACCCACAGTTGGCCCACGACCCTTTCGGCGCCAACTCGGTCGCTACGTCTGCGGGCTACATCCACCCCGAGTGGAGCGCCCCAGATCCGGCTGCAAAGAAGGGCAAGCTCGAACGAACCGTGCTGCACAGCGAGGCCTACGGCGACGATCGAGAGATCACAGTCTACCTCCCCGCAGCCCACCGAGAGTTCGGTCGCTACCCACTACTCGTGGCTCACGATGGCTCAGATTACCTGCGCTTCAGCCAGCTGCAGAACGTCCTGGACAACCTCATTCATCGCCGAGAGATTCCGCCCTTGGTGGTCGCCCTCACCGACCCACGAGACCGCTTGGTGGAGTACGCTGGAGACCCACGCCAAGCACAGCACATCGCCGAAGAGCTGCTACCTGCGCTCGAAAGCCGCTATCCCGTCGTGCAGCGCCCCGACGCCCGCGCGCTCATGGGCGCCAGCTTTGGCGCCGTGTCCAGCTTCTCCACAGCGGTGCGCTACCCCGGCCTCTTCGGCAAGCTGCTGCTGCAATCTGGCTCGTTCGCCTTCACCGACATTGGGCCCAGTAGTCGTGGTGAAGTGTTCGCTCCCGTGGTGGATTTCATCAACGAATACCGCCACGCTCCTGTGCGCTGCGCCGAGCAAGTGTTCGTCAGCTGCGGCGTGTTCGAATCGCTGATTTACGAGAACCGCTCACTCATTCCCGTGCTGCAATCCACAGGCATGAACGTGCGCTATGTCGAGTCCCACGACGGGCACAACTGGGAGAACTGGCGCGACCGCTTGCGCACAGGCTTGTCTTGGCTGTTTCCCGGGCCACTGTGGCTAGTCTACGACTGAAAGCGCCTCGATCTCTGACCCCGGCATGAGCGTCGTCGGGCCATGGCCCTGCCCGTGGCGCTCCACAAGACAGCAACCCAGGCAAGACCCAGGCAAGACCCAGGCAAGACCCAGGCAAGACCCCGGCAAGACCCCGGCAAGACCCAGGCAAGACCCAGGCAAGACCCAGGCAAGACCCAGGCAAGACCCAGGCAAGACCCAGGCAAGACCCAGG
>JBLIMM010000443.1:0-3149 GCA_047638635.1 Pseudohongiellaceae bacterium | reverse complement strand
CTGCGGCCAAGTGCAGCAGGGCCCTCGCGAGCGCCTGCCCGTCTCCCCGGGGTACGAGCTCAACGCGGTCCGTGGCCCGGTCCCCATGGGCACCCAAATCGCTGGCAACGATCGGCACCCCTAGGTCTCCCGCCTCGTCGAGCGTGAACGAGTAGGACTCAGCGCACAGGCTCGGCAGGATGGCCACGTCGACGGCAGCCCCGGCCAGATCGCTGGGCTCATAAGCACCGTGCCAGGTCACCTGCAAACCCTGAGCTCGACCGCGCAGCTCTCGGTCCGTGTCCTCATCTGGAGCAGCACCCCAAACTTCGAGAGCCAGCGGTGCCCCAGGGCCCGCCGCCACCAGAGCATCCAAGGCCACACCCACACCCTTCAGGGGATGCAAGTGACCGAAGACACCCACGCGCAACGGGTCGTCACTGCTCGCTTGCCGCTCACCAAGAGGGCGGCTGGCCGGTGCGGCCAGCGAACTTCCAGCGGGAGCCAAGGGCAGCACATCTCGTGAAACCCCCAGCCAACGAGCCACACGCTCACCGTGCCCCTGGGTCGGTGCCAACACGAGAGAGGCGCGAGTCACTTCTTCGCGCAACTCGCTCACAAACATCTCAAGGGAGCCAGCGATTTCAGCGTCTGCTTGAAACGCCCAGCGGGGCGCACAGTTCCCACAGGCGCTGGGCGACGGTGCTTCGCTGCAGAACGACAGGTCTTCTTTTACCCGGTGATAGCGAGGGCAACTCGAAAACAGATCGTGCAGGGACAGAACCGTGGGTAAGCCGCGATCTGCCGCGAGTTGAACCAACGTCGTGGTCAACCGCGCCCAATGATGCACGTGCACAAGGTCAGGCTGAAAGTCGCTCAGCCACTGCAGGTACGCCCGTTCAACGAAGGGGTTATGCAGCTTGTCCCAGCGCTCGAAGAACAGGTCGTGACGGTGGACACGCTGCACTTCGACGGAACCCGCTGAGTCAGTCACCACTTCGAAACGTTCGCGCCATTCGATCGAACCGCTGAAGACGGACACGGTGTGACCTGCAGCCGCCAGACTCTGGGCCAACTCCGCCACCAGCCGCTCAGTGCCCCCCACTAACTCAGGAGGCTGCCCATGAACGACAAGGCCGATTCGACTCACGAGCGACCGGGCCTGCCGTCTCTTTCGAGCAACTCCGCATAAGTCGCTTCCATCGACTCTGCATCGTCTTCGATGGACCGTGGCGCTCCCATGGTCACGCTCCAAGTGCGCAAAGTCGTGGGGTTCTGAATGACCGACGCCATATGCATGGTCAACGCCCTCACATCCCCAGCGGGGAACAAACGGCCGCTGCGGCCATCTTGGATCAGCTCTGCCATGCCACCTTGCCCAGAGGCAATCACTGGCACTCGAGCTGCGAAAGCTTCTTGGATCACCACCGGTGAGTTTTCTAGCCAGAGCGAAGGCATCACCAGGCAGTCGATCTGCTCGAAGGCACGACCGATCTCGGAGCGATCGAGAGCTCCGTGAAAGGTCACGTTGAGCCCATCGGCCAGCTCGCGCAACATGCGCCCGTAGTCGCCGTAGTGGTTGTCGCTGCCGAAGACATGCAGCTCGCAAATCTCAGGGGGCAGCTTCTGCATAGCCTGCATCAAAATGTGCACGCCCTTGTGGGGAGCCAATGTCCCCACGTAGCCGAAAGCGATCCGACCGTCGTCCTGCTCGCGCTCTTTCAGGTTCTCGAAAGGCTTCGTGTCGATGCCGTAACGGGAGACCCGCATCTTGTTGCGCGGGATACCCCACTGCACCATGCGGTCAGCCACGGTTGCCGAAGGAGACAAGAACAGGTCGACCTGTTCGATCAGCAGCTGCACCTTGCGTATGCGGTGCTTCAATTCTTCTTTGAGATTTTGCGACGCGCCCGCTTGAGCCTCTTGGTCGGGGTTCTTCGACTTGCGGCGCTGCAACCACTGGCTGCGATCTTGGGCCCAATACACCAAGGGTGCCAAGTCGACGCCGGACAGCTCTCGAGTGGTTTGCAGTAGCTTGATCACCGCCTTCTCACCCTTGCCCTGGCTGAAGCGGAAATCTTGCAGGCAGTTCTCGCAGTCGGTCAGGTTCGGCCCGCTGCACAAGCTGCCGTCGGGCAACAACAGCTGGCCGAAGCGCACGCAGGAGAGCCAGAAATCGTTCAACGTCATCAGCACCCGGGCGCCACTGCTGCGGCTAATGCGGGGGATGCCGAGGGACAACAGCATCAAGTGCTGCACATGGACGATGTCGGGCGCGAACTCTTTCAGCACTCGCTGAAAAGCTCCTTCGGCCCGAGGGTTGGCAAAGGTTTCGCTGAAGTTCTCGTACTCGAGGTTGTTCACCATGACGTGGCAGGTCAGACCGTCCACGTCGCGCTTGAACAGCGAGTACGAGCGCCGCGAGAGGATTTTCTCGCTGCAGAACACTTCAACCTCGTGCCCTCGCTCCTGGAGAGCGCGAGCCAAGTTATAGGTGTAGACCTCCGTGCCTGCAGAGTGATCGGGCAAGAAGAAGTGCACCGGCATCAGGATCTTCACGGAATTCTCCGGGCGTAACGAGCGGCCACAGACGCGTCGACTTGGACGCCTCTCAGACCATCGAACACCCCGCGCAGTTTGGCCCACGCGGCGGATGCTCGTCCTGACAACAAAGCCCTGGCCCATGCCAGCGGCCACAACATGAGATCAAAGAGAAGCAGCCCGGCCCAGCCCCGCCAATCGCCGTGCTTGCGCAAGAAGTGCACTGAGTTTACCCCGGTCATGTATTTACGCCCCGCGGAGTAGCCCCCGCCAGTGCTCGAAGAGAGCCCGTGATAGGCCACCGCAGCGGGCACAACCACCGTCGCTAGCCCTGCCTCGTGGAAGCGAACACCCCAGTCAGCATCTTCGAGATAGCAGAAGAAACGCTCGTCCAGTCCTCCGACGACACCCCAAGCTTTGCGTGAAATAAGCAGGCAGGTACCGGGTAGATAGTCCACATCTGATGTTTTTGCGGTGGCAGCCACATGGGCCTCCCCATGGCCAACCAGCTGGGTCACGTTCAGCCCTGGGGACACTGTGCCCCCCCGGGCCCAGACCACGTCCGGGCGGTCCCGATACATGAGCACCGGACCCACCGCGCCGACCTCCCCACCGCCCGCTGCTTCGAA
>JBLIMM010000442.1:0-3172 GCA_047638635.1 Pseudohongiellaceae bacterium | reverse complement strand
GTAGCCGAAGAGACGGCCCGCATCCGTGATCTGGCTGCGCACTTGGATGCCCGAGTTGCCCTGGTCTTCGTTGCGCAACTCGACCTCTAACAGAAAGTCGCCGAAGCTCTGTTCGCTCACCAGAAAACTCTGAGCTCCGCCGCCCACCTCTCCAAAGACTTCGTCGGGGCCCGGTGTCCAGACGGCGTCGCCCAGCTGAGTCCAGCCTTGCAGACTTTCGTGTCCCAAGGGCTTCAACAAGCGACCGGGGAGTCGGTCCAGATCACGGAGGCGCAGGTTGGCCACGGCGCTGCTCCCTGAGAGCTGTTCCAAGATCAACGGGGCAGCCTGGGGGAGCGGTGCCGTTCTGCTCACGGGCACGCCGTCGACGGTGACCAACAGGCCCTGGTCATCGGCGCGCACCTGAACCCTGTGCCAGCGCCCTGCCATGAGGGCCAGCTCGCCCAGGGGGGACAGCCCCGCGGCAACGCTCAGGCCGGGGGATAGCGCAGGCCCCACGGGCAGCCCGCCGTGCATCAGCTGCACGGAACTGTCTGCGCGCAGGAGGAGCTCGAAGTCGAGCTCGCTGCGCCGGGCGTGGATCGACAACCCCAGCTGGTCATGGCCCTGACCATGAAGTTCGCTCAGGGCGGCCAGCTCGCCGTGGGGTGGGGGCGAGCGGTTCTCCCAGCCCGCCAGGATCTCGAACTCGGTGACCCCGCGGTGCCGGGGTGCGCTGGGCGCACCTTGCTGGGCAGCGACGGCGAGCGTGGTGCAGCACAGGGCCGCGAGGGCGAGAGCGGGCACCCGGCAGCCGACGCTTGAAGTCCACAGTGCACGGGAGAGTTGCAGCAAGGTACCGAGCATGGAGATCCCCAAGTGACGGGTGGTAAGAGACAGGGACGAGGTGGATTGCTCTGAGCACCGTACTGCAACGTCGCGGCGACCGGCAGTGCTGCTTGGCGACCGGCAGTGCTGCTTGGCGACCGGCAGTGCTGCTTGGCGACCGGCAGTGCTGCTTGGCCACCGGCAGTGCTGCTTGGCCACCGGCAGTGCTGCTTGGCGACTGGCAGTGCTGCTGAGGTGACGGCAGCGCTGGCACTGGGTCTGCGCACAAGTGAGCTGCTACCCTGCCCGTCGTTTCTCCCCCTGAGAGTCCCATGGTCTGCACCCGTTTCGGCAGTGGCTCGTGACCAGGCCACCTCTCCGCACCCTGGCTGCCGTGCGTCATAGTCTGGCGTTGCTCCTCTGCGCCGCCAGTGCCTGGGCCCAGGCTGGGGACGGCAAAGACGCTCCCGGCTCGGTGCAGCCCGATTTACCCCGGGGCCTGGTCGTGCCCGCAGCCCCGGTGCTCTCTCCCGCCGACGCTCTGGCGGCCTTTGATGTGGCCGACGATCTCGTGGTCGAGCTGGTGGCCGCGGAGCCGCTGATCCATGATCCGGTGGCGGCCTGTTTCGATGGGGAGGGTCGGCTCTGGGTCTGCGAAATGCGCGGCTTCATGCCAGACGCAGACGGCCTGGGCGAAGATGCGCCGGTGGGTGCGGTGGTGGTGCTCCACGATGATGACGGCGACGGGGCCATGGACCGGCGGGTGGTCTTCCTGGACGAGCTGGTGTTACCCCGAGGCGTGCTGCCCGTGCGCGGCGGTGCGTTGGTGATCGCTCCACCGGAGGTGCTCTTCTGTCGAGACACGGACGGCGACGGCCGGGCGGATACAAAGATCGTGGTGGAGTCTGGCGTGTCCGGGTTGGTCAATCCCGAGCACGCTCTCAATGGGCTGCTGGCCACCCTCGACAATCGCATCGCCGTGGCCAATCACCCCACGAGTTATGGCTGGAGCGACGGCGCCTGGATCACAGAGGCCAACGGATGGGGCGGCCAGTGGGGCCAGACCATGGACGACTGGGGCCGGCTCTACTTCAACACCAACTCGGACCTGCTCCGAGCCCACGCCGTGGCGCCGCGCTACGGCGTACGCAACCGCAATCACGGCACCATCGCCGGGATGAACCAACGGGTGGTTGACGACCAATCGGTGTGGCCCATACGCATGACGCCGGGTGTGAATCGAGGCTACCGCCCGGGAGTTCTTGAAGACTGGAAGCTCGCTCGAGTGACCGCGGCCTGCGGGCCCTTGATCCATCGGGGCGACGGTCTGCCCGATGGCTACCGAGGCGCCGCGTTCGTCTGCGAGCCCGCGGCAAATCTGGTGCAACACTACAAGCTGTGGGATGACGAAACAGGCTCGCCCAAGGGTGCGCCCGCAACTCCGGGGCAGGCCGTGCTGGCCTCCACCGATGAACGCTTTCGCCCGGTGAATCTGCTCGATGGACCGGACGGCGCGGTGTACGTGGTGGACATGTATCGGGGCATCCTGCAGCACAAGATCTTCATGACCACGTTTCTCCGTCGACAAGTCGATCGTCGCGGTCTCGCCGAGCCCCTGGGGTTGGGGCGCATCTGGCGCTTGGTGCGAAAGGGCGAGCGTCCCACCGCCGCCGATCCCCTCTCGCAACTCACGCCGTTGCAAGTGGTGGCGCGCCTGGAGCACAGCAACGGCTTCTTGCGGGACCAAGCGCAGCAGGCCTTGGTGGGGCGGGGCGCCGACGGCGCGGAGACTGACGAGGCCTTGTCCCGCATGGCCATCACTAGCACCTTCGGTCACGGCCGGGCCCACGCCCTGTGGACGCTCGCCGGCCGGGGCACCCTCGACCAGGAGACCTTGGCCGCGGCGCTGAACTCACCCCAACCCGAAGCTCGTCGCGCGGCTGCACAAGTGGCCGAGACGTGGTTGCTGCGCCGCCCTGATCGGTTCGCCCCCGCGCTGTTAAAGCTGACCCGGGACGAGGACGTGCGGGTGTCTCGGCAGGCGTTGTTGTCCCTGGGGGTCAAGCATCCCCTGGCCGCTGCGGCTCTGTTGAGCGCGGCCTTGGACGATGTGTCTACAGCGGAGCGACGGTCTGCCATTCTCAGCGGCGTTCCCGGTGGAGAGCTGGAGCTGTGCGAAGGGTTGTTGGGGTCCGACGCTTTCTCCCAACTCGCACCGGGGCGGGATCAGATCCTGTTCTTCTTGGCTCGGGCCGTGGCTCGGGAGGGCCGGGTGCTGCGCGTGGACAACGTGCTCAGCGCCGCTGGCCATTCGCACTCCCCTTGGCAGCAGCAAGCGCTTCTCGAGGGTCTCTTGGCTCCTCGC
>JBLIMM010000441.1:0-3194 GCA_047638635.1 Pseudohongiellaceae bacterium | reverse complement strand
ACGAGGGTCTGAGCAGCTGCGTCTGCCGCACGGTGATTCCGAGCGCATACCCTTTCTTTAAAGGGCATTTCCGTGGCTACCCGGTCATGGCGGGAGTGGTGCAGCTGCACGAGCTGGTGTTGCCTTGTGTGCGTCGGGTGCGGCCTGAGCTGGGCTCGTTGGCGGGCCTCTCGGGGCTCAAGTTTCCCGAGCGCATCGAGCCTGGGCAGTCGGTCGAGGTCTGGCTGCGCTGGGAGCAGGGCGGCCCGGCCGTGTCGTTTGAGATTCGCAACGACAGCGATCGCTGCACCCACGGTCGGCTGGTCTTTGAGCAGACCGGGACGGCGCCATGAGCCCCGAGGCCGCCCAGCGTACCTGCGCCCTGATCCCCACCTACGAGAACCCCGACACCGTGCGCGACGTGGTGCTGGCCGTGGCTGAGCACCTGCCCACCATCGTTCTCGTCGACGATGGCAGCAGCGCTGCGGGCCGTGACGTCTGCGCTGCCCTGGCCGACGAGGGCCTGGTGACGTTGGTGCGTCTTGAACGGAACGAGGGCAAGGGCACGGCAGTGATGAGCGGCATGGCCCTGGCTCACGAGCTGGGCTTCACCCACGCCTTTCAGATCGATGGGGACGGCCAGCACGACATTGCTGCTATACCAAGTTTTCTGATCGCGAGCCGAGAGCGCCCGGGCGACCTGGTGCTGGGCTACCCCGTGTACGACCACACCGTGCCCCGGGCCCGCAGGCTGGGTCGTCGGCTGACGAACTTCTGGGTGGCGGTCGAACTGGGCAGTAAGACGAAAGTGACCGACGGCATGATCGGCTTTCGTATCTATCCCGTGCTGGCGTCTCTGGCCTCCCGCACCCGTGCGCAGCGGATGGACTTCGACGTGGATATCATGGTGCGCATGGTGCGTATGGGCCTGGGCGTGGTGAACCTACCGGTCGCCGTGCGCTATCTCGCCGCCGACGAAGGAGGCGTCAGCCACTTTCGCCCGTTCATGGACAACTTGCGCCTCTGCGTCATGCACACCCGCTTGTGCGTCTCGGGCATGGTGAGCTGGCTTTCGCGCCGGCTTTTGGGCGGCAACCCGTGACCGAGCCTGCCTCCAGCGACGAGCCTGCCCCCAACGGCGAGCCGCAACCGGCTGACGACGCCGCTGACGAGAGCGGCGAGGGTTGGCTGAACCAGAAGGAGCGGGGACAGGTTTGGATGATGCAGGCCATGTTCCGCCTGGCGTCGTTCGTCGGTCGCCGGCCCACGCGCCCCGTGGTTTCGTGCGTGGCCCTCTGGTATCGGCTGTTCGATCGCCACGCCGTGGCTGCCTCTCGAGACTGGCTCGCCCGGGTCCACGGGCGTCAGCCCGGCTTCTGGGAGATCTACCGCCACTTGCGCGCCTTTGCCCAGACCATCCTCGACAAGGTCTTCTTCATCACCGGCAACACCAAGGGTCTGGTCATCACCAATCCGGGCGGTGAGCTCCTCGATGTCCAGTCGGCCACGGGGCGCGGTGCGGTTCTGCTGGGTTCGCACCTGGGCAGCTACGACGCCATGCGCGCCGTGGGCATGGCCAAGAGCCTGAAGGTGCAGATCCTGGGCTACTTCGAGAACGCGGCCATGATCAACTCGCTGCTGCAGAAGCTCAATCCTGGGCTGGCCGAGCGAGTGATCCACCTGGGTGACGACCCGGTGGGTGTCATGGCTCGGGTCCGGGCACGCCTCGACGTGGGCGAGCTGGTGGCAGTGGCCGGTGATCGGGTGGGCCTCAACGATCGCATCGTCACGGTGAAATTCATGGGTCAGGAGGCATCCTTTGCCAGCGGCCCGTTCCTGTTGGCCTCCGTGTTGCGCTGCCCGGTCTATCTGGTGTTCGGCATCTACACCGAACCGAATGGTTATGATCTGACCTGCGAGCTCTTCGCCGAACGCATCGAGCTGCCCCGGGCGAACCGCGAAGAGGCCCTGCAAGCTTGGGTGCAACGCTTCGCCGATTGCCTCGAGGTCCGCGCCCGGCAGGCTCCGAACAACTGGTTCAACTTCTACGATTTCTGGAGCGCAAAGTGAGCCGGCCAAAGCGTCCCGACCACGCCGTCACGCTGGACATCCAGGTGGCCTTTCATCAGTGCGACCCTCTCGGTGTGGTTTGGCATGGTCGCTACTTCGAGTACTTCGAGGCCGCTCGCATGAAGCTCATGGCCAGCTGCGGTCTCGATGTGCCCGACATTCAGGCCCTCGGCATGCGCATGTTCATCACCGAGGTGCGCTGCCGCTACATGACCCCGCTCAGCTTCGGGGACACGGCTCGAGTCACCGCTTGGTTCGGCGAGGTCACACCGCTGATTCGCGTGAGCTATGACATTCGCCACGTAGAAAAAGACGCTTGGAGTTCCCGGGCGACCACCATCCTGGCTACCACCGACGACGCTGGCAAGCTGCTCACGAGGACACCCGATGCGATCCTGGAACGACTTCCTCATTAAGCGGCTGCCACCGGCGAGCCTGATGATTTGCGCGAGGCTTTTGGGAGTCGGCGTACTGTGGGCTGGCGGCGGTTCGCTACACGCCCAGCAGCCTGTGGACGTCGCACCCCCAACGGCCGATCAAGCGTCTCTCTCGAATGGCCCGGCCAACGCCCACGAGCTGCTCGCCGCCTTCGCCAAGCTAGACGGCCTCGAGGCGAGCTTCGTGGAAACCAAGCACCTGGCCTTGCTGGCCGTGCCGCTGAAGAGCGAAGGGCAGTTCTACTTTTGCGCGCCGGGATACTTGCTGCGTACGATCAGCTCTCCCGAGCCGTCCACGTTGCTCATCGAACCGGGCCAGCTGCGCATGACCAACCGAGATGGCAGCGAGACCATCGACTTGCGTCAGTCCGATGCCCTGCGACTCTTCGTGACCTCGTTGGTGCGGGTCTTCTCCGGGGACGAGTTGGCCTTGTCAGAGCACTACACCATGGCCTTCGACAAAACAGCTGAGTCGGCGACTTGGACGTTGACGTTGATCCCGAAGGGCAAGCCGCTGACCCACATGATTCGCGAGCTGAGCCTGTCCGGCGAGGGCTTCGCGGTGCAGACGATCGTGGTCAAAGAACCCAACGGCGATCGCTCCGTGACGACCTTGAGCAAGGTGAACGAAGCTCGGGTGTTCACGACTGAAGAGCGTCTGGAACTCTTCGGCTTGGCGCCCGGTTGATGCCGTGTCTTGTTGAGGTT
>JBLIMM010000440.1:0-3199 GCA_047638635.1 Pseudohongiellaceae bacterium | reverse complement strand
TCATACTCGACCAGCACCCGGATCTGTGAGCGCACCGTGTGCGCGAGCAACGGGTGCGCGGGATTGTCCGGCGCCAGGAACTCCAGCTCGTCGTGGTAGCGGGAGATCCAATCTGGCACCAGCCCCATGCACTGGCGCAGGACGTCGGGCTCCAGGGCGCGCACGACCGGGCTCTCCATCAACGACTCCACCGCGGCGCCCCACACCGGGGGCCGTCGATCGCGCACACCCAGCGCGAGCCAGTCCGCAACGTTCGCTCGCTCGCCGCGATCTCAGCGATGGCAGCAGCCGCGGAGACCCAGTGGTCGCGACGGTCCGCAGGGCTCAACTCACGACCCGGAAAGGCCTCCATGATCACGGCTCCGGGCCAGCTCACCACGACAACCGGCAGCCTGTGAGCCCAGCGCTCAGAGAGGGCCTCGAGCACACGCTGCTCCCCGGGGGGCAGCCCGTAGCAGTGCTTGGTCCAGAGCCGGCCCTGCTGGGTGGGAGCGGTCATCACGCAGAAGCACCCCGACGACGGCACGGCTTTCAGCGGCCCGGTGCGCGGACGATCCACCCCAGCCAGAGCCTCATCGATCCGTGCTTCGGCTGCCGCCAGCCACGCAGGTTCGGTCCAGTTGAAGGTGATTGCCATGGGCTCATTCGACCAAATCGAGCGCAGAAGAGTGACGCCGCCCCTCGCGATGGGCATCTGCGCCTTCGTGCCCGCAGCTCACGGCTGGTGATTCACTCCTACTCTTCGTGGCAGAGAGTGCTGCGCCGCCAGCAACGGGCTGCGAGCCACGACGCAGAGCTGAGCTGCCTGCCGCTGCCAAAGAGCAATCTGCCATGCTCAGTCCATGAAAGTCGGCTGGGCGGTGCTGATTGACACGCATCTTCCCGTTCACTGGTAGCCTCTCTTGAAGCGGGGGCCGACGCCAGAAAGCCGCCGAGGCAATTCATCGTGCTGGAGAAGACCATGGGAATCCTCGCATCTCAGCCTCTGTCCATGACCACTGCGACACAACCGGCGGCGAGCGACAGCACGGGCTGGTCAGCGCGCCTCATCACGGCTGCGCTCTCGCTGATGCTCGTTGCGTCCCAAGCTTCTAGCCAGATCGACGCAAACTTCACGGCCTCGCTCACCTCTGGCATGAACCCGCTGACCGTGTCGTTTTCGGACACGACCACGGGAGCCACGCCGCTCAACTGGATCTGGGCTTTCGGCGACGGCGGCAGCTCGACCATGGAGAACCCGACCCACACCTACACACTCGATGGCAGCCACACCGTCAGCTTGTCCGTGGTCGGCCCGGGCTTCGATCTGGACACCGAGACCAAGGTGGGCTTGATCGACGTGGCGCCCTTGCCACTGCTCGCCGCCTTCAGCGAGTCGGCTGTCCAGGGCAGCAACCCTTTCGCCGTGACCTTCACCGACCTGAGCAGCGGCAGCCCAACCACAAGCTGGCTGTGGGACTTCGGCGACGGCAGCCAGTCCACTGACCAGAACCCGACCCATGTCTTCGGGGCACCGGGCATTCACGACGTCTCGTTGACAGTCTTCATCGGTCAGCAGTCCGACAGGTTGACCAAGACAGACTTGATCACCGTCGACCCTGCCCTGCTCGTCGTGGACTTCACAGCCACTCCGGTCCAGCAGCCCCCTCGCGGTCAACTTCACTGACACCACACAGGGCTCGCCGCTTACAGCCTGGTCTTGGGACTTCGGCGACGGTGCGACCTCTAGCGCTGCCAACCCGAGCCATGCTTACAACGTCGTCGAGACCACCAGCTTCGACGTCACCCTGAGGGTCTGGATCAACGGGCAGATGGCCATGAAGAGCTACACTGACCTGGTGACCGTGGAACCCGGCCTGCTCGGCATCGCCGCTGTGTTGGCGACGTACAGCCCTGGGTTGGCTTGGTTCCTCGACGCTGCCGACATGGACGGTGACGGCGACCTCGACGTGGTCGCATCCTCGAACAGCCAAGGCCTGCTGGCTTGGTTCCCGAACATCGACGGCCTCGGCACATTCGGCGCCCAGCAAACCCTCAAGGCCAGCGCACCCTTCGCTGCTTGGGTGGACGTCGCTGATTTCGAAGGCGACGGAGATGTGGACATCCTGGCCTCCGGCGCCACGGAGAACTTCGCGCTCTCCTGGTTCAAGAACCTCGACGGTGCAGGGACTTTCGGCGGCGACATCCCCCTCGGTTCAAACTTCGCCTCCAGCGATTGGGTGGGCGCGGGCGACTTGGACGGCGACGGTGACATGGACGCCGTGGCTCGCACCACAGGCTTCCGAACCTTTCAAAACACCGACGGCCTGGGCACGTTTAATCTGGGTACGAACATCGCCGGCTCGCTCGATTCGCACAGCGTCCGCCTTCATGATCTGGAGGTCGATGCCGACGGTTCGCGCACCGCCCAGCTGGTGATCACGCTGACGAACTTCGGAGCCATGTGCACCACGGCCGAGCGGGACACCGAAGCGCTACAGGTGTACACCGAATCTGCCGACATCGCGCGAGGCCTGATCGAACGTTTCCCCGACGATCGCAGGCACCTCTCCGTCCTGGCGCGAGCTCTTGGCGGCTTGGGTAACACGGCCGAGAACGCCGACCGAGTGCAAGACGCAGTGGACGGCTACGAGCAGTCGGTTGCTGCCTACGAGCAGAGCCTGCTGGCCTTCCCCGGCCGACCCGATCTGCGCGAAGAGATGTGCCAGATCCTGAGTCGCCTGGCGGGAGTGCTCGCCTTCGACCCAGAGCGTTCGCTGGCCACCTACGAACGCACTCGACTCGCTCACCCGCGACTTCCCCGAAGCCGCCAGCCCTCAGGCAGAGCTGGCCCAGCTGTGCAGTCGTCGGGGAGAGGTCCTCGCCGCGAATGGCCAGCTGAATGCAGCCGACCGCTCCTGGCAAGAGGCCCGTCTGCGCGGTCAGGTCCTGGTGCAATACTTCGACGAGTTGCCCTACATGCGCAGCGGCCTGGCCTTCAGCGAATGCAGCTAAGCGGACTGGTTGCTCATGCAAGATCGCGCTGAGCTGGCGCTTGAAGTGGCCCGGAGCGCAGAGGCGATTTTTGACGGTCTGGTGGCCGAAGGCTCGGATAACGTCGAGCTTGAGGACGGGCTGAGCACGGCACGTGAACTCGTGGCGCGCGCTGAGGCGATGATGCTGGTGGAGTGAGTTGGGGGGGGGAGCGGCTGCTGCGGGG
>JBLIMM010000439.1:0-3201 GCA_047638635.1 Pseudohongiellaceae bacterium | reverse complement strand
GCAAGTAGAGAAAACGGGCAGCTCGCACAACGCTCCAGAGTCGCGATCACCCACTAAAGTGCACACAAACGGCGATCACACAACGCTCAGGAAACCGCCTGCAAAATAACCTCCAGCGTCACTCGAGGCTGTGTCGTTGTCCTCGCCACGTCAGTAACTTGGCGAGATCTTTGAGAGTCATGCCAACTTCCTGCGCGTTCGTGTCGACGAACGGGGGAGCTCCAAGCAACTGTGTACCGCCGCAAGGGCCGTCATCCGGGATCGCAACTCCGATCGCGGCCCCCAAAGCGCACATCTGTTGCTGAGCACACGAACGAAGAACCAGCGGCCCCACACCGCTCTGAAGGAATCGGCCTGATGACACGAGCAATCCTCTTCATTGATCGCGACGGAACGTTGATCGAGGAGCCTGACGGCGGACGCGTCGACAGCCTCGAGAAACTCACTCTCGTCAGAGACGTGATCCCCTCTCTGCTCAGACTCAAGCGTCATGGCTACATCTTCGTCGTGGTCACGAATCAGGACGGCCTGGGCAGTCCCCGCTACCCCAAGTCTGTCTTCCGCCCGGTGCAGCAGAAGTTCTTAGAGCTCTTCGCCTCTCAGGGCGTCGTCTTCGATGACGTGCTCGTGTGCCCCCACACTGTCGAAGACCGCTGCACCTGTCGCATCCCCCACCTCGGCCTGCTCTCGCCTTACCTTGCTCGGGTCGACGTGGACACCGCCCGCTCCGCCGTGGTGGGCGACCGCTCCAGCGACATGGATTTGGCCCGCAACATGGGCGTCCGCGGTCTGCTCCTCGCTCGCAACTGTGACTTCACTATCTCAGATACCGAGGCCATCACCTGGCAGGGCGTGGCAGACACACTCATCGCCCTCCCTCGCGTGGGACGCGTCGAGCGCACCACCTCGCAAACCTCTGTGATCGCTTCTGTCGACCTCGATGGCTCCGGTGCCTCGCGCATCACCACCGGCCTGGGCATCTTCGACCACATGCTCGAGCAGCTCGCTCGACATGGCGGCTTCGACCTGGACGTTGCCATGGCCGGCAACCTCCACGTCGATGAACATCACACCGTCGAAGACACAGCCATTGCCCTGGGCGAAGCCCTCGACGAAGCCCTGGGCGATCGCTACGGCATCGGCCGCTACGGCTTCGTGCTGCCCACGGACGAAGCGTTGGCTCAGGTGGCCATTGACCTGTCGGGACGGGGCCAGCTGGTCTTCGCCGGCAGTTTTCCCCGAGAGCGAGTGGGCGAACTCCCCACCGAACTGATCAGCCACTTCTTCCGTTCGTTCGCCGATGCCCTCGGCGCGACCATGCACATCACGGTCACTGGCAGCAACAGCCACCACATGATCGAAGCGGTGTTCAAAGCAGTGGCCAGGGCCTTGCGTCCGGCTTTAGCTCGGGACGCCGCGAACACTCACGTGGCGTCGAGCAAGGGCCTGCTCTGAGCGAGGGCTGGGGCGCCTCTGCCTCCCGCCTATTGCAGCTGGAACTCGTGGCCATCCGTGGTGCTGAACTGGGCATGCCCCGTTTCGACACTGGGAGACAGAGACACGCCCTGCAGCAAGAGGCTGACCCCCAACAAGCTCGTAGTCAGGGGGACATCGAGTGTCAGCCCAGCACCCAAGGGCGCCTGGTTCGCCACGATCAAGAACGTTGCGGGGTTGAACTGAATCTCCGGGAAGCCAGGCAAAGCAGCGGGCGGCATTCCTGTGAAGAAGGCGTCCACCAGTAACAAGGCGGGCGCGTCACCGTAAAGACCGTTGGGACTGGTCAGATCGACGCTGAGTTGCGCACCCAACGACGCAGTCTTCACTGGGCAAGCCAGGGGCAGCCCGTCGACCCCGGTCTGCAACAGCAAGTCCTCCCCTGAGCCTGGATGGTGGCGCAGCTCGGCGTCCGCTACCCGCTCAGAGATTCCTGCCATGGCATCCCAGTCGCTTTGGCCCAGGCCCAAGCTCGTGAGCCGCGTGACCAGGTTGCTGGTCCCCGAGAAATCCGGCTGAACCTCGCATGCCCTTTGGCGCCAAATGGCTTGATACAGAGTCATCGCAGCCAGCAGCGTCGTGGGCTCCGTAGGATGGCTCCAATCTGGCGTGTAGAGACTCGGATCGAAAGCCAGCAACGCCACGCCGTCCCCTACCGCGCCCAAGTGCGCCGTCCCTGTGCCGAAAGCGCCGTTCATATCATCCACGGCCAGGCGATAATTGCTGCGCACCTCACCGTGCATGTCCAAGGGGCCGGGCCAAGTGTTCGGGTAGAAGGAGCTTCCCGGACCGCGGGCCCAGGTCTGATACATGACCGCAGTAGCTCCCGGGCTGTGGGTGCGCACTGCAGTGAGAATGGCCAGGGCGTCCGCGCGGAAGCCCGCCGGGTCACCGATGGCGTCCGTGGCCTCAGTAGAGAACCCTTGCATGATCACCGCGTCCCACTCTTCGCCCTCAGCCAGGCCATTCGCGATGGCCGCTGCTTGGGTGGGATCCGTCAGGTGATACTGCAAGTCTTTCCCACCCACGAGCCGAGCCACAACTTGCGGGCTGGGCAGCCCCGCAGCTTCAGCAATGAAGCCCGCCAACGCCGGCACGCCCTGGTTGGAGATCGAATAGCTGTTGCCGTAGAAAAGCAGGTTCAACCCGGCCTCTTCATGGACCTCATAGGTCACCAGCAGTTGGCCGTCGGGGTAGCCTGGAGCCGTGGCCGAGAGGATCGCGTCGTAGCTGCCGAGAGCTACGGAGGCGTCATCAAACGTGGCCACAAACGGCTGCCCCGGAGTGACCGAAGCCGGGACGGTCAACCATGTCGGGGCGAGCCCGGTGGCTTGGTCAACAGCAGAGAGTTGTACCGACCCCAGCGCCGACAAGCTGTCGAACACGGACAGCGCCTTGGTCCAAGGGCCCAAGCCCTGCTCTCTGGACACAACCAGGGCAGGCTGGCTGAAGCCCAGCACAGCGGGGGTGGTCGCCGTCGTGGTCAGCTTCAGCTGAGCCAGCCCCAAGTAGTAATAGAAGGTGCCTTGGTTTGTATTGCCCGGCGCAGCTCTCACAGACACAGTGATCGTCCCTGTGGCATCCGCCAGAATGGTCGGCACTGTCACCGTTTCGGTGGTGTTGTTCGACGGGTCGAGAGTGGCCACTCCCCCGTTGAAGCCTTGCACCAAGTAGTCAGTGGTACGCATATCGGCCACATTCATGCGG
>JBLIMM010000438.1:0-3203 GCA_047638635.1 Pseudohongiellaceae bacterium | reverse complement strand
ACACCGACCATCACGAACGCAGCGACGTTGCCCCAGCCGTTACGCTAGGAACATCGCTGCTCGGCACTCTGGGCCCTCCTAGGCCTTACTGAGAGGCCCTACTGAGATGCCTTACTGAGAGGCCCTCTGAGGGCTCACTGCGAGACCTGGCCTGCTTACTTCTTGTCGAAGGACATGCGCTTCCAGGAGCTGCGTACCTTGTGCGGATCTTCCAAGAACCAGATGTCCTTCGTGTTGCCCACATCCCAAGTGTCGTAAAGGATGTACTTATCGTTCTCGGCGCTGGATACGGCGCCGAAGGTAATCTGGTAGCGGAAGAGGTCGCGCTCGATAACCACCTCGCCTTTAGGGGCGACGAGGTCGCCGTCCCCGCGATCCTGGGCCGATGCCCAGGAGGCCACCACCAAGATCAACGTCGTCGTGAGCGCCAGGCTGGCGGCTCTCCAAAAATTGTTTTTCATGCTTGTTCTCATTCTCGTGACTTAGCGTGCGATGGGAGGAGCGGGCCTACTTCTTATCGAAGGGGATGCGCTTCCAGGTGCTGCGGACCTTGTGCGGATCTTCGAGGTACCAGATGTCCTTGGTCTCGGCCACATTCCAGGTGTCATAGAGGATGTACTTGTCCTGCTCAGTGCTCCTAGCAAACCCGACTTTAAGGGTGTAGCGAGAGAGGTTCCTCTCGATCAGCACGTTGCCCCTGGCCCGGGTCGTCATGGACGCCGGATCGTCGTTCGCAGCCGTTTTGGCTCCGCGACTCTGGGCCTGAGCCCAAGACGCCACCACAATGATCAGCGTAGTGGTCAACACCACGCTGACCACCCTCCAGTGGGATTCCTTCATTTCTCGACCTCTCTTGGTTCGCTCAATGGGAGACAAACCCGCACCACCGAACCGAGACAACCCCGGTCTGCTGCGGGAGCTTGACGCTAACTTCTAGCGGCAGTGACGTCCCGAACTACATAGAAACAATGCCCGCTGCCGGTCAAGACTCAGCAGCACAGGGGAAACTCACGGCGGAAGCAAACGAGCCCGCCGGAGGAATCCGCCCCTGTGTGGCCTCCTCGAGGTGTGCTCGGCCCGCGACACTTTGCGCACACGCTCTTTAGGGAGTCGTCTCTGAGACAGCGTTCGAGGCTGAAAAGCCTGCTGGGCCGGCGGCGTCGAGAATCCACCATTGGTAGTACAGCGTCAGCCCCGAAGGAAACCCCGGGGGCATGGTGCCGGACAAGACAATCGCCCCCTGAGCACCGGTGGGCACAGGGACGTAGAACCCTGGCGGGTTGATGTCCGGAACCAGAACACCGCCCTTGAAGGGCACGAACAGAGTGCCCGGGCCAGCGCAGAGATAAGCAGTGCTGTTCGCCCGAGCGTTGCCCAGGGTCAACGAAATCGGAGTGTTGGGGCCCAACGTCCCAGCACCAACGCAAGTGGGATCGCCCAATCCACCGGCCAGAGCGTTGCCCAGATCCACCCAGGGGTCATGGGCGCTCTGAAGGTGCACAACGAGCGCGTCCTCCTGACCATTCTGAGTGGAATCAAAGCCCCCCACCGCAGGCAGAGTTGCCTCAGTGGACAACGTGTGCCCCGTGGCCCAGGCCTCAGTGACCCCGGGCGTGAGCGCCGACGGGACCAAGCTCACAGCCCACAGCCTGTCGTGCAAGTCACCGCCCACGTAGCCGCAAAAATCGAGGCCTGCCCCAGACGGCAACACTCGCGCCACCAGCCCGTCCCCGGTGCCGTTGTAGGTCATGTCGGGACCACCGCCGAGGGGCAGCGGCGTCGGGTCAGTTTCCTTCGTGAAGGTGTAGCCAACGACCCAAGCTCCGCCCTCGTCGTCCACGGCGATGTCGGAAAGGCTGTCCGTACTCGACCCGGCAATAACCCCGGCGTAGAGGGCAGCTGTTCCGTCCCCCTTGATCTTGGCCACGAAGCCATCGGCGGTGCCCGTGGGTGTTAGGCCTGGCCCCACGACGACAGGAAAGTCTAGGGATGTGGTCACACCAGCGATGTACACATCGCCGTTGGCATCCACGTCCATGCCGGCGGGGGTCTCGTAGCCCGAGCCACCGACATAGCCGCACCAGAGCAAACTCGAACCATCGGGGGCGATGCGGGCCACGAAAGCGTCGGAGCCACCGGCGTTGACCAGGCTCGGCCCCACAGAAGTCGGGAAGCTCGTTGCGTCAGAGGATGTGTGCCCGGTGACCCAGGCGTTGCCAAAATCGTCGCAGTGGATCGCGGTCGCTTCATCCGAGGAGAGACCGCCAATGAAGCCACAGTACTCGTAGGCGAAGCCGTTGCTGTCCAGACGGGCCACGAAACCATCGCTACTGCCGTTGTGAAACGAGTCAGGGCCCACCGCCGTAGGAAAGGTCAGCTGGGTCGACGAAGCCCGTCCCGCCAAGTACGCGCGCCCAGAGCTATCGACGTCCACACCGAAGAGCCGATCTTCATTGGCACTGCCACCGACGAAACCGCAGTACTCAAGGCTCGTTCCGTCAGCGGAGACTCGAGCCACCCAGCCGTCGATGCCGCCATTATGAGTCATGTCGGGGCCCCCGATCACGGGAAAGCCGTCGTTCTCCGTGGACTGCGTGTGACCGCCAACAATCACCCGCCCCAGCGAGTCCACGGCCATGTCGTTGACGAAATCGAACTCCCAACCACCGATGTAACCTGCGTAAATCAGGGTCGAGCCCGTGGGGTCGAGCTTGGCCACAAAGGCGTCACCCCAGGGAGAGAACGTCGGCGTGTAAGTCACATGGGGACCGACAGTGGCCGGAAAGCTGTTCTCGTCGGAGCGGGCCCAACCTCCCACATAGACGTTGCCAGCAGCATCGACCGCCACCGCTTGGGCTTCATCCTGCGCAGTGCCTCCCAGGAAGCCGGTCTGAACCACCACCGCTGGGTCAATCCACAGGGGCTGGCTGCGATCGTAGTCACCGAGGGTGTAGCCCACATCGACTGCGCCATCCGTGCCCTCGCTCAGCCGAAAGCTCACGGGGACTTCACGGTGAGCTTCATCGATCACTTGCCACGCTACGGGAGCTGCGTCGACCAACGGGCCAGCAGCCGTGTCCACGATCAGTCGCCCGTCGCTGTCGATGTGCACCCCGTCCGCACCATGGTGAGCCCACAGAATGTCGGACGGGTCCGCTCCTGGAGCTACCCTGTAGGTCGACTTGAACGTGTGCTCCTCAGCT
>JBLIMM010000437.1:0-3227 GCA_047638635.1 Pseudohongiellaceae bacterium | reverse complement strand
TAACCGAGCACGGTGAGCCAATGGTCCGGCGCCGGACGACGCCCCGCTCCCCAGTCCAGCTGAGGCAGAGAGGCGCACGCCGCTCCCAGCATCAAGCCCGCCTGCAGGGCCCAGCGCCCCCCATGCGAGCGCCCCGCTCTCCACCAGCGACAGAGTCCCTCAATCGTCAAGGCGACTGCCATGGCCAGCACAACAATGCGCGGGGGATAGCTGAACACCATGATTCCCCGTCCGTTGCCGGCCATAGCCACCGCTGGAGCCTGCCAATGGGGCGCGAGGACAGCCCCCAGCACGAACGCAACAGCCAACCCTCGAGCAAGAATAGACACCCAAGGGGGGACAGCTAGAAAGGAACGAGAGAGCAGAACCATCACCCCGTCATCGGGCGCCAAGGGCATTCCACTGAATGGTCGGCTACCATGTCCCCTCACCTCCCGACCCTCCCGCTCTGAGACCAGCCCGTGCCGGACACCCAGCAGCTGCCCTCACTTCTGCGCCTTTACGACGACCCGTCAGAGACGGTGCGCAAAGTCGTCTTGGCTGAACTCGCTGGTTGGGGAGAAACCCTCGAAGGCGCCCTGGCCTCTCTAGATTCACCGCCACCTCCTCCCACCGTAGCTGCGGTCTTAACTGCGGTTCGCGACTCGGTGAGCCCGCCCACAAACAGCGAGGCCTTCGAGGCCCTGGTGGGCGACAATCCTCCTCCCGCTGAGCCCTTCGAAGTCGGCCAGCTCGTGCAGCATGTGCGCTACGGTTATCGGGGTGTCATCGTCGCCCTGGACGACGGCTGTCAGGCGCCCAAAGCCTGGTATCTGGCCAACAACACACGCCCCCGCCGGGACCAGCCCTGGTACCACGTGCTGGTCCACGACAGCTCTTCCGTGACCTACGCGGCCCAAACCAGTTTAGCCGCCGACAGCAGCGAAGACGATGTTCGCCATCCGCTGCTGCCGATGTTTTTCGACGCATTGGGTGAAGGACGCTACCTGCGAAACAAGAGGCCCTGGCCTCCAGTCAACGAGGCCTGAGCGAGTCGTTCACAGGCAAGGCGGCTTCAGCTCTCGCCGACCCCGGCCAGCTTCGCTTGAATGTCTGCACGAGTCACGTCGTCGGGGTTCATGGTCAAGGCAGCACGCCAAGCCACGGCGGCACCTTCGTCGTCGCCCAAGCTGCTCTTGACCTTGCCCATCTGAGCGTATGGCCACCAGTTGGTCGGCTCCATGGACAGCACCATGCCGAAGACCACCTCGGCGTTGACCATGTCTTCACGGAGAATGTAGCGGTAACCCAACTGCTGCAGGCTGTCCATGTCCGCCAGGCCTAAAGCCGCCTCGCGAGCTTCACCAGCAGCCTCAACCTTGCCCACATCGGCCAGCAGTTCGCTACGAAGCCAGAGGTTCGCAAAAGACTTCTGCATGGCGATGGAACGATCAGCCCAGTCCATCATCTCGCTGTTGTCCAGGCCGTGATCGCGACCGTAGTCCCCCGCTTCAAACCAGTAGTTGCTGCCGGGGCGCTCATCGTTTTCACGAGCGGCAGTGCGGACTTGCTCCAACACCGCGGTGACCACGTCTACGGCAATGGTCACGGGAACCACCGTGTCGCCCCAAGCCAAGACCAAGGACGCCTGCTCGGCCTCGACATTGTCAAAGCGGAACACCATCGACTCGCTGTGCGCGCCCTTCATGGGCTTCACCATCACCCGCAGAGCATCGTCCTCCGGGTTGTAGTTGTAGCTCCCCCAGCCATCGCTCACGGTGTTGAAGATGACCTCCCAGCTGTCCTCTCCGGGGATCGTATGCAAGCCGTAGTCCCCGGCGGCCAGGGCCTGGCCTTCCACGAGCACATCTGCGGAGAAGCTGATCTTGGTGTTGCCGTTGGCGCCCGTGCGCCAGACCACACCGAAGGGCACCATGGCTCCAAAGATCTCACGCCCGCGCACACAGGGCGCGTGGTAATCCACCGCGACATCCGTGAGACCAATGGTCCGGGACACAGTGGCGTGGGGGCTGAGAGGCGGCGTGGGCAAACCATCTTGGGCAGCCAGCTGGCTACCCGAGGAAGCGCCAGTCAAAGCCGCGAGCAGAAGTGCGCCGCGCAGCCATACGCGGGGGGACGTGGTGCATCTCAACATGACAGCTCTCGCAAAGTGCTACAGGGAACGGGGGTCAGTTCGGGTCGCGAACGGGCCAGGGATTGACAGTGGCCTACGCACGCGACAGCTCGACAGAGCAGCGCTCAGCCTAGCAGTTGACGCAGAAACAAATGTTCTGCCGGATGGCGGCGTTTCCCTGGCTTTCGCCCCATAATCCGCACACACAAAACGACAACACTCTGAGCTGAACTCCTGAGCCCAGATCAGCCCTCGGGGCTCTCGTCTCCAGGCGCTGCTCCAGCCGCTTCTCCAGGCGCTGCCCCACTCGGTCGCACCCATGGCTGTTCTGCTGCGAACAATGCCAAGCGCCCAGAAATCTCAGCGGACAAGGCCGAATCGCCCTCTTGCTCCGCGAGCTTCCGCCCTCGCTCCGCCGCCGAGATGGCCTCTGGGAATCTCCCGGTGGCGGCATAGGCCATGCCCAAGGTATCGAGCACCCGGGCATGCTCCCCGCCGGTCAAGTCCAAGGCGTGCTCGGCCAGATCCACCGCTCGCTGACCATCCCGCTGATCGGTCTCAGGACACGATGCCAGAAAACGTGCCAAGCGAGCGGCCGGTTCGGCAGCATCCGGCGCCGCTCCCACGGCCTGCTCCAGGGCAGCGAGGGCTTCCACCTCGTCCCCCACAGACAGGGCCAAGTTGGCCAGGTTGATCTGAGGACGGTAGTTCTCCGGAGCCAAGTCACTGGCCAATCGGTAGTGCTCACGAGCGGCATCGAGCTGCCCCAGCTCCAGCAAGACGACGCCCAGATCGTTGTGCAACGAACCCTGCTCAGGAAGCAGTGCAATGGCCGCTTCGTACTCGACCACAGCGTCTTCTCTGCGACCGTATCCCATAAACACCGTCGCCAAGACCGTATGGGCGTGGGCCCAATCCGGCTTGTGCTCGATGGCCAGACGAAACTGCTCTAGGGCTCGCTCAGGAAAACCCCGATCGCGAAAAGTCTGCGCCAAGTTGAAATGCGCCTCGGCATATCCCGGGCGCAAACGGAGGGCTTCGGTATAGCGTCCGGCAGCCAGGTCAGAGCGACCTTCCGCCCGCAGAACATTGCCTAAGCCCACGTGGGCTGAAG
>JBLIMM010000436.1:0-3278 GCA_047638635.1 Pseudohongiellaceae bacterium | reverse complement strand
TTTCCGCTCATGGCTGAAAGCTCCGGGGACAAAAAGCGTCAACAAGCCACGTTGCGGCAGGGCTTCCGCTTGGTGCTGCTGTTGTTGGTGCCAGTGTGCGCGGTGCTGTTTTCCACAGCTCACGAAACCTATGGATTGGTCTTCGCGAGCACCGCACGCCGGGCGCTCGAAGCGGGCGACCCGTTGTCTGTGGTGTCCGGGCCCTTGCAGGTCATGTCGATTGGCTACCTGTTCTACGGCTTGCTCATCGTGGCTTCTATGTTGATCACGGCCCAGGGAAGACCGGGCACGACGTTGCTGATCATGTCGGCGACGCTCGGCCTGTGTCGCTTCACGACCACTTGGCTCGTGGTCGACCACGGCCCCATGGGCGCTGCCGCCGGGAGCGCTGCGGGTTGGGCAGTGGGACTCGCTGCCGCTGTCACGGTGCTAGTTCGCAGCCACGGCGCGATCGTGTCGGGAGCCAGCGTGTTGCGCATCTTCGCGGCTGGGGCTGCGATCTGCGTGGTGGCCCAACTGGTCCCCGGTTCAGGGCTGATGCTGCTACCCCGTGATGCGCTGCTGGGCTTGGTCTACGTGGTGGTCATTCTGCTCTTGCGCGAGGTCGATATGGCCGAGCTCAAGGGCTTGCTCAGCTCCGTTCGCGGTGAAAAGTCCGTGAAGACCTCAAGCTAGCAGCGTGTGCGGAAAGTCTCGCGGGCCAAGACGGCGCGGCCGAGTAGGATCCCAGGGATGGATAAGACTCAGGACCACAGCGCCCATACGATTCTCGCCGAGCAGCTAGGTTTGCCGCGGTGGTTGGCGAGCACCGACATTTATCTCGTGGACCAAATCGTCCGGGGCAAGCTCGACCGCTACACCCGTGTCCTCGACGGGGGCTGCGGCGCCGGGCGCAACATGATCGGCTTAGCCAAGGCCGGCTTGTCAGTCCGTGCCGTCGACCGGGATCAGGCGCTGGTGCTGAAGGCTCGCGAGGCTCTGGCAGCGGCGGGCTGCAGAGTGGGGCCTGGCTCGGTCTCTCAGGCTAACGTGGACGCACTACCCTTTGACGACGCCAGCTTCGACTTGGTGATTTGCAGCGCTGTGTTGCACTTCGCCCAGGACGTTGCTCACTTCGACAAGATGGTCTGCGAACTCTGGCGCGTGCTCGCCCCCGGTGGCCTGCTGTTTACGCGACTGGCGTCAAGCATCGGCATAGAGGGCCGCCTCAAAGCCCCTGGCAAGGCGACGGGCCCAAGCACCGACGATCCCTGCCGCCGCTACCGTCTCCCCGATGGCACAGATCGCTTTCTTGTGGATGAAGCGAAACTTCTCGCCACGACCGCCCACTGGAACGCCGAGCTCGCCGACCCGATCAAGACCACCAACGTGCAGGGCAAGCGCTGCATGACCACATGGTGCGTAGGCAAGCCTGAGTCTTAGGGCACACACGAACGCAGAGAGTTTGACTCTCGACTGAGCTTCGTGCGCGCCCCTCTGAACCTGCCAGAACCTACGGCGTCACAACTTGTAGACCGTTGCTTGCCGCGAAGCCAAACGGTGCCCCTGCGTCGGGGACCCAGTACTGCATGATCACGGGAGCACCAGAAGGCGCGGTGCTCGGCCACGGGAAGACGAACGACAAGGTTCCCGCGCTGTTGGTTGGCAAGCCGCTGAGCAACACGTCAAACGAGGGCACTAACACGCCGCCCTTGGCAGGCAAGTACGCCGTGGAGAGACCCATCACCAAGAACGCCGAAGCGTTCGCTGCGGCGTTCTCCAGGGAGACAGCCACGGACTGATCGCCGATCGCCGGTCCTGCTCCCCCAAGGCGCGGTTCACCCAAGGAACCGGCAAGGCCGTTGCCCAGGTCAGTCCAGGGGGACACGCTGGCAGCTGCAGTCCAGGTGGTGGAGGCCATCACGTGGGGCGCGGCCATGCCCGTGGCAAACCATGCGTCGGCCAAGTCGTCGCCGGTGCTGGAGAGGTTCGCCACAGCACCGGTGTTTGCCAACAGCAAGAACTCGATGTACTCCCAGCTGGTGGGCTGGTAGAGCAAGTCGATCTCCGCGTGGTCAGCGCCCGCCGGAGGTGCGAGTTCGACCTCTGCCCAGTGACGGAAGGTGCCGCCGGGTCCGGGGTTGCTGTACTGGGTGGCAGGAGTCGGCACGGCGTTTCGCGACAAGGCTTCGTCGTAGTTCATCCCAAAGGGAGGAATGCGATTGTCGCCCAGGACCGTGTCGTTGAGCACGAAGTGGAAACTCTCGGCGGCGCTGCCCGGGGCCTCGGCGGCGAGGTCGGCCAGTGTCTTGGTCACGGCGCCGGTGCTGCGGTCGTAGCTCAAGGGCAAGGTGCCCGGCGTCCCGAGAGTCATCAGTTTGACGGCCCACTCTTGGCTGAGCCCGTGCTCGGCGGAGAAGACCACCAAGTTCGGGTCATGAAGATCGAGGATCGTGTCTGCGCTGGACGGCTGCCCGGGGAGAGCGATGCTGATGGATCCATAGGCACCGTCTTCGCGGAGCAGCGCGGACTGCTCGTCGTACCAGCGCACGTTCAACCACATGCGCCGACCTTCGGGATATCCGCTGATCAGCTTGTGCCCGGTGAGGTTGACCACTCGCAGGGTGTCGCCGTAAATGTCGAGGGACGCCGCCGCTTCGAGGTTGTCCCGAGCGCGATCTTGGCCCAGGGTCATGGCCGTGACCGTTTGCGTGGCCAGACCTCCGCCCAGTTGCAAACCGTTGTTGCTGTCGAGCCAAGCAATGGCTGAGGGCGCCCAGTAGTTGCCACCGGTGAGGTCGTGCAGGGGCAGGTCCGTGCGGGTGGGAACTCCGCTCAAGGCGCAACCCTTGCCGGTGACCGGCGGCATATGGCAGGTCTGGCAGGTGAAGTTGCGGATCTCGCCGTCGTTGTAGTCACCCGTGGGGTTGGCGGCGATGGCTGAGGCATAGGCGTCAGCGATGGCACCGTCTTGCAACTCTGCTGGGAGATTTGTGTAGGACGAAACTGGCAACGTGGGGAAGACGCTGGCCATGTGTTCGCTGAACGTGCGCTCAACGATGCCGTAGGACGCGGGTGTGTTGTTGAACGCAGCTTTGCCCGCTACGGGGGTGCCGGGGATACCGCTGAAAGTGCCAGCAGCCAACCCTCTGTGCCAACGTGCCTGAGACAGTTCGGCCCCGTAAGTTTAGTGTAGAGGGCGCCCAGGATGACGAACCATGCCAGACGATCGATCTCAGGACGCGCAGGATGCCGGGGAGCCCCGTGAGGGGAGCCCTTCGCTCCGCTTCGGGCTCCCC
>JBLIMM010000435.1:0-3280 GCA_047638635.1 Pseudohongiellaceae bacterium | reverse complement strand
ATCGGGGAACTCAGCCAGGAGCCGCTGGTAGGCCGCCGCAGCCTGAGCGAGGTTTCCCGCTTCGGCAAGAGCGTCGCCTAGCTCGAGCAACGCATGGGGCGCTTGTTCACTCCCGGAATGTCCGTCGAGCAGGGTTGTGAGTCGGGCGATGCGCATCTCTCCGCTGCTGCCGCGAGCGAGGCCCAGCAGCGCCTCTGCGCCGTAGCCTCCCTCAGGGAATCGTTGCAGGTAGCGCTGCCATGCGGCGTGGGCTTGGTCTTGATGGCCTTGCTCGCTGTGGCTGCGTCCCTCCATGGCGAGGGCTTCCTCGGCTTCGGCGGCTCCGCTGTGATCAGTGGCCAGGGCGCCGAAGTGCTGGGCAGCTGTGGCGAGCTCGCCGAGCTGGTAATGGCACCACGCTTGCCGCGACGCTGCGCGGGTGCTGTGGGGGAGTTTGCTGAACTCGCCCAGGGCGAGGTCCCATTGTTCGAGTGCGAAGAGCGCCTCGCCTCGCGTCAGATGGATGTCCTGGTCGTTGGCGCCTTCTGCGAGCAACTGGTCCACGAGCTGTAAAGCGGTGCTGGGGTCGCCGCTGTTCAGGCTCGAGACGGCGGCGGCGTGGAGGGCTCCGGACGAGCTGCCCTTACTGTAGGCCTGGGCGTAGGCTTTCGCCGCTTCCGCAGAGCGTCCGCTGGCCACGAGCAAATCGCCCCGAGCGACCTGAACGTGTCCCGCCAGTTCGTCGCTTGGTGAGCTGGCGTCGGCGCGGTCGAGGGCGGTGAGGGCTTCGTCGCTCCGACCCAGTTGGGTCAGGGCGCGGGCGCGCCAGTAGTAGATCTCGGCGGTCTCGACGACGACAGCTGAGGACAACGCATCCAGGGCACCCTCGCCGTCGTTCAGTGCCAAGCGCTGCACGCCGAGTTGAAACATGGCCTCGGAGGCGAAGGGGCTCGACGGAAAACGCTCGACGAGTTGCTCAAAGCTGTGGGCCGCCGAACGCTGATCATTGAGCTGGACGTGGGCGAAGCCAGCGCCCCGCAGAGCTCCGTCGGCATAAGGGCCCGTCCCGACGCTTTCGTAGGCGGCCAAGGCCGCAGTGGGGCGATCTAGGGCTAGTAGGGACTCACCGTGTAAGAACTGCAGCTCTCGACGCAGCTCGCCGCCGTTGTCGTCCGGGAGCTGACCGGCGAGCATGCTTTTGATGAGCGACGCGGTGGCCTCGTGGTCACTCAGACGGTACCGCGACCAGGCGAGAGCCGAGCTGGCATCGTGGCTGTAAGGACCGTTGGGATCGCCTTGGAGTACCTCGGCGTATCGCGGGAAGGCGTCGGCCCAACGTTGCTGGGAGAAGTCGATCTCCGCCAGGAGGTAGGTCGCTGGGATGTGCAGGTAGGCGGCGTCGAGAGTCAGTACCGTGGCCAGGGCTACGGCTGCCTGTTCGTTTCGCCCTCCGTCGAGCTCGCACTGGCCGAGGCGCAGGCAGGCTTCGGCGCGAAACCGGAAGCTGCCTACCCGAGCCAGGGTTGCGAAGTACGAGCGCGCATCGTTCTTCCGGTCCAGCTCGAAGAGAGCCGTGCCCAGGCGGTAGCGCACCAGGTTGGCTCGCTCGTGACTTGAGTAGTCAGCGAGAAACGACTGAGCTTCGTCGACGATGAGCTCGTGGAGGCCACGGTCTGAGAGGCCGTCGATGTACCGCGCCTGATCGTCCGCCTTGTCCAAGGGGCCGGGCATGAGCAGGAGGAGACAGGCGACCCACGAACACAACGACACCATGGCGCACACTCCTCTACTGGCTCCCTCGGTGACCGCCCCAGGTGAGCGGTACCGTCGTGGTGAGCCTTGGTTTGAGGCTGGCTATTACAGGTGTGGCTGTAGCGTCTGGCAAGTGGCGCTTTGGAGACGGCCTCGCTGGCCAGGGAAGAGTGCGGCCCGCAGCTGGATTTGCCGCGGGGGCTGCTCAGGAGCTGCGAGTGGCCACGACGCCGTACCCGAGGCTCAGGGCGTCGTCTTTGGCGAACCGTTCCATGACCGCGAAGAAGAGCTGCGCTGCTGCCAGGAAGGGCAGGGCGAGGGGGCCGCGAATGGGGTGCATGGTGACCGCACCGTCGTGGTTACGTCGCTTCGCTGCCCAGTGGCGCAGGATGTACTGGGAGAGCACGGCGCCGGCGGCGGTGGCCACATTGCCCCGGGGAGTGATGCTCTCGACCTTGAGGCCGTTGCGCTCAAGAATGTCAGCCAGGCCGTGGATGGTGTAGCGCCGAAAGTCGTAGGGCAGCTGGTGCAGGGGCTGGACGAAGGGCACGGTGAACAGCAGTTTGCCCCCGGGTTTGAGCACGCGGGCCATCTCGGACACGCAGCTCTCGGGGTTGGGCAGGTGCTCCAAGACCTCGACTGAGAGCACGGTGTCACAGCTGGCCGTGCGCACCGGGAGCACTTGGCCATCCCCGAAAATGTCGATGATCCCGCGGACCCTCTCGATGTGATTCCAGAGGTCAGGGTTGAGGTTGCCGAAAACTACTGGCGGATACTCGAGACCCCAGGTGCGAGTGACGTACGGGGCAAAGTAGCGGTCGAACTGCCCTTCTCCCACGCCCACGTCGAGCAAGGTTCCCGTGGCATGGGGAGCGAGGGCGGACACAGCGGCGTGCAGGTGGCGGTTGTCCAGCCAGTAGGCGTTGAAGGGCGTGCGCTTTTGCCAGGCCTTTAGGCGGCGAACAAGGGAGGGTCGCGATGAGACCACACTCTGGGGCGCGTCAGTGCGGGAGCTCACGGCGAGGATTCCGGGTGGGAGGAAGGGGACCTGGGACTACGGGCAGCGGATAGCATTGTGTGGGCCGGCGGCGAGTCCGCAAGACCCCGCTGTGGGGACGGCCCCTGTTCGCTTGGTGATGATTGAGCTATGTCCCCCTGGCAAGACTGTGAGAACCCGGCTCAGATCGCCTACTCAGCCGAGGAGTCTCGGGAGATGGATCGCTGGCTGTGTGAAGAGCGTGGCTTCTCGATATCGGGGCTCATGGACGGCGCGGGCAGCCGTTTGGGCGAGGCCGTGCTCGAGCTGGCGGCCGAGCACAAGCTCGAGCGAGTGATCTTCATGGTGGGGCCCGGGAACAACGGCGGCGACGCCTTAGTGGCCCGGGCGCTCACCGCCGAGATCGTGTCCGGTGAAGTGTGGCAGCCTCTCAGTGACGGCCGTAGCCCGCAGCTCGATCGGCAGACGCTGCTGGTGGACGGTCTCTTTGGGGTGGGGCTGGCTCGTCCTCTGGAGGGCGTGTCTCGGGCCGCTGTAGAACTCGTGTTGTCC
>JBLIMM010000434.1:0-3311 GCA_047638635.1 Pseudohongiellaceae bacterium | reverse complement strand
CAGGGCATCGCTGAGAAGCTGGTGCGCCGGCACCCTCACGTGTTTAGCGAGATGTCCGCGGCCGATGCAGAGTCTGCCCTGGCTTCTTGGAACGCCAGCAAAGCCCGGGAGCGCGTGGGGCGGACGCCATCATTGCTCGACGAGGTGCCCGGGCACCTCCCCGCGTTGACCGGGGCGGACCGGCTCGGCCAGGTGGCAGCGACCGTGGGCTTTGATTGGCCCGAGAGTGATGGGGCCATGGATAAGCTCCATGAAGAGCTGGCCGAACTGGTGGTCGCTCAGGAGAGTGGCGATGCAGATGCCATGGAGGACGAGCTGGGGGATGTGCTGTTCTCAGCGGTCAACGTGGCTCGCAAGCTGGGCGTCGACCCTGAGCACGCCCTGCGGCGCACCATGGCTAAGTTTCGTCGGCGATTCACCGCGCTAGAGACCGCCCTGGGCGATGAGCTGAGCAAGGCCAGCCTGGAGCAGATGGAAGCGCTCTGGCGCCAGGCCGCGGACCAGGAGAGCCAGGGCGACGGCGAGGGCCGCTCGGCTTAGGGCTTGTGGGCGCAGCTGCCGGGCCCAGGGGCCTCATCGAAATGCCCATTCGTCTCAGAAGAGACGCAAACCCCCGGCCAACTGGGAACATCAGAGGGCTCGCTCGGCGTTGGCCAGAGTGACACGCCTGCCACCTTCGGTACGATGCGCCCCATGTCTTCCCAACCTTGGTACGTCGAAGCCTTCACGGCTGATTACTTGGATGTCTATCCCCACCGCGACGAGTTGGGGGCGACCCGAGAGATTCAGGCCGTGCTGGGCTACCTGTCCTTCGATCGGGAACACCACCGTTTGCTGGATCTGGCCTCTGGCGCTGGTCGTCACAGCCTGGCTTTGCGAGCCGAGCAGTGCCACGTGACCTGTCTCGATTTGTCAGCCGACCTGACCTTGCGCTCCCGAGAGGCGGGCCTGGACACAGTGCGCGCTGACATGCGCAAGCTGCCCTTCGCCGACGGGTCCTTTGACGCGGTGACCATGCTCTTTTCGTCGTTCGGCTACTTCGACGACGATGCCGATCACCAGGCCACGCTCTGCGACATCGCCCGCGTGCTCGCCCCGGGAGGCAGCCTCTTTCTCGACCTCATGGACCGAGACACGGTGAGCAGCAACTTGGTGCCCGAAGGAACGGAGCGCCGAGACGACATGGTCATCGAAGTGCAGCGGTCCATGACTGTCGGCAATCGCCGGGTGGAGAAGACCATCGCCATGACCCGTCCGGGCGGCTCGCCTCGTCGTTGGCTCGAGTCTGTGCGCTTGTTCACCGGCGAAGAAATCAACGCCTTAGCTGCGGGGGCAGGCCTGGCCGTCGCTGGCACTTGGGGCGACTACGAAGGGGGCCCGCACGTGGCCGGACAGTCCCGCCGACTTGTTCTTTTGAGGAAGCCCTCATGACCGCATTGAGTGAAGTCACTCAGTCGACAAGGCAGATCAGCTGCCCCGACGGGCTGACCATGACCGTCGATCTCGTGCAGCCTGCTGGTGGCCCTGCTCCCCTCACTCTGCTTTGCCACGGCTTCAAGGGCTTTCGCCAGTGGGGGATGTTCCCGCACTTGGCTGAGCGGTTGGCTGCCGGGGGCCGAGCCGTCGCGTTGTTCGACCTGAGCCACAACGGCACGAGCGGCGGTGTCGTTTTCGATCGTCTGGATCTGTTCGAAACCCAAACGGTGAGTCGCCACAGGGACGATCTGTTGTTGGTCTTGGAAACCCTCTGGGGTGAGCAAGAGGCTCTGGACCTCGACGTCGATCAAGGCGTCTCGGTCGTCGGGCACTCCCTGGGAGGAGGCGTCGCTCTGCTGGCCGCCGCCCGTGATGCGCGCATCACCAAAGTGGTGTCACTCAATGGTGTGTCTCACTTTCAGCGAGTCCCCGAGGTGGCCCTAGAAGAGTTAGAGCGCAACGATCGCATCATCATTCGCAACGGTCGCACCGGGCAGGACATGCCCTTGGGCCGTCCGTGGTTCGACAATGTGGCTGAAGTCGATCTGCAAGCCTGTTGCCAATCCCTGCAGCTCCCGGTGCTGATTCTCGCTGGGGATGATGACCTGGTCGTCCCGCCCAGGGAGGCGGTGGCTCTCGAAGGCTGGTTGGCTCAAGGGCAGCGAGTTGCCCTTGCCAACGGTGACCACACACTGGGTGCCCGTCACCCGTGGGTTGGATGGAGCGAACCGCTGCAGGCTGCGTGTACTGAGATGCAAAGCTGGCTGCCCTCTCGAAGCTAAGCCTCCACCGCGCTCGTTTTTGCAATAAACACTGAGAAACGGTAATTGTCCTTTTGTGAGACACCCGGCCAACACCGGATGGAGTGACGCCGTCCTGGTCGCTGTCACAAAGCCATACGCACTCGCTGAACCACGCTGTCCTGGATGCCGCCATGAAATCACCGACCACGTTGCTGACTCTCGTCCTCTTGGCTGTGTTGCAGCCGGTGCAAGGGCAGCAGGGCTTCAGCCTGCCTGGGATGGACCTGAACAAGGCCTCTGCGAGTTTGCATGCTCGCCTCGCCGACGATGTGGTGCAGCTGGCCATCACCATCGATGTCAACGAGGGCTGGCACCTCTACCACGATGTTCTAGGGCACCCCGAGGCCATTGGCTTGCCGACCGTGGTGAGCTTCGAAGGTGCGGGGGTGACGTTCAGCCCCGCGCGCTTTCCAGAGCCTCATCGCTTCGATCAGAGTGAGTTGTCTGAAGGAGCTTGGATCAACGGGCACGAAGGATCTCTGGTGGTGTGGGCCGAGGGACGTCTCGACACCCCCGGCAGCTTGCCTGCCATCAGCGCCCATCTCGAAGGGCTGACCTGCGAGGACAGTGGCAGTTGTGTGCCCTACAGCGCTGACCTGCAAGCTCAGACCGATGGCGGCGATGGGCTGTTCGCGGACTTCCCGTCAGACGACCTCTTCAGCGCACCAGCGAACGGTACTGCGAGCGGTGAACTGACGGCCTCCAGTGAGACCCTTGGCGAAGAGACGGCCGCATGGGTGGAGTACACCGACGAAGAATATGCGGCCGTGGAGTTCCCAGCTTTTGAGCCGCGCACGAGTCAAGCCAACCATAGTTTGGGGGGGTGGCTAGCTATCGCCTTCCTGGCGGGCATGATCTTGAACGTCATGCCCTGCGTGCTGCCGGTGATCTCCATCAAGATCTTGTCGTTCGTGCAGCAGGCTGGCGAAGACAAGCAGCGCATTCTGGCCTTGGGGCTGTCGTTTGCAGCCGGCATCGTGGTGGTGGTCTTGGTGTTTGCCAGTCTGGCTGTGTCCTTCAAACTCGGTTGGG
>JBLIMM010000433.1:0-3321 GCA_047638635.1 Pseudohongiellaceae bacterium | reverse complement strand
GGGGCTGAGCGGCCTTTGACGACGGGATCGCTAGCGTTCGAATTCTGAGAGATGTTTCCCTTGGCTGTTTGAACGACCCCCTATATGTTGGGGTTCAACGGTTCGCGGGCCCAAGTCGTGGTGCGCACCACTAGATATGGCGACATCCTAAAGTCACAGTTCAATCGATGCCTGGGGAGGCAATTAGCATGGTCAAAGCTGGCAAGAAAGTACCCGGGAAACTCCCGAAGGAGGCGCCTAGCGCTTCCAAGTCATCCACGTCTCAGGCGTCCGGTCGCTTCTCTACCGACGACGGCAATGACGGCGACGATGATCAGGGGAGCGGGTTGTTCACCGACAATGCGCTGCGGGTGCTTCACAATCGCTACTTGAAAAAGGACGGCAAGGGCGTCGTTGTTGAGACGCCCATCGAGCTGTTTCAGCGGGTGGCAGACCATGTGGCCAGCGATGAATCTGATGCTGAGAGTTGGAGCGAACGCTTCTTCGAGATGATGTGGTCGCGGCGGTTCATTCCCAACTCGCCCACGTTGATGAATGCCGGTCGCCCCTTGGGCATGTTGTCCGCCTGCTTTGTGCTGCCCCTCGAAGACTCTATTGCTGACATCATGGAGACCGCTCGGCAGATTGCCTTGGTGCAGCGCGCTGGCGGTGGTACCGGGATTGATCTCTCGAAGCTGCGTCCGTCGGGCTCCATCGTGGCCAGCTCTGGTGGCACCACCGAAGGGCCCTTGTCCTTCTTGCGCATGCTCTCCGCTGTGACCGATGCCATCCAGCAGGGTGCTTTCCGGCGCGGCGCCAACATGGGCACCATGCGCATCGACCATCCAGATTTACTGCCCTTCGTGACCATCAAGGAAGACCTCACCGAGGTCACGAACTACAACCTCTCTTGCACCGTGACCGACGAGTTCATGGAGCAGGTCAAGGCCGATCGGGATCGCCACCACGTGGTGGTCAACCCCCACGACAACGAGCGCGCCTACCTGCGTCGCTCGGACAACCGGGCCGATTACGAGAGCTACACTGCTAACCCCAATGGCTTCAGCGCTGAGCAGGCAGACGACTACTGGACCGTGGGCCAGATCTTCGGCCTGATCGTTGCCAAGGCTTGGCAGTCCGGCGAGCCGGGCTTGATCTTCATCGACCGCATTAACGCGGTGAACCCCACGCCGAACGTGGGCCCGATGACGGCGACCAACCCGTGCGGCGAGCAACCGTTGCTGCCCTACGAGGCCTGCAACCTGGGCAGCTTGAACCTGTCCACCTTCCACATCGCTGAAGGCAAGCAGGGCGTGGCCGGCCTCGATGAGTCCTTCGATTGGGTGACCCTCGAAGAGACGATCCGTGCGGCCGTGCGTTTTCTCGACAACGTGGTCGAGGTGAATAACTATCCCACGCCCGAAATCGATGCCATGTGCCGGGCCAACCGTAAGATCGGCCTGGGCGTCATGGGCTGGGCCGATCTGCTGTTCCAGCTAGGCATTGGCTACGACAGCGAAGAGGCCCTTGCGGTCGCAGGTCGGGTGGGCCAGTTCATCCGTGAAAAAGCTTGGGACGAAGACACCAAGCTGGCTGAAGAAAAGGGCGTTTTCGCCAACTGGAAGGGCTCCCGTTGGGATCAGGTCGAGCAGCGCAAGATGCGCAATGCGCACTGCGTGACCATCGCTCCCACAGGCACCATTTCGATCATCGCCGGTTGCTCCGGCGGCATCGAGCCGATCTTCTCCCTGGCTTTCAAGCGCCAAGTCATGCGTGACGTGGGCGGTACGGCTCAGGTGATGTACGAGACCAACCCGATCTTCCTGTCAGCGCTGAAGGACAAGGGTCTGAGCACTGAGCAGATCGAACAGGTCACAGAGTTCGCCGTGGCTCACGGCACCATCGACGGTTGCCCCGTTGCTCTCGACGCCGACGTGTTGCGGGTCTTCCGATCCGCACGGGATGTCAACCCGGACTGGCATGTGCGCATGCAGGCCGCTTGGCAAGACCACACCGACGCTGCAGTGTCCAAGACGATCAACTTCTCCCACGAAGCGACCGTCGAAGAGGTGGAACGGGCCTACCTGTTGGCCTACGAAACCAAGTGCAAGGGCATCACTGTTTACCGTGACGGCAGCCGCAGTAACCAGCCCATGGCCCTTGAAACAAAGAAGCCCGCTGTCGCCTCAGGTCTTGAAGATCCGTCGGTGGTCGAGGCGCAAGAGAAGTCCGATATCCTCGACATGCTGATGGAAAACTGAACTGATGGTCGCAGCTGAGAAAATAGATCCCGGAGGGAGCCACGCTTCGCTGGAGTCCGAAGCAAAAGAGCGCGCCACTGAGGTCGTTCTGGCTTACCGTCGTGTGGACTGGGATGCGGTTGAAGCGGGGGACGTGGCGGCGGTTCAAGTGCTGCTGTCTTCCTGCGAGTTGCACGAGACCACGCGGCACTTCCTTGATGACCAAGTGGGCGATCTCGGTGGCCAGCTGAACGCCGGTCTTGAGAAGTTCTATGGCGATAGCGTGGGGCCACAGTTGCGTCGCCCGGCGATCTTGCGTCAGCTCGACTTGGGCCGTGGCACAGCAGCGAAGGCTGGACAGGCGCCAGGTAAAGCTGCGGACGATGGTCTCTCTCCACGAGCTCGTCCCCAGGTCACCGTGGGCCACACCGTGCGCATGAACACGGGCTGCGGTCATCTCTACGTGACGGTCAACGAAACCGAGGACGGCACGCCGTTTGAGTTGTTCAACCACATGGGTAAGGCTGGTGGTTGCGCGGCTTCGCAAAACGAGGCCATCGGTCGCTTGATCAGTTACGCGCTCCGTTGTGGTGCGCGCATCGAGCCGCTGATCAAGCAGCTCAAGGGCATCTCCTGTCATCGCCCCGCCTGGGGTGAGGACGGCAAGATCAGCTCGTGCTCCGATGCCATCAGCAAGGCCCTAGAGAAGTACTGCACTGCTCGCGAAGAGCGGGTGCAAGGGGCGGAGAACCTCAAGGCACAACTGAAGGCCGCCGAGGCTCGTGAGGCTGGAATCACCGCTCCTGAAGTGGCGGACGACGGCAGCGCAGAGCAGGGCAACGGTCGTCGGGAGATCCTGGGTGAGCGGGCGTCCTTTGACAGCTTGTCTGAGAGCCGCCAGTGGATCGAGCGGATCGAGGGCGAAAAGGCTTCCTCCTCTGAGATTCACCGGGTGCAAGGTGCTTGTGTCGATTGCGGCGGCCAGCTGTCCTTCGAAGAGGGCTGCGTGAAGTGCCACGGCTGCGGCTTCACCGAGTGCGGTTGAAGAGCTCGCCCACGTAACGAACGGGGTTGGCTGCGGTGCAGCACCTCGTTTCCCTGC
>JBLIMM010000432.1:0-3324 GCA_047638635.1 Pseudohongiellaceae bacterium | reverse complement strand
TATGCGTCAGCGGCCGACGACAACACCGACTCCAGCAAACCCCAATAGGCCTGCCACAGGATGTCGTTTCCGAAAGCCAAGACGTCGAGAGGCGTTTCCGTATCGCAGGGTGCATCGAGTGGTTTTCCTGTAGCGTCAAGGACACGCACACCCGCCTCTTGGTAAATCAACAAGGCCGCTAGGTCGTAGGGCTTCGCGGTGAAGTTAGCGATATTGTACTTCGCTCGCAGCCATCCGCGCAGGTCGGCGAGCATGCGGTAACGCCCGGTGGTCACCAGAAACAACTGGCCCGCGCTGCACAGATACTGGTCGTCGTAAATCAGTCGCGGGTTCAGTTCGTGGGTCGCGATCGCCCGCTCAAGAAAGCGCCGTTCGAGGTCCGCTACGAGCGTGCGCTCTACGGGTAAGTAGCGCGTGAACGAAAAGGTGCCGTTGTCCAAAGGCTGATGCTCTTGAACTTGCAAAGGCTCAGTTTGCAGACACTCCCCTGTGCGCACATCGTGACGAGCAATGGTGGCCCCCTGTCCCCGGCGGGCGGTGAGCACGTGGTAAATCGCGGCGGTACTCAGGGGCAGCTCGGTTTGCACGGCAACTTCGATGTCGGCAAGGCGAGTAGCCGGGCCACGATCTGGAGCCAAGCCCGTGAGCACCCACGCCGAGCGCAGCTCTTGCATCAGCGGACGAGTGCCGTCTACCGGGTCGACCAGCGCCAAGACAGGCGGGGCGTCCGAAGCCGAAGTGGCTGTCGCGGCAGCACCGTAACGATGTTCTCCCGGACCTTCCGCTACGACGACCGCCGGACCGTGACGACCTAGCGCCTCACCGAAATCGACGATGGCCTGCTCTGCTGCCTCATCGAGGGCATAGCCAAGATCACCGGCACCCCACTCTCCTGGACGACTGGCTAACTCGGGCCGCCTTTGCACGCGAGCTTCGTGCAACACCGCTGCGACCCGCCGGCGAATGTCCTCATGAAAAGTACGCACGAGCGGCTGCAGAACATCTGCGTCAAGACGAGTCACTGCATCTTCTCCGTCGCATCAACTTTCACCTCGGAGGTCATCCCGTAGAGCGACACCAAGGCCCCGAAGAGCACCAAGCAAGCGCCCGTCTTGAGCGGGATATCTAACGGTTGCAGGTCGCCCCCGCCAAACATCCCCAACGGTAGAGCGAGCACTGACCATGACACCAACCCGCAGAGAGTCGCCACCAGCTGACCTCGCTGTTTCTCAGAATCGGCAAACCCCTGCAGCAACAACCACACCCCGGGGATCGCAGCCAAAACGAGATGGTGCGGCCAGGTCACGCTGGAGACGAGAAACATGCCGGCAACCGACAGCGCGTAGAGCCCACCCACATCGCCCCGGGCAACGCCCTTCGCGCGGCTGTGAGATCCCTTCACGGCTCCCCACAGCTGCATCAGCACCAACGCCGTGACCACCCAAGCCCCTGCGGCGGCCCACCAACCCGGACCCGCTGCCGCTCTGGTGAGCAAGCCGTTGGGCGACAGGTTCCAGGCGTGCATCGCGTTGTTGAAGCGCCCGGGAGCCACCACCGGCGAGTATCCCAACACCGGCAACACCCGGGTGAACCAACTCACGTGGATCTCCCAGCCCAACCACATCACAGAGGCGCCGACGCTCGCCACGAACCAAGCAGCCGCCCAAAGCACCGTGGACCAGCGCCCTGCCAACAACATGGTGACCAAGACCAATGCCGGCGACGTTTTCGCCAAGATTGCCAATGACAGCGCGAGCCCTTCGAGGGCCAAGAGCCCGCGTTCACCTGACCACCACGCGAGAGACAAAGCTGCGAGCGCCACCAGGTTCGTACTGTTCATGGCCAAGCTGTGCCAGAACGACGGGGGCAACCCCACCGCCAACAACGCGAGTGCTAGGGCCAGCCAGGCGGACATCCCGCGCCGCAAGCATGCTGCTAATGCAAAAGCCGCGCAGCAGCCGAGGGCAATGTTGGCGAGCAGCCAGCTCTCGTAGGCGGAACCAAAATCACGGCCAGCCAACCCGAAGAGTCCTACGACCAGAGGCAGCGCTGCGCAGAACGGAGTCAGCGGCCGGCCCACTCGCTGACCCACACGGTCTAGCACCAAAGGGTCATGGACATCGAGCCCTTCGGCGAGCCCCTGCCCGGCACTGTGAAGAATCTGAAAGTCAGAGGTGCTCTGAGCGCGAGCGTCCGTTGCTAAGGCGGCCCACGGTGAGCTGCTGCCCACGGCGACGAGCACCAACAGCGCCCCAGCGAGGGCAACGAGGCCCGGGGTTCGCCGGGCCATGGCTGCTCACTGCTCCACGTACTGTGACACCGTCGCGCCCGGCGCGAAGATCTCGTTCACGATCTTCTTCATCAGCTCTTCTGCGAGACGATGGGGTGGTTCAATCCCAGAGACCATGGTCTTGTCTTCGACGTCTTCAGCACCCCAGGCAACCATCGCCCTGTCCTCCACAGACCAGAGCTTCAGCAGCACTGCGAGTCTGTCTCCCCCGCGAACCCAGTTGGCGCCCTGGTCTCTCCACTCGATGATCTCAGCTTGGGCAACCAACTCGCAGCCCAGATCACGAGCTGCGGAGAAAGCGTCAGCCAAGGTGTCGGCGTTGTTGGCAAAGGCCTCGCAACCCACACCGGCCAGCTGTCGTCGGGTAGAGCGAACAATCGCGACACCTGAGTTCTCGACGAACTCATCTACGCTGAGTTTCTGATCCGGGACAGTCATGACCAAGATCGCAGCCCCCCTGGTCAGTGTTTGCCCCGACAGCACACCCGCCTCACCGATTGGCCACGGCGCGCAAGCCGTGAGTCCTGCGAGTAACAACGCAGCTACGATGCGATAACCCATGGCCATTCTCCGACAGTATGTTTGAGACAGCACGGGCCGCGAAACCCGACGTGGGTTTCGCGGCCCGGCAGCGAGATCATCACATGCTGTGACGATCTCACGAGCAACGATCAGTTGCCGTACGCGTAGGTCTCGAGCTTGGCGTAAAAGCCAAGGATCGAGAACGACTTGTAGTCAACGTGGCTGACCGAAGACAAACCGCCGCCGGTGGCAGCTCGGTTGATGCTGGCATCGCCAGCAGCGTAGGCCCCGAGGAAGCTCTCGGCGTGGGAAGTGCCCGACTTGGTGCCGACGTCAGCACTGGTCACCGTGCCAGGAGAAATCATGTCGCTGTAGGCGAAGCCCGTGAGCGCCTGATTCGTGACCATGGCGCAACCGGTGCAGAGCAATGCGACAGCACAAAGAGAAACGAACTTCTTCATCGTTTTGATCCGTAGGGTGATTCAACTGTTCACCCGGCCGTCCAGGCGAAC
>JBLIMM010000431.1:0-3365 GCA_047638635.1 Pseudohongiellaceae bacterium | reverse complement strand
GCCTGTGTCTGCACAGCTCTCCGATCTCCAGCCAGGCCGGAACTTTCCCACGGCGGTGGAGGCTTTTGGTGCCGGGCGCAGTGAGAACATGGATGCTGGGAACATGGATGCCGGGGGCATTGATGCCGGGGACATTGATGCCGGGGACATTGATGCCGGGGACATTGATGCTTGGGATATCGACGCTGGGGACATCGACATCGACATCGACATCGACGGCGTGCTGGACGTGCTGGACGTGCTGCTGGCATCACCCGGCGTGAACTTCAGTGGTCCGTCGTCGAGCTTGGCTTTTTTGAACGACGGCACCGGGACGTTTCACGAGCTGTGGCCCTGGGCGGATGCCTTGGCTGACACCCAGCTGCATTCAGTCGACTTCGACTTGGTCGATCTGGGCGGCGATTTTTGACATCGCCCTCGTGGGCAGTAGCCGCGATAGCCAGGGCCGCGTGTTTCGCCACCACTTGACGGATGGCTCATGGCCCGCTGAGCCCATCACTGATGTGACCGAGAACGGGTTACTCGATACGGGCGCCGCGATGAGTGGCAGCTCCTGATCGAGCGCGGGCATTGTGGGGCACCCTGACTTCGATGAGATCGAAGCGGACTTCATCGACAACGACGGCGATGGGGATCTCGACGTGTTTTGGGCGAACTTCTCTGGCACGAACGCCTTTGCACAAAACAGTGCCGCACCGGGGCTGACCCTGGCGGGTGGGCCGTGTCATTGCAACGGGACAGGGATCTCCTCGGCGCCCTGGCCTGCAGTGCCTACGAGTGGCAATGGAGGCACAACTCTCGACGCCGATGCTCTGGACATGGAGGGGGACGGTGACCCGGATCTACTCCTCTGCAACGACACCAACCAAAGGAATCGCTGTTGGTCAAATCGTGCTTTCCAGCCCATGGCCAGCGGGCTTGCCCGTGGGTACGCAGCATGGGTGGCAGGCGGCGATTCAAGAGAATGCCAGCCCCTACGGCGCCACGTTGAGCAACGCAGTGATCGCGACCCAACCCTAAGTGGGCGTGCTGAAGAACTCGCTGTGCCCTGGCGCTCGCAGGGGCGTGCTGCCTGACTGCGGCTAGCACGTCGGAGAGCGCGGTTCTCGTTGAACGAACACTGGCCGGGCGTCCGGGGGAGAACATTCACCCCCGCGCGCCCGGCCAGTATGATTTTCAGCCGTCGGTTTCAGCCGTCGGTTTCAGCCGTCGGTTTCAGCCGTCGATTTCGGTCTTGAGCTCGGCAAGGACGTCGTCGGCGTTGCTCTCGTCGATCTCAGCTTCGGCCGCAGCGTCTGCTACGTCTTGGCTGGGGATCGGCTCTTCGTCGAAGGCCATGTCGAGGCTCTCTTCGACGCTTTCGCTGCCCATGTCGTCGGATTGTGAGTCACCTTCGCCGCAAGCGGGAAGGCAGAGGGCCAGGACGAGTGCCGCAGGAATCAGAACTGTGTTCTTGGTGATCATGAGATCTCTTTCTGTAGTGGAGTTTCGGTGTGGTGGATGAGGTGTTCGGCGTCAGCCGTCACGCCCATCGCGGCCACTGGTAGCTGCTGCTTCTGCTGCGCGCTTTGCGGCCCGTTCACGCTCGGTGGCTGCCTTGCGCTGGGCGTCGGTGGGCACATCGCCTGCGTGGCCGCGGATAGCATCCTTCGCACCACGCACAGCGTCTTGGGCACCGCGAGCCGCTGCGTTCGCTGCGTCCTTGGCCATGCCCTTGCCGCGATGAGCGACACCGTGGCCCCGACCCGGGTGATCCTTCGACCACTTTTCGAGGGCCTTCTTGCGCTCGGCCGCATTGGGAGCAGAGGCCTCACGGCCGCGGTTGACCACACGATCCATGGCAGCGTGGCTATCCTTGCCCATGCGCTCCTTCAGCTTGGCCAGGCGCTCGCGGTGATGGGCTGTCGACTTGGTCTTCAGCGCGTCGATCTCTCGGACCTGATTCTTGTTGCCAGACTTCTCGGCCAAGGCGTGCAGGCGCTTGAGCTTGGCCAGGCGGCCCCGATGGGAGGTTTCAGCAGCTGCGAGTTCGGCAGCGAGAACGCGATGCTCGGCGGCTTTGGCGTTGCGGGTCTTCGCGCCCCGGGCAGTGGCACCCTTTTCGGCAGCAGCCCGTTGCTTCTCAGCACCGCGCTGGACAGCCGTGGCGCCTTCTTCGGCGCGAGCGGCTCCACGGTCAGCGGCACGGCCGACGTCTGCGGCCGCATCCTGAGTGCGGGATTCAGCCGTTTGGGCAGACAGGTCGCCGGACAGCAGGGCTGCGGCGCAGAGGGCGAGGGCACAGCGAGTGGCAGTGCGCATGATGTGTCTCCTAATAAGGTGCTATGAAAAGCAGGTGGGTGGGCGAGCTGCGGTGGCTGGGAGTCACACTCCCTAGCGGTCTGGCGATACACGAGGCCTGAAGCTCAGAGCCTCGGTGGCCAGGCAGCCAAGCCAACCATGTCAGCTCCCGAAGAGGCAGGGTACACATCCCTGATACATCCTTCCGTGACTTTCGGCCATGCTGGGCCGGCCGCGAACCGAGACCTGAGTCGAACCCATGCCAGAGGCGCCGAGAAGCCAGAGAACCCTTTTCACCGGTGTGTTGCTGTTGGTGGCGGTGGTTTGGGGATTGGCTTGGTGGTTGGTCGAAGAACCCCAGGGTTGGGAGCGCTTCGAGGGGGCGGGACAAGCCATAGTTCAGCCGGATCTCGTCGGGCCAGCGACGACACAAGTGCCACTGCCACCGAAAGCTGCGACTCCATTGTCGTCGGTGACGCCCATGCCGGTGGAGAGTGACGAAGGCGCGGGGGAGCAGCCGCTGATTCTGTGGCCGTCGGAGGCCCGCTGTCAGCAAGTGACTGTCATCGGGCAAGTGGTCGATGAGCTCGGGCAGCCCGTGGCCACGGCGCGGGTCTTCCTCGTCCCGGATGCGGGGACCGTTCTGGCATGGCGCTCGGAGCTGCCGTATCTGCCCGTTCGGGGGAGCGGGTGGGCGAGCCTTGACGCTCTCCATCGCACGGTGCATTCCGTGCCCGTGGACACAGACGGCCGCTTCTCGGTGACCCAGTGGTGGGCGCCGGGGACGGCGAGGAAAGCTGTCTCGTTTGCTCCAAACCCTCCGGCCCTGGTTGTGGATGCTCATGGCTACGGGCCGCTGCATCGCATCTTGGAGGAGTTTCGGGAAAAGAGCCGGGGAAGCGGCCTGGGTTACGACGGCTTCGGTCCGTCGGCGGCAACCCTCGACCTGGACGTGGGACAGATCCCGATGCACGTCGGGGCCCGGGTGTTCGGTCGGGTGGTGGACGCCCTCGGCTCACCGCTGGCCGGTGTGGATGTGACCCTCAGCCATGAAGGCAAGGTCAACTCGTTAGTGGAAACCCCGG
>JBLIMM010000430.1:0-3378 GCA_047638635.1 Pseudohongiellaceae bacterium | reverse complement strand
CGAGATCCAGTTCGTCCCGCAGGCGACGACGGCACTCGAAGGTGAAGACCGTGCCACGATGGAAAAGCTCGTCGAGCTCCTCGACGACTGTGACGACGTGCAGCGGATCTATCACAGCGGTGAACTTGCGTAAGGCCGAGCGCTGCGCCAAACACCGCCTCTCACCCATGCCGAAGTGACAATGGTCGGGCCAGTGCGCGGATCCTAAGCTGTCACGTCAGCTGTCGCCTAACCTCAGGCGGTGCGGGAGTAGACGTCAGGTTTTGGTACAGCGCGGCTTCGTACTCGGCGAGACGATCTCCGTAATCGGGGTCCTCGCCCTCGGGCAGGAGCTCGACCGCGCTGCGCCTCGACGGCCGCGGCCATGTGGCCGAGCTGGAAGTGCGCCAGGGCCAGGGTGTCGAGGAAGGAGAGTGGAGCGGCCATCACTCGCCACTTTCGTCAGCGGGCTCAGCCTGGCCCTCGTCGAACCTGCCATGGTACCGGAGCAGGACCCCTCTGTTGTGCATGAGGGTCAGCGTGTCCTCGTGGTCATCGCCCAGCACGCGGCGAGTGCCCTCCATCGCTTCGCGCAGATACGGCTCGGCCTCGTCGTACTTGCTCTGGGCTAGGAGCAAGCTCCCCATACTCCGAATCGACTTCAGTGTGAGCGGATTCTTCATCGTCAGCCGCTTGATCAGGTAGACGAGCCTCCAGTCGATGGGGGGCTGCAGCGAAGCCTAGGCTTCTTCGAAGAGCGACCCGGCCACCCAGTCACTGGTGCCGGCCGCAGTCCGGCTCTGCCCACCGCTGACCGAGGAAGTCGGACCTCTAGCCGTGTTGGCTTAGCCGCCGCTGACCGACGACTGGCCGCCCTTGGCCTGGTTCTGCGGCCGCCGCTGACCGTCGCGAACGGAGCCGAGATGGTGTTGTCCCGCGCGCCCACCAGGCCGCCGAAGCTCGGGTGGCTGTTGCCCATGCCCACTACGACGTTGTGGGATCCCGGTGCGGTCGCCGACCACCGGGTTGCCGAGCTCGTTGGAGCCCACGATCAGGTTGCCCACGCCGTTCACGTTGGTGTTGGTCAGGGTGCCCGGGTTGTTGCTGTTGCCGTTGGTGGCGCCGAGGCCGTTGACGACCTGTACGTTGACAACGGTGAAGCGCACCGTCGGGTAGATCAGGTTGCCGAAGCCGTCGTCGAGGTTGACCAGGCTTATGGTGTCCAGGATCGCCTGCTCCTCGGCGGCTGTGGGACGGCGGTGTCCGATCGTCACGGAGGAAGCCCGACCCGGTCGCCCAGAAGATCACGTCACCCGTCGCGTTGTACAGCAGCAACTCGTCGGGGAAGGAGCGGTCGAGGTCGACGCGCTCGGCCTTCATGCCGCGGCCGGCATCCGCAAGGCCGAGCCGGGCCGTCCCGTCCCTGAACTGGCCGTTGCCGTCACCCAGCAGCGCGGCGTGCTCGCCGGGAGACACGAGGTAGAGATCCAGCAGGCCGTCGCCGGTCTGCTCGATCAGGCGCAACGGCGTCGACGGCACGGCAGGCTGCTGGTCGGGGGGGGCGTTCTGTGAGGCCAGGGTCAACAGCAGGGCGAGCAGGCAAGGCATGGCGCGTGTCTCCGGTTCAAGGGTGCGCGGATCCATAGCCGCCCGCAACCGATCCGTGCAGGCCTGGCCCATGGCATGGGCGGGCAGCGCTGGTGCGGGTCACCCACAAACCGACAGCCTGGAGGTCAGGTCACCGCCCCAACGCGGTCTCGCGCGCCTCCCATCGACGTGGAGGGCATCTCGCGCCGGGAACGGGCCGCTCCCAGCGCCTACAGACTGCTGGCCGCTTCCACCAGGGTCAGCAGCTCGGCCCGGCGGCCGTGGGGGTCGTCACCCCGTGCGCCGCGCGCCAGGGCGGCCACGTCGTCCCAGGAGAAGTCACCGCCGTGGGGCGAGTCGCGTAGCAGCATGCCGAAGGCGGCGACTGCGGCGGCGAAGCGCAGGTCGTCGGACGGCGCACCGTCGGTGTCGCGCACGACCTGGGTGAGCAGACGGCTCTCGTCACCGTCCGGCTGCTTGTAGCGCAGCTTCACCAACAGCAGCTCGTCGGCAAAGTCGGCCCGAGGCTCGCCGGTCGCTTGCTGGTAGCGCAATGGATCGACCTCGGGGATGTTCGTCCCAGCGTCGGCGCCCACGGGCACCAGTTCGTACAGCGCCACCACCGAGAGGCCTGCTCCCAGCTCACCCGCATCCTTGCTGTCATCGTTGAAATCTTCGACGGCCAGCAGTCGGTTCTCGTATCCGATCAGGCGATAGGCCGCGATCCGCTCCGGGTTGAACTCAAGCTGCAGCTTGACGTCCTTGGCCAGAGTGAGCAGCGTGCCGCCGAGCTGCTCGACCAGCACGCGGCGTGCCTCGAGGAAGCTGTCCACGTAGGCGTACTGGCCGTTGCCGTGGTCGGCCAGCTGCTCCATCTTGCTGTCCTTCAGGTTGCCGCTGCCGAAGCCCAGTACGGTGAGGAAGGAACCCTCCTGGCGACGCTCTTCGATCAGCTGCACCATCTCGGCGTCGCTGGACGGACCCACGTTGAAGTCGCCATCCGTGGCCATGAGGACACGGTTGATGCCGCCCTCGATGAAGTGCTCGCGGACCTGGTCGTAGGCCAACTGGAGGCCCGCGCCCCCGGCGGTCGAGCCCCCAGCGGACAGCCGCTCGATGGCATCCAAGATCGTCGTCTTGCGATGGCAGGGCGTGCTAGGCAGGACCAGGCCGGCGGCTCCGGCGTAGGCCACCAAGGCGATACGGTCGTCCTCGTTCAGCTCGTCGACCAGCAGGCGCAGGGCGCGCTTGAGCAGGGGCAGTTTGTCCGCTGAACTCATCGAACCGGAGACGTCCACGAGCAACACCAGATTGCTGGGAGGCAGGTCGGCGGTGTCGACGGCTCGGGCGGCCAGGCCGACGCGCAGCAGCAGGTGCTCTTTGCGCCAGGGTGCCTGCGCTAGCTCGGTGGTCACGGCGAAGGGCAGCTCTCCCATCGGCCGCGGGTCGGCATAGTCGAAGGCGTTGACCAACTCCTCGATGCGCACTGCGTCCTTGGGTGGCAATCGCCCTTCGCGCAGGAAACGTCGCACGTTGCTGTAGCTGGCGGTGTCCACGTCCAGCGCAAAGGTGGAGAGCGGCTGGGTCGACACGAGCCGGAACTCGTTCTCGTCGATGGCTGCGTAGGCCTCGCTGTCGCCAGCGGCGTAAGAGCCCAGCCCGGACACGTGGCGTCCGCGCCCGGTCAGCATGCCGGCAGAACCTGACGTGGTGGTGGCTCCCATGCGACCGCTCGCCCCGCGGGCGACGCGTCCGCTCCCGGTTCGGGAGGACCCAGAGGATGCTCCCGTTGATGCTCCCGTTGCGGCGGGC
>JBLIMM010000429.1:0-3389 GCA_047638635.1 Pseudohongiellaceae bacterium | reverse complement strand
ATTCACCCGGACTACCAGTACGACGCCCGGGTGCTCCCCGCCATCGTGCAGTTCTTGCGCTTGGGCATTTGCGACGTGGTGCTCGGCTCCCGAGTGCGCAGTCGCGGTGAAGCCCTGGCCTCGGGCATGCCCACCTGGAAGTACCTGGCCAACCGCGGCCTGACCATCACCGAGAACATCGTCCTCGGCCAGAACGTGAGCGACTTTCATACGGGCATGCGGGCTTACACCCGGGACGTCCTGGAGACGATCCCGTTTCAAGAGAACTCCGACGACTTCGTCTTCGACTCCCAGTTTCTCGCCCAGGCTGTGCACTTTGGTTTTCGCATCGGCGATGTGCCCGTGCCCTGCCGCTACTTCGAAGAAGCCTCGTCGATCAACTTTAGCCGCAGCGCTCGGTACGGGCTGCTGACGCTGGCCACGCTCGCGCGTTACGCCCTGGCCAAGGTCGGTTTGTCCCGCTCACCGCTGTTTCGTTCGGCGCGACGCTGAGGTGCGACATCTAGGCGGGGCCGCCCTCTTGGCGACGGCGCTGCTCTGGCTGATCCCAGGCTGTGGCGAAGCGGCGCCCAAGCCTGCTCTACGGGTCGTGCTGATCACCTTGGACACCCTGCGCTACGACCGCTTCGCAGGCCCGGGGGCTGTCATGCCCCGGCTGGCCGCCTCAGCCCAATCGGGCACGGTCTTTAGCCGCGCCTACAGCGCCACATCGAGTACCCAGCCCAGTCACGCCTCGATGTTCACCGGAGCTCACCCCTGGCAACATGGAGTGAGTCGCAACGGGCAAATCTTGCCTGAGAATGCTCTCACGGTGACCGAGCTCTTCTCATTCGCAGGGTTCAGCACCGCAGCCGCCGTCGCATCGTTCCCCATGGAGGGCCGCTTCGGTTTTGCCAGGGGCTTTGACCACTACCTCGATGACTTTGCTTTGGGGCGTCCCCAGAAGAAAACCTGGGGTGGGCACGCCCCGGACTGGAAACACTTTTACTCGGCGGCGGACACCGTCACCGACGAGGCCTTGGCGCTGATCGACAAGAGTACCGGGTCGCGTCAGTTCTTCTTCTTTCACTACTTCGACGCCCACTCACCCTACGGTGACTCTGCCGTGCCGTCCGAGGTGGTCGAGACCCGTGAACTCACCGCTGTGGCCAAGCAGAACAACAGCGAGCTTCCCGCTGCTTTGGCCCGGGCCGAGGCCGCCTACGATCGGGACATCGAGTTTCTCGATCAACGCATTGCCCAGCTGCTTGAGCGGCTGGCCACTGACGCTGAGCACATCGAGACTCACATCATCATCACCGCCGATCACGGTGAGAGTTTTGGGGACGATGGGTCCTTTGGGCACGGCGACCGCGTCACCGAAGCCCAGCTCCATGTCCCCCTGATCATTCTCTCGCAGAAGGTCAGCCCAGGGGTTCGCGGCGACCCCGCGGGTTCCATCGATATGGCGCGCACTTTGCTCGCACTGGGCGGACTGGACCCGCACCTCGTCACCGGCGGGCGCAATCTCTGCCCGGAGCCCAGCGGCCGCACTCCCCGGTTGGTGGGCATGCGGCGCACCTACGGCGAGCCAGCACGAGACGTGCGCATCACCGGCGAAGTGGTTTCGCTCACCGGCCTGCGCTTCTATCAGCTCAGGGACAACGGGCTGATCGTGGGTGACAGCGAAGCCCTCGAGGGCACGGACATCACTCTCGCTGACCACGACAGCAGCGCCCTGCGGGAGCTCTTCGGTGCCTTCGAGCAGACCTTGCTCTCCAGCGATGCCGAAGAGCAGCTCGACGAGCAAACCCGCGCTGCCCTGGATGCCCTGGGTTACACCCGCTGATCGAGCCCTGCTCCCGGGGGACAAGGGCGAGCAGCGCAGGGCTGGGCAGCCTCCAAAAAAAAACTTTGGCAGCTCTCCCAGTGCTCTCCCGCGTGAGGAGTTATCCCCGACCTCCTCGTTCCTTCTGAGAGCACCCCATGCGCCCATCGACCCTCGCACAAACGACTTTCGTCATCGCCGCTTTGGCCCTCGCTTCGAGCGCCCCTCTCGTGGCTCAACCCTTCACTGGTGCTGACATCGACCAAACCACCGCCCGGCGGGATGACAGCGGCCAGCTCATCTACAACCCCGTCAAGACCGAGAGCGCGGGGAACTACCACGTGCTGCATAACGGCGTGGAGCCCACGCTCTACGCAGGTCTGGGCGTGGGCGCTGGGGTGGTCCCGGGCGTGGACGGCATCGGCACTTGGATACCCGGCGAAGAACTCAAGGGAAACTGCCACACATCCCTCGGGGACTTCGGCTATCGCCAAGTGGGTTTTCGAGAGACGGTGGCGGTGCTCGCTGGCCCCAGCCCGCTCAAGATCAAGTTTCCCTACATTGCCTGGGTCGAGTTTGACGGCGGCAACGGACACGCCCCCATCGTGTTCGACAATCCAACGGACAACAACTGCTCGGTCCCCTCTCTGGGCGCCATCACCACGGGGTACGGCAACGTCCCCGCCCAACCCAGTTTCGTCAGCGTGACCTCACCGGGAACCGGGGACGCGCTGATGATCCCCAACGAAGACATTCTCTCAGGCTCGGGCACAGCCACGATCATTGCCGAGATCTCCAACCTGGAGATCCCCATCAACGACCCCGGATATTTCTGGGAGGTGCAGATCGAGTGGATCACTCCCCTCGAATCGGCGAACAACATCGACGGCTGGTACCACTGGGCCACCAGCTCCCCGGACAACAACCAGTACTTTGGCGTCTCTGACGACGAGTTGAATCTCTGGCATAGCTACACCATCCCCACGACGTTTGGGCTCGCCGGCGTACAGACTCTTCCTGCGGCAATGGACTACGGGCTGCTCATGCTCAGCGCGGACCCGGTGACCGCAGCAGCCCTAGCCCCGGTGGGAGTCAATGGCACAGGCCCCTACTACAGAAATACGGCCGGCGGCTCGATCAACGGTGGTTTTGACCTGGGTCGGGGCAGCCAGATGGTGTCCCTTAGCGGAATCAGCGGCGTGACCAACGGGGGTACCGGCTTTGGCAACCAAGATCCGGCCGGGGCTGCGATCGGTGGGAAGGTTCCCTCCCTGGCCTTCGTGACTTTCGACAACACGGACTATGACGGGGACGGTGATCTCGTCACAACACCGCCCGGCGGCAGCTGGCGACTCACTTGGGTCTCCATCGACTACGACGTGCTCTTGGGCATCTCCCCAGACCAGGCCGGCAGTGTCTCCGTCGGTAGTGCAGGCCTCTGCCGAGCACCCGTTTCGATCTCCAGCTCGGTCTTGGCCTTTCCACAACCCCTCACCCTGAGCTTCATGCCCCTGTTCGTTCACCAGGCAGCACCAGTGGCTTGGGCTGACCCCGGGGGACTGGGCGGTACAGCAGGTGAGTT
>JBLIMM010000428.1:0-3396 GCA_047638635.1 Pseudohongiellaceae bacterium | reverse complement strand
CCTGAGGAATCTCTGAAATCCGAGGCAGCTATTCGCCCGCGGTTTCCGCTTCGAGTGAGTCTTGAGGGGCCGTGAGCTCCACCCGGTTGCGCCCAGCCTTCTTGGCTTTCAGGAGCATGGCGTCAGCGGCGCGCAGAGTGTCGTCGAAGAGCATGTTGCGTAGAGGGTCCCAGCTGCCGACGCCGATGGTCACGGTGACCCGGGCGGTGAGGCCGTCCAGGGTGAAGTGGGTGTCGGCGATGGTGCTGCGCAGGCGCTCGGCAATGCGCCCCGCGTCCCGCAGGTTCGTGTCTGGGAGCAGAATGGCGAACTCGTCGCCGCCCACCCGGGCTGCGGTGTCGAATGGGCGCAGGGCTGTCTGGAGCAATTTGCCGATACGCGCCAGGATCTCGTCAGCGAAGGGGTGTCCAAACTCGTCGTTCACCTGCTTGAATCCGTCGAGATCGAGCATCAGCAGCCCCAGGCAGCGGCCATCTCGCAGACTCCGGGAGCAGTCAATACTGCAGCGATCGTGGAAGTAACGGTCGTTACGCAGGCCCGTCTTGTAGTCGGTCGTGGTGGCTTGGAGCAGGGATTGGCGATCTTCGTGGAGCCGCGCCAGGGCCCGCCGCCGGGCGATAGAGAAGCGCAGTCGCCGGCAGATCAACTCAATGTCGTCCCCCGGGGAGAGGAAGTCGTCCAGGCTCTCGGCGTGCTCTTCCAGACAGGCTGGGCTGTCTGTGAGGACCAGTAGGGCGGGGCCGCCGGCCTGTTCGGCGAGATCCATGAGACTCGCCAGCTCGGCTTCTCCCGTGGTCGATCCCAAGGGGGAGAGCACCACCGCGTCAAGCTCTCCGGAACGCGCCCTCGCCCAGGTATCGGCCAAATTATGGGTGATGGCAACGCCCCAGCCCCGGGCACGAAGCTCGGTTTCGAGATCGTTCCCCGGCAAGGCGCCGTGGAGGGCCAGAAGAACACGAAATGCGTCCGTGGGCTGGGAAATGACAGGGGGTTCCGAAGACCGGGGGGCGAGGTGAACCTATCCCGGATCTGGGGATGGGGCAACGCTACAGGGAGTGAGACGAGGGCCCCAGCGGAAGTGAGGCCCGCTACGAACGGATATGGGCTGAGATAGCAAGAGAGCTCATGGGGCGGATTGATGCGAACCGGCATGTTTTGCTAAGGTTCTCGGCTCGTTTGTCCACTGCTCGCGCAGAAACGATGTCAGAAGTCAGGTCGAACTGAGATACGAGGGCTTTCTTCGTGTCTTGGGGCTTGGATGTTGGCTTGTTTTGCCCCGCGGGCATCTATTCATCACTACTCACGCCTTCCAGGGCGCCCTGCACCGTTGCCAACAACGCTGCAGGATCCGGAGAATCCGTTGCAAAAAACCACAATCGAGGAACTACTCGAGGCCGGCGCTCATTTCGGCTCGTGGACGCACACCTGGAACCCCGCAATGAAGCCGTTCATTCACGGCAAGCGGAATAAGATCCATATCATCAACTTGGTGCACACCGTGCGCGGGTTGACGAAGGCTGCTCACTTCCTTCGGGAAGTCGCTGCCACTGGACGCCAGATCGTCTACGTCGGAACCAAGCGTCAGATGCGCGGCATCTTGCTGCAAGAGGTCAAGCGCGTCGAAATGCCTTGGGTGACCGAGCGCTGGCTCGGCGGCACCCTGACCAACTTTAAGACCGTCCGCTCCCGTCTTTCCCGCCTCGACGAGCTCGAGGGCATGGAAGAGAACGGTGAGATGGCCGCCCTGAAGAAGAAGGCGCAGTCTCGGCTGACCCGCGAGCTCCGTCGCATCAAGAAGAACCTCGACGGTCTGCGTACGTTGAACCGTATTCCTGGCGCCATGGTGGTTGTCGACCCGAAGCGCGAGCACATCGCCGTGGCCGAGGCCCGACGGGTCAAGGTTCCGGTCATCGCCATCTTGGACACCGACTGCGATCCCACGCCGATCGACATTCCGATTCCGGCCAACGACGATTCCATGCGTTCGGTGGGACTGATTCTGGGTCGTTTGTCCGACGCCATCGCCGAAGGTCAGAAGCGCTTCAAAGCTTCTGGTCGTGCGCCCGAAGATGCAACGGGCGTGCGCGATGAGGGTGGTCGAGTCCATTCCATGGATTCTGACCTCGCTCTGGCGGCGCAAATGAAGAAGAGCGCTGAAGACGCCGCGATTGCCAAGGGTGATCAGACGGAGGAGGCTTCGGCCGCTGATCCCGCTGCCACTCCCGCGGCCGACGAGGCTGCGCCCAGCACTCCCGTGACCGAAGCCGCAAGTGCACCTGTTGCCGACGCTGCTGATTCCACCAAGGCCCCCAGCACCGAGTCCTGATTCGATGAGCACCACGATTAGCGCCACCGAGGTCCGTGACCTCCGTAACTTGACCGGCGCACCCATGATGGATTGCAAGAAGGCCCTCACCGAAAGCGGTGGCGACTCTGACAAGGCTGTGGATTGGCTGCGAAAGAGGGGCATCGCCAAGGCGGCTAAGAAGGCCGGACGCGAAGCCAGCGAAGGTCTTGTCTCCAACTACATCCATCACAATGGGCGGGTAGGGGTGTTGCTCGAAGTCAACTGCGAGACCGACTTCGTGGCAGCAACCGATCCCTTCAAGGCCTTCTGCAGAGACATCGCTCTGCACATCGCCTCGATGAACCCGATCTGTGTGAGTCGCGAAGGGGTTCCCAGCGAGTTGGTCGCCAAGGAGACTGAGATCCTCAAGGCGCAGATTGATCAGAGCAAGCCCGCTGCCATCCAAGAGAAGATGCTGGCTGGCCGTCTGAACAAGTTCTATGCCGAGAGGGTTTTGCTCGATCAGGCTTTCGTGAAAGACGACAGCAAGACGATCGAGCAGTTCCGTGTGGAGGCCGTGGGCAAGTTGGGTGAGAACATCAAGATTCACCGCTTTGCTCGCTTCGAGATCGGCGCCTGACCGGGGCACTGTCTGTATCGGGAGCGAAACGTGGTGGCCTACAAGAGCGTCTTGCTCAAGCTGAGCGGTGAAGCCCTCGGGGCTGATGCGAGCAACTCCATCCGGGCCGAGGCTATTGACGCCTTGGCTCAGCAGGTTGTCGCAGTGGTCGCGAGTGGCTGCCGTCTGGCCATTGTGGTGGGCGGTGGCAACATTCTTCGCGGCGCCGAGATTCTCGGCACCGTGTCGGTGCGGGCCACTGCCGATCAGATGGGCATGTTGGCCACGATCGTCAACGGTCTCGCTCTGATGGATGGTCTGGAGCGCAACGGGCTAGAAGTTCGGCTCATGTCGGCGGTGTCCGCCTCGCAAATTTGCGAGCCGTTCATCCGGCGACGGGCGATCCGCCATCTCGACAAGGGTCGTGTGGTGATCTTGGCTGGTGGCACCGGCAACCCGTTCTTCACCACCGATACCACGGCGGCATTAC
>JBLIMM010000427.1:0-3397 GCA_047638635.1 Pseudohongiellaceae bacterium | reverse complement strand
ACGCCGTCCGTGGCCAGGATCACGTTCTCGTGGTAGCTGCCGTTGGTGCCCTTAGCGACCACGATGGTGTCGCCCAGACTCGCAGCGGCGGCTGCAGCGGAGATGGTGGGGAAGGCATCTGACGGCACGTTCAGTGTGTCGGCCAGAGCGGCTGGAGCGCCGACGCCAATGCTCAGGAGCAAAAGGGCGGGGGCGAGGATCTTGTTCGGAAAGGTCATCTTAGGCTCCATGGCTGACGCCAAGGGGTTGACTCGAGCACTCATGCCGCAGGGGCAACTTCCAACGAAGCGACAGGATATGGGACGAAAGCACCCCGAAAAACACGAATCTGAAGGGAGAGCTCCTCGAAATCAGCATCGAGGAGAGTGAGAGAGACTATGGGCTGCTGGACGCCCGATAAGGAGAGGACGGCCGCGGCGGACGTATGTGACAGAGAAACCCGCCATGCTCTCTAGCGCCCCGGAAGCCCTTGGCTACGCGGTCGGGGCTGGGCGGCGGCATATGGGGTCGGCCACCACTGGCCATAATGGGCGTAATCCACCGACGCAGAGAGCACAATTGAAGGGCTTTCCAAGTGCGGGCGGGCCATGGCGCACAGATCGGCCCGCCCCGTCGCAAGGATCGTGTTGCAGTGGCTAGGACCCTGTATGGCACCCACAGCCATCACCGGCACAGCGACAGCTGCCTTGATCCGCTCAGCGAAGGGCACCTGGTACATACGCCCGGTGACCGGCCGGCTTTCAGGCGTGTTGCCCGCCGTTGAAATATCGAAAAGATCACAGCCGAGGGACTCAAGGGCCCGGGCAATCTCCACGGTTTCGTCCAGGGTGATGCCTTTGCCGGGCTGATCATCGAGCCAATCGGTGGCCGAAAGCCGCACGGCCAGCGGGCCCTCCCACACAGCACGCACCGCCTTGAAGACCTCCAATGGGAAGCGCATGCGATTCTCGAGGCTGCCGCCATACTCGTCGGTGCGCTGATTCACAGCGGGGGACAGGTACGAGCTGAGCAAGTAGCCGTGGGCCATATGGATCTCGACCATGTCGAACCCCCCTTGACTGGCCAGCTTCGCCGAGGCCACGAACTGCTCCCGGACCTTCTCCATGTCTGCTCGAGTCATGGCCCTGGGGGCGGGAGCCCCGGGGGTGAACGGCTGGTCGCAGGGCCCCCATGTCGTCCAGGCACGGTCGTCGGTGAGCGGGACGTCTCCGTCCCAAGGGAGCTCGTAGCTCGCTTTGCGCCCGGCGTGGGCCAGCTGCACGGCGATCTTCGCCGGGCTGTTGCTGTGGACGAAGTCGGTGATCCGTCGCCACGCCGTGGCCTGGGTCTCGTTCCATAGGCCAGCGCAGCCCAGGCTGATGCGTCCCTCGGGGGACACGTCGGTCATTTCGCTGATGACCAGCCCAGCGCCGCCCGTGGCGCGGGAACCCAGGTGCACCAGGTGCCAGTCAGAAACGACTCCGTCCGTGGCTGAGTACTGGCACATGGGGGACACGGCGACCCGGTTGGGCAACTCAACCTTGCCGACCATGAGCGGAGCGAACATCGGTACGGGGGCACGGCCATGCTCGCCAGCGCCCGCGTTGTTCGCCGTGTTGCCACTCTCGAGGGGAAGCCGTTCGGGCCAGGTCTGACCGCCTCGCGCGAGATGCTCCTCCCGTGCCTGATCCCACCACCACTCGCGGACACGCCCCACCAATTCGGGGTCGCGTAGGGCTAGGTTGTCCCAGGCGATCTGCTTGCTGCGGGTGAGCAGGTTGAAGCTGAACTGCAGCGGGTGTTGCTGAGCATAGCGCTCGGTGTTCTCGAACCACTCGAGGCTGGTTTGCGCAGTCTTCTGCAGTTTGAAGCCGTCGAGCCAGCGATCTTCTTCGTAACGAGCCAAGGTCGCGGGGACATCGAGCTCGGGGTGATCTCTGAAGGTCTTCACCAGGGCGATGGCGTCTTCCATGGCGAGCTTCGTGCCCGAGCCGATGGAGAAGTGTGCCGTGTGCGCCGCGTCGCCCATGATGACGATGTTTTTGTGCTGCCAGCGCTTGTTGCGCACGGTGGGGAAGGTGCGCCAGATGGAGTTGTTGGCCAGGAGCTTGTGACCGCCCAGCTCGTCCGCGAACAGCTTCTCGTAGTAGGCCACGGTGGCAGCGTCGTCCGCCTTGTCGAGGCCTGCTTTGCGCCAAGTTTCTTCGCGGCACTCCACGATGAACGTGCCCAATCCTGGCTGAAACGGGTAGGCGTGAATGCGGTGCAGGCCATGCTCGTTCTCCTTAAAGAAGAACGTGAAGGCATCCATGGGCATGTCTGTGCCCAGCCACGAGAACTTGCACTTACGCCAGTCGAGAGTGGGCTCGAATGCGTCTCTGAACTGCTCGCGGACGACACTGTTAATGCCGTCGACGGCGAGGATCAAGTCGGCTTCGCCCACGTCCTCGACACAGGTGATCTCCTGCTCGAAGTTGAGCTCGACACCCAACTCGCGGCAGCGCTCCTGAAAAGTGACCAGCAAGCGCTGACGGCTCATGCCGCAGAAGCCGTGACCCGTGGAGCGCACGCAGGCGCCGCCGTAGTAGGTCTCGATGTCGTCCCAGTAAATGAACTGCTTGGTGATGCTGTCGTAGGTGGGAGCGTCCGCTTCGCGAAAGTGGCCGAGTGTCTCGGCTGAGAACACCACACCCCAGCCGAAGGTCTCGGCCGACTTGTTGCGTTCATAGACGACGACATCAGCGTCGGGAAACGCCAGCTTGAAGAGGATCGAAGAGTACAGGCCCGCGGGGCCGCCGCCGATGGAGACGATGCGCATGCCCGCATGATATGGACAGCTGGCCGATTTTCTCCCCTGGACATCGGATGAGCTGCTGAAGCGGCTCTCTCAAGGCTCAGCTCATGAGCCGATGTGTTTCGAACTCAGCGGGAGAAAAGGTAATAGAGCTGGCCTTCGGCGGCGGTGCTGCCCGCAACCCGCTCCGCTTGGCTGCCGCTACCCAAGTAGATATCAGCTCGGCCGGCGCTGCGAATGGCGCCGCCCGTGTCCTGGTCGAGGAGAAAGCGCTGGAAGGGCCGCTCGGCGCCACCGGGGCCAGAGGGCAGCATGGTGTCCACAAAAACCAGCCCTCCCCTGGGGAAGACGCTCTTGTCTGTGGCCAGAGTGCGCTGGGTGGTCACCGGGACATTGAGGCTGCCTCGGGGTGTTCCCGTGGTGGGCCGAAAGAAGACGAAGGACGGGTTCTTCCGCAAGGTGGCCAAGACTTTGGGGAGGGGGGTGGACCCAGCCCAGGTCCGCAAGGAGGGCAGACCAGCCTCGGCTGCAGAAACGGCTCCCGCCTCGACGAGGTGTTGTCGCAGGGATGCGTAGCTATGCCCGTTTTTTCCGGCGTAGCCAAAGCGCGCCATGTTGCCGTCC
>JBLIMM010000426.1:0-3432 GCA_047638635.1 Pseudohongiellaceae bacterium | reverse complement strand
GGAGCTCCCGGCTACAGGAGCTCCCGGCTACAGGAGCTCCCGGCACACCGAGGCGGGCTGCTTAGAATCCCAGCAAGCCCGGCCAGACACCCCCGGCGATGACGTCAGTCCCTGACTTTCCCGTGAGGCAGGCTTCAGTCCATTTGACTCATTACCGACTAGTAGGTAGGCTCCATCGTTCAACCAGGGACACCTGCCGTGACTGATCGAAAAACCGAACTGCTGACCTTGGCCGAAGAGCTGCTGCAAACCCGCGGCTACTCTGGCTTCAGCTACGCCGACCTAGCCGGAGCCAGCGGCATTAGCAAGGCGGCAGTGCACCATCACTTCCCCACCAAAGAGAGCCTTGGCTTGGCCCTTTGTGATGGCTACTTGCAGCAGCTACGAGGCGTCCACCAGGCCATCGATGAGCAGGCGGCCGGGGCCTTCGAAGCCCTCGAAATGCTCATTCAAGCAGGCCGAGAGCTTCTCGTTGAATGCGGAAAAGTGTGCCCTTCTGGTATCTTTGAAGTCGAATTGAGCATTTTGCCCGAAAGCCTCAAAGTGGCTGCTCGGCACCTCGACGAAAACATGCATGACTGGATGACCGGCCTCCTCGCTCGAGCCCGGAGCCAGAACCAGCTGCACTTCGAGGGCGCTCCCGCCGATCAAGCCTGGATGGTCATGGCCACCCTCCAAGGAGCCTTTCAGAAGGCACGGAGCATGGGCCCGGAGGTCTACCAAGTGATCTCCAAGCAGCTGCTGCTGTCCATGGCGCCAAAGAGCGCCTAAGCGGCACTGCCTAGCCCCACCAGCGCAGCTCAGCACACCTCCACCAAAACTATCACCCTACCTACTAGTCAATAACATCATGCTCTTCGAATCCAAGCCACTCGCACTCCGCCTCTACCAACTGCGCTGGTGGTCCACCCTGCTTGTCCTTGCCGTGGTCTTCTCAGCCCTCTTCTCGGGGACAGGGAGGCTCGCCCAGTTCAACGCCTCGCTCAACAGCCTGGGCGATGTGTCCAACGGCAGCGACGCCACGCCCCCCGTGGTCTTCGATTCGCGCATGGACATCTGGTTCGGCGCCGAAGACGAAGCGGTGTTGGCCTACCGCGGCATCGAAGATCGCTTCGTAGCCGAAGACTATTTGGTGGTCTCCTTCGAGGACACCCAGTCGCCCTTCGGCGCATTCAGCAACCAGAGCCTTGAGGTGATCGCTCGACTCACGGACGCGTTTCTGGCCGTACCCGGAGTGCGCCACGTCCGCAGCCTCACGAGCAACCCCTGGATTCGCTGGGGGACCATCGAGGGCGCCGAGGGCAGCGGCGAGGACAGCGAGGAAGGCCTGCTCATCTCGGACCTCGTCGAAGGGCAGCCCAGCCAGCTCTCTGAGAACGAACGCATCGAACGGATGGTCGCCGTCCTGGGTGCCGAGCGAGTGGCTGAACGCCTCGGAGAAGCTGCGGTCCGCGCAGTTCTCGGAGCAGACGTCCACTTCGCCGACTTCGTGGGAGAGCCGCTGCTGCTGGGCACCATCATCGATCCCAGCGGGAGCACCACAGCGCTGCAGATTCAGGTGCTGCGCCCACGAGTCGACGAGCAGTCGCTCGCTGAGGCATTCGGCGATGACGAGTTGGGCAAGATCGTCGCACCCGACCTGTACTCCGTGGTCTCACAGCGAGCCACCATGCGCGGTCTCGAGCATGCACTCCACGAAGAACTCGGGGCGGTCGTCCTCAGCCCCGCTCACAGCGCACTCGCCACCTGGATTGCCAGCCTGCCTCCCGGGGACAAACAAGCTGCGCTGTCCAGCGAACTCGCCGATCCATCGCGCAGCTTCATGCGCGACGCCCAGGGTGAGCTTCAACAGAAGTGGTTCGCATTCGAGCCGGACGGTCACGGGGGGTTCCACGATCTCTCCGATCCATCCTTGCCACAGCTCGCCAGCGCCGACTGGACACCCACCCCCCTGAGCCCCTTTCTCTTTCATCTCGGCGGAGCGCCATTTTTCGAACGCAACTTTGAGGAAGTAGGCATGGCTGACGCTCGCTACATGGGCTTCATGTTTGCTGCCATCGCCGTGCTGCTGGCGTTGATATTCCGTAACCCTGTCGGCGTTCTGGCGCCACTGGCAGTGGTCATCTTAAGCGTGGCCGGCATGGTCGGCTTTGCCTTCGGCATCGGCGATCTGTTCAACAACATGACCATGGTGTCGCCCAACATGCTCACCGCCGTGGGTATCGCGGACGCCATCCACCTCGTCGCTGCGTGGGCTGTGCTGCGACGGCAAAGACCCGGCAAGCATGCAGTCATCGTGGAGGTGCTACGGCGGAACACCCTGCCGGTGTTCTTGACGTCGATCACCACCACCGTGGGTTTCTTATCCCTCACGGTGAGCGACATCGTTCCGGTGCGCATGCTTGGTTACACAGCAGCGGTGGGCACGATCTTCGCTTGGCTGCTCTCTATGACCCTTGTGCCCGCACTGCTCTCGCTGGCGCCCGAGCCAAAGAACATCAAGCCACAGACTGAGGGTGATGTTGTCCACCACCGTTGGGCGGCTCCCTTCGCGGCATTCCTTATTCGCCAGCGCGTGCCCGTTCTCGGAGTTGCTGCCCTGGCCACCGTTCTCTCGGTGATCGGCCTGGCGCGGCTCGAAATCGACAGCGACTTCCGGGCCATGTTCCCTGACGACAATCCAGTCATGGAAGACTTCCGCTGGATCGAGGCGCGGCTTGGTGGTGTGGGTGATCTTGAGCTCGTCTTCGAGGGGCCAGGGCAAGCCCCCGAGCCGACCGCCAGCGAACAAGAGCGCCTCGGCGAGTTGCGCGTAGCCGAGCTGGGCGCCACCGAGTGGCCCGATGAATTTCAGCCCCAGTCGCCAGACGAGAAGTCTGAGTTAGCTCAACTCAGCGACAAGGCTGCGGCCTGGGAAAACCGTCGCCTGGGTATCTCCGCTGAGTTCCTCAATCGGCTCGACGCCTTTGAGCAGCGTCTGCGCAAGGAGTCGAGTGACCCCGCGTCTCCCTTGCGCATCGTCACCGATCTGAACAGCCCTCTCGACGTGTTGCGCAAGATGCATCAGGTGCAAAACGAAAGTCGCAGCGCGTTTTATCGTGTTCCCGACGAAAGCGATGTCCCCGATGAGCTGCGCGCCGAGACACTCGACTATGACGAGTGGACCGAAGAATGGCTGCGTATCCCCGGCCAGAATGGTGCGAGCCTGGTGGCTCAGTACTACCTGCAGTACGAGAATGGCGCACGCCCTGGGGAGAACCTGACCACCAACCTCAGCGCGAACCGCACCGTCTTTCGCATGCAGGGCCGCGTGACCCAGGCTCCCTCGAACCTACAAAACGAGGCCTTTGCGCTCATCGACCAGATTGCCCGTGAAGAGTTCCCCGAGCTCATCGAGCCCGGTGATGAGGCTCTGGCTGAGATGACTCTGTC
>JBLIMM010000425.1:0-3433 GCA_047638635.1 Pseudohongiellaceae bacterium | reverse complement strand
GGCCTGCAGTGCGAAGAGCCCGTCCCGTTCGAGCAGCCGTGAACACGTGGCGGTGTATTCGTCGAGGTGCTTCGCTCCCACCGCTTCGATCATCTCGACCGAGACGATCTTGTCCCAGCGGCCGGTCAGGTCGCGGTAGTCCTGCTTCACGATCTCTACCCGATCGGACAGCCCGGCCGCGCGCACCCGCTCGGTGGCCAGCTCGAACTGTTCATCAGAGATCGTCGTGGCCGTCACGTGGCATCCGAAGTGGCCGGCGGCGTGCAAGGCCATGCTGCCCCACCCACAGCCGATCTCCAGCAGGCGATCGTGAGGCTTCAGGTCGAGCTTACGACACAGCCGGTCGAGCTTGGCGGTCGAGGCCTCGGCCAGGGTTGCATCGGCTCGCTCGAACAGGCCGGCGGAGTAAGTCATGGTCTCGTCGAGCCAGAGGCTGAAGAACTCGTTGCCCAGGTCGTAGTGGGCCGCGATGTTGCGCCGGCTGCCGCGACGAGTGTTGGGCCGCAGCCGATGAAACAGCTTCTGCGCCGGGGCCGTGAGGCGGGCGAGGCCGCCCTCCAGGCTGTCGAGCACCTCACGGTTTCGCACCAGCAGGGACACGAGCCCGGCGAGCCGATCACAGTCCCAGCTTCCGGCGGCGTAGGCCTCGGCGGCACCGATGGACCCTCTGCGGGCCAGCTCAGAGTAGAAGCTGGGTTCATGAACCCTGACGGTCGCGACCAGCTCCCCCGTACCGAGGCGTGTGCTGCGGCCACTCCACGATTCGACGACGTCCACCGAGCCTCTCTTCAGACCGCTCATGCGGGACTCGAAGGCGCCGCGGAGTCTCGCCGCGAGCCAGGGTGTGGGACGGCTGGGCGCTTCGGTGATGGGCAGAGTGGTCACGGGGCTCTCTCGCTGAGCTTTTCGGGATGGGTATGAAAGGGGACACGTTTGAGCGCCAGCCGCAGGGCCTGCCAGTAGATGCCGGCCAGGGCCTTGCCAGTCATGCACGGGTGCAGCAGGAGGCAGCGGGCCAGGTTCGATCCCGTCAGCTCCTGGCGTTCCATGCTGAGCATCACGTCGAAGGCCACACGCTCGTCGCGCAGGTTCTGCATGGAGACGGTGAGCTGCTCACCGGGCTCGTCGAAGCGCCAGCGGTGCTGCTGCTCCATGTCCATGAACGGTGAGATGTGGAACGCCTTGGGGAAGGTCCAGAGCTGCCCGCCGCCCTGGGTCTCGCTGTCTTCGCGGGTGAGCACGTAGGCGTGTCGCTGGCGCCAGGGAGTGTTGGTGATCTCCGCGACGATGGCCGCGAGTTGCTCGTGCTCGTCGAAGCAGTAGTAGAAGCTGACCGGGTTGAAGCAGAAACCGAAGTAGCGCAGATGGGTCAGCATGCGCACGGGCCCGTTCGGGGCCTGTCCAGCGACCTCTGCCACTCGAGCTAGCACGGCCTCGCGAAGGGGGACCTCGGGCGGCCCGAGATAGTCCTCACGACGAAAGCTGGCCAGGTTCGGCTTGTTTACAGACCAGAGCCTGCGCCCATCGAAGGCGGAGTCGAGCTCGTCCAGGTCGAGGTAGAGCATGAACAGGTCGTATTCGAATACGTGCTGAACTGGCTCGAAGCGTCGGTGGCGGACTCGACCCCGGTAGACGGCGCTGTTCATGGGACCGTAGGAGCGAGCGCGAGTTCGCAGGCGGGGAGCGCCGCGGCCTCAAGGCTCTCGATGCCGAACTGGCGCGCCACGTGGAGTGCGCTGCGCACTCCGTCCTCGTGAAAGCCGTAGCCCCAGTACGCGCCGCAAAAATGCGTGCCGCGCTGACCGTCGATCTCGTCCCGACGTCGCTGGGCCGCGATGCCCTCGGCGTTGAACACGGGGTGCTGGTAGGTCAGGCGCTCGATGACCTTGTCGGGGTCGATGTCCTGGCTGGGGTTCAGGGTCAGGCAGAAGGTCACCGGCGCGTCCAGGCCCTGGAGCACGTTCATGTCGTAGGTCACCGAGACGGTGCCCTGGGCATCCCGAGGCAGCACGTAGTTCCAGGCAGCTCGGGCACGACGGCTCGTGGGCAGCAAACGGTCGTCTGTGTGCAGCACGGCCTCATTGCGCTGGTAGGGCAGGGCGCCCAGGATGTCCCGCTCGGCTGACGACGGATCGGCGAGCATGCGCAGGGCCTGATCGCTGTGCACCGCCAACACGACGGCGTCGAAGGGCTCGGGCTGGCCGTCTCCCACGGTCACCTCCACGCCCTGTTCGAGGCGGCGCACACGGGTCACCGGCGATTGGGTTCTGATGGCGTCGCGAAAGGGTTGCACCAGGCGCTCGAGGTACTGAGCGGAGCCCCCGCTCACCACCCGCCACACGGGCCGCTCGTCGATACTGAGCATGCCGTGGTTGTCGAAAAAGCGGACGAACGTGAGCGCCGGAAACTCGAGCATGGCCTCGGGGGACGCCGACCAGATGGCAGCGCCCATGGGCACGATGTAGTGCTCGATGAAGCGCCGCGAGTACCCGCCGGCCGACAGGTAAGCGCCCAGGGTAAGCTGTTCGTCGTCCCCGTCGAGCAACCCACGAGACTCCCGATTGAAGCGCAGGATGTCACGGATCATGCGCCAGAAACCGGGGCTCAACAGGTTGCGGCGCTGGGCAAAGAGCGTGTCCAGGTTGGTCCCGCACCACTCGAGCCGGGAGACCTCGTCGCGCACGGAGAAGCTCATCTCGCTCTCCTGTGTCTCCACCTCCAAGATCTCCATGAGGCGCACGAAGTTCGGATAGGTGCGCTCGTTGTAGACGATGAAGCCGCTGTCCACGGACCAGGGGTGACCGTCGTGCACGATCTCCCGGGTGTGGGTGTGGCCTCCCAGGCGATCGGCGGCCTCGAACACGGTGACGTCGTGACGGGTGCACAGCAGCCGGGCCGCGACGAGCCCTGAAATCCCTGTCCCCACGATGGCAACTCTCATCTCAGCTCTCTCCTTCGGTCAACACATGGGCAGGGACGGGGCGAAGGCCCCACACGAGACCGAGGCGCTCCATCAAGCGCAGCACGGCGTGTGTGGGATCGAACTCCCCAGCGAAGAACCCCTGCCTCACAGAGTGGGGGTAATGGTGATGGTTGTTGTGCCACCCTTCACCGAGGGTCAGCAGGGCCAGCCAGACGTTGTTGCGGCTGCTGTCCGGCGTGGCGTAGCGGCGCGTTCCGTAGCGGTGAGCCAGGCTGTTGATCGTGAACGTCGCGTGAAACAGCAGCGTCGTGGAGATGCAGAAGCCCCAGACCACGAGCTGCGCACCGTTCGTGCCCAGCCCGGGCGCCACGGCCTCGAGCCAGCCCCCCAGCCCGTACAGCGCTAGGCACAGCAAGAGCGGCACGATCCAGTCGTGTCGGTTGAGCAGGCGCAGCTCCGGGTAGCGCAGCAGGTCAGGGATGGTCGCGAAGGCCGTGCCGAAGTGCTCTC
>JBLIMM010000424.1:0-3436 GCA_047638635.1 Pseudohongiellaceae bacterium | reverse complement strand
CCATGGTTCGCCCTCGACGTGGATTGGATTCCACGGGACGCTAGCGCCCAGCAATGGTGGGCGCTGGGGGGCGTGCTGTTGTTCCCCACGGTGTTGGCCTATATCGGCAACATCATTGTGCTCGCACGCACGACCGCGACCAACACGGCCGCTTACGTCCTGCTGCAGCCGGTCATCGCCAGTGGCTTGGCGATCACCGTGTTGGGCGAGCGTCCTGAGCCCGCGTTGTTGTTCACAGGCTTGGGCGTTGGCGTGGGCTTGTGGTTGGTCTCAATGCCAGCTCGTCCTCGGACCCGTGTGGGCGCCTAGCAGGGGCGCTGCTAGGCCCCGGATTGCTGCTAGGCCTTGGGCCCAAGCATCTTCGACGGGTCGACCCACTCGTCGAACTCGGCTTCTGTGAGGTAAGCCAGAGCGAGGGCTGCAGCCTTCAACGTTGAGCCATCGCTCCAGGCCTTCTTCGCGATCTTGCCTGCCTTGTCGTAGCCGATGTGCGTGTTCAGCGCGGTGACCAGCATAAGCGAGTTGGTTAAATGCTCTTGGATGCGGTCCTTGTCCGGCTGCAGGCCATTCACGCAGCGGGTGCGGAACGAGTCGCAGGAATCGGCCAACAGCTCAAGAGAGTCGAGCACGTTGTGGATCATCACGGGCTTGTAAACGTTGAGTTCGAAGTTGCCCTGGCTGCCAGCGAAGGCTACGGCGGCGTCGTTGCCGAAGACCTGCACCGCCACCATGGTCATAGACTCGCTCTGTGTCGGGTTGACCTTGCCCGGCATGATCGAGCTGCCTGGCTCGTTGGCGGGAATGGACAGCTCGCCCAATCCACAGCGGGGGCCGCTGGCCAGCCAGCGCACGTCGTTGGCGATCTTCATCAACACCATGGCCAATCCGCGCAAAGTGGCCGAGAGATTCACCAGGCCGTCGTGTGCGGCCAGGGCTTCGAACTTGCTCGGCGCAGACGTGAACGGCAGCCCCGTTGCGCGGGAGATGGCCGTGGCCACGCGATCGGCGTACTCGGGGTGAGTATTCAGACCTGTCCCCACTGCGGTGCCACCAATGGCCAACTCGTACACGTGGGGCAGGGCGGCTTTGATGTGCTCAATGGAATGGTCGAGTTGACTGACCCAGCCGGAGATCTCCTGGCCCAAGGTCAGCGGGGTGGCATCCATGAGATGGGTGCGACCAATCTTGACCACGTCGGCGAAGGCGACAGCTTTTTCATTGAGCGCGTAACGGAGGGCGGCCACCGCAGGGAGCAAGCGCTTGGCCGTCTGCTCAGCGGCAGCGATCGACATGGCCGTAGGAAACGTGTCATTGCTCGACTGGCTCTTGTTCACATCATCGTTGGGGTGCACGGGAGTCTTGCTCCCCAGCACACCGCCTGCGATCTCGATGGCCCGGTTCGAGATGACCTCGTTGCTGTTCATGTTCGTCTGGGTGCCCGAGCCCGTCTGATAGACCACCAGAGGGAAGTGCTCGTCGAGGGTTCCCGCAACCACTTCTGCCGCGGCCTGCTTGATCAACTCAGCCTTGTCGGAGGCCAGCAGCCCCAACTCACTGTTCACCGAAGCGGCCCCATGTTTGAGGATGCCCAGGGCCCTAATCATGGGACGGGTGAAGCGGTGCCGTCCCACCACGAAGTTCTCTAGCGAGCGCTGAGTTTGCGCCCCCCAGTAGCGGTCCTTGGCAACGGGGACATCGCCCAGAGAGTCAGACTCAATGCGAACGTTTTGGGATGCTGCGTCGGTGGTGGTCATGGAGCCATTGCACCAATCCAGGAGAAGGCTGGCCATGGGAGATTCGCCACGGGCTCACTGAATTGTTGGAGACACCTGACCCGGCGCATGCCACTGAGAAGTTTCCGGAGAACGTCAGCCCAAACTGAGCTGCCTGGCTGCGTCCACTTCGCTGCGGTTGAGCAGGTCGCGGGCTCGGTCGATGGGGCGCAGCAGCGGGCTGTCCCCGGGGAGCGATTTACGCAGTTGGCGCAGGAGCTGGACGGTGAGCCGCATGACCCGGACCAGATCGCCATTGGGCGAATTCGTGTGGTCACCCATGTCGTCGAAGCTAGCGCCGTTGCACCAGTCATGGACGACGACGCCAATCTTGAAGTTCGGCGCCTTGATAGTCGGCGGGATGTGCAGGTCCTTCTCGTGGCGGATGAGCTGGCCCACCACTTTCTCCACGTCCTTGCTAGTGCTTCCCATGACGCCAGGATTCAGCCGCTTGAAGAGATCGTTCTTGCGCTCCTCAAAGCAGATGGCCGCAAAGACAATGGCGATCTGAATCTCGCTCATGTACTCGAGCAAGCCTGACTCGTAGAGCTCGACCACTTGCAACTCGTAGCCGTTGATACTCGCGGCGAGCTGTCCCTTGGGAGTGACCCCATCGGGGGTGATGTAGCCCCGCTCAGTGAGCAGCGCCAACCGGCGGTCGATGGCCGCCCGTTGTTTCTCGCTATTTTTGTCCCGCTTGCGATTGCTCATGGCCGACCACTGGAAATTATTGAACGAGCGCTCCCAAGCCTCATGGAGGCGGCCGCCCAAAGTGCGGTGCAGGTTGATCAAGCTGGAGTAGGACAAGTTAAAGCGAGAGAGGATGGGTTCGACATCGTTGCTGACCATGTGCTCGATATCGCCGGGCTGTATCCGATGGTCGTCGACGATCGAAACCACCACGCCCTGATTGTCGATTCCTTGGCGACCGGCTCGCCCGGCCATTTGCTGATACTCGCGCACTTTCAGAGGTCCGAAGCCGGTGCCGTCGTACTTGCGCAGGGAGGCGAAGACCACGGCGCGGGCCGGCATGTTGATTCCTAGCGAGAAGGTCTCGGTGGCAAACAGTAGCCGTAGCAAGCCAGACGTGAAGAGCCGTTCGACCAGCTCTTTGTGCAGCGGCAGCATGCCCGCGTGGTGAAACCCGATGCCGCGGCGAACAAGACTACGCAGTTCTTCGACTTGCGCGTCCGGCTCGATCAGGAACGTCTTGCAGACGTCGTCGAACAAGCTCTCGATGTGCGTGGCCTCTTCTGGCTCAAGCAGGTCGATCTTGGAGGACGTCTCAAGGGCGCGCCGTTCGCAGTCTTTTCTGGAGAAGCAGAAGAAGAGCGCGGGGAGGTTGTTGTCCCGGACGAGTCGTTCGACGATGGCGTTGCGGTTGCTGACTCGCGGTGGACGACCCCGGCGGCTGTAAGCCTTGATGTGCTCCGCAGGAAACTTCACTCGCCCAGTGATGTGCCGTAGTCCACCTTCTGGAAAGAACAGGTAGTGCTCCAGGGGGACGGGACGTTCCGTGTGGCGGATGACCTCGACCTTGTTGCCGCGGACCGAGCTGATCCAGTCGCCGTATTGGTTCAGGTTGCTGATCGTGGCGGACAGGCAGACGAAGCGAATGTGCTGGGGGGCGAAGATGATGCTCTCCTCCCACACCGTGCCTCGCT
>JBLIMM010000423.1:0-3442 GCA_047638635.1 Pseudohongiellaceae bacterium | reverse complement strand
AGCCAGCAGCGCCGGAAGCAGCAGGCCGCCGATCATGCCTTCGATAGTCTTGTTGGGGCTAATGGACGGGGCCATCTTGTGCTTGCCCAGGGTCTTGCCCACGAAGTAGGCGCCGATATCCGACGACTTGGCCACCAGCACCAAGCCCACCGCGAACTGAACCCGCCCTTGCAGCAGCACGAAGACCAGGGCTGCGAGCCCACAGGTGTACGGCAGCGCGAAAGCCGGCTGACGAGCCAAGCTCACCACGGCCTTGCCCGGTCCGCGGCGCAGCAAGCCCAACATCAGCGGCACGATGAGCAAGGACGCGAACAGCAGCCACGATGCGGGCTGGCGCAGGTGGTCAGAGAGGCCGCCCAGAGGGCCGTTCTCTCCCCCAGGCAAGCCCGAGAACGCCACCGTAGCCACCCAAAGGAAGCCGATCACCATGATCAAGCCTGTGCGACCCGACGGGCTGGGCTGCAAATCAAGACCCGCAGTAGCAGCTCCCTCGTCTGGGAACATGGTCAGCAGCTCGAACAGCGCGCCCAGCGCCAAGATCACGCCTAGGCTGGCCAAGGCCCAGGCTGGCTGACCCCCATTTGAGGAGTCAAAACTCCAAGCACCGAGGATGACTCCCAGCAAGGTGCTGCCAATGAGGGTCCGCTTAAGCACCCTTTGATCAGCCCTTCATGGCTTCGGGAGCAGGATCGACCAGGCCGCCATACTTGCGCGTACGGCCGGCGTAGTTCGTCAGAGCCTTGTTCAGCTCGCCGAGACCGAAATCGGGCCAGCAAGCCGCGGTGACGTAGATCTCGGAGTAGCTCACCTGCCAGAGCAAGAAGTTGCTGATGCGCATCTCACCAGCGGTCCGTACGAGCAGATCAGGGCACGGCCCGGGCTGGTACATGTGCGCCGAAATGGCTTCTTCGTCGATGTCTTCGATGGACATCTCCCCGGCGACGACCTTGCTCGCCAAGGTTCTAGCGGCATCCACCAGCTCGATCCGTCCGCCGTAGCTCAGGGCCAGGCAGAGGTTCAGGCCGCTATTGCCCGCCGTCATGGCGATCGTGGCGTCGAGCTCAGCTCGGGCGCTGTCCGGCAGGTCATCGAGACGCCCAATGGCCGTGAGCCGCACGTTGTTGTCCATCAGCGTGGGCCGCTCATCGATCAGGAACTTCTTGAGCAAGCGCATCAAGAAGGCGATCTCGGCCTTGGGGCGCTTCCAGTTTTCGTGGCTGAAAGCGTAGAGGGTGAGCTGTTCGAGGTCCAGACGAGCGCACTCTGTGGTGATGGTGCGGATCGTTTCAGCGCCCTTGGCGTGACCACGGGTGCGCAACATGCCCTGACCCTGAGCCCAGCGGCCGTTGCCATCCATGATGATGGCCAGGTGCCGGGGCAGTTTGTCCGCTGGCAAGTCGGTCATAAGCCTGTGCGCCTCAAGCGCTCGCACCACTGGGGGACGGTGCACCGCGCAGGATGGTCGATTCGCGACCGGGTCCCACGGAGATGATCTGCCAGGGTACACCCACGCGCTCGCAAAGCTCGTCGATGAACACGTGGCACTCTGGGGGCAGGTCGCCGTGATCGCGCACGTTGCGCAAATCGGCGGTCCAGCCCTTGAAGGTCTTGATGATCGGCTTGGCCTGCTCAACCAAGGGCAAGTCGACCGGATATTCTTCGACCACCTCGCCGTTGATCTCGTAGCCGGTGACCATGCCGATGGTCTCCATGCCCGAGAGCACGTCGAGCTTGGTGATCGCCAGGCCGTTGAAGCCGTTGAGCTCCGCGGCATAACGGGCCGCGGGCACGTCGAACCAACCGCAGCGCCGAGGGCGGCCGGTGGTGGCGCCAAACTCGCCGCCGTTCTCCCGCAGCTGCTCACCCACCTCGTCGAACAGCTCCGACGGGAAGGGTCCAGCGCCCACTCGGGTGCAATAGGCCTTGGTCACGCCAATCTGGTGCCCGATCAACGTGGGAGGCACGCCCGTAGCCGCTGCAATGCCCAAGCTGTCGCTGTTCGAGCTAGTCACATAAGGATAAGTGCCGTGGTCGATGTCGAGCATCACACCCTGGGCACCCTCGAAGAACACGTGGCTGCCGTCAGCGAGATGCTTGCGCAGCATGCGCCCTGTGTCCTGAACGAGCGGTGCCAGCCGGCGCCCTTGCTCTCTAGCGGTCTCGAACATGGTGTCGAATTCGAGGGGCTCGCCGTCGTACATCCGCGTGATCAGCCGGTTCGTTTCGTTGAGATTGGCGGTAAGCCGCTGGTGCAGACGCTCTTCGTCGATCAGGTCCCACATGCGGATTCCGCAGCGGTTGGCCTTGTCGGCATAAGCCGGGCCAATGCCCCGACCGGTGGTGCCAATGGCCACTCCCGCCCGGCGCCCCTCGCGCAGCCCGTCGAGCACCCGGTGGTAGGGAAGCACGCAATGGGCTGCCCCAGAGACCACCAACCGGCCGTTCAGCGAGATGCCGCGGTTCTCAAACTGGCTCACCTCGTCCAGCAGCACCACAGGGTCAATGACCACCCCGTTGGCCAGCACGTTGAGCTTGCCCTCGTGGAGCACTCCCGACGGCAGCAGGTGGAACACAAACTTGTTCCCCTCAACGATCACTGTGTGGCCAGCATTGGCCCCACCTTGGAAGCGCACCACCACATCTGCCTGATCGGCAATGAGGTCGATGATCTTGCCCTTGCCCTCGTCGCCCCACTGGGCACCGATCACGGCTGTGGCTGGCATGGTGATTTCCGTCTTGGGAGGTCTATGAGGGCACAGCCTAGCAAGCCGGGGTGAAGGGGACCTACTGGCAACAATGGGGCATAGCGAGTGGGAGGCTGGGGCGGAAAAACAGGGAGCAGTTGAGTTCGGCTCGAGAGTGGATCCTTCAGGAATTCTCAGAACTCTGCCGCAGCAAGGAACCCCTTCGGCGTCTCGATCACAGACGTCAATCAGAGCAGCAGGTCAGCCCCCCCAGTCACTCGCTTTGGTCCAAAGAACGTGTCCTCGTTGTTCCGCCCATGAGCGCTTTCATCCAAAGCGAATCAGCGGAGCGCTGGCCGAACGATCCGAGCGCCACAGCAGGAGAAGGGCTGCTTGTCACTTGCCCAGCAAGCCCCCTTGGCGACCTTGCCGGGACTTCATCCTCACCAGCGACATTTGAGGTGAGGCGCCCACGAAAGCGAGTGTCAGCCAGGGTTTCGTTGCGATTGCATGGATCGAGCCGCGCCCCATTTCATTCCCGATCGGGAATACCGTAGGAGCAAAGCCTTGATTCTCACCGCGCGACTACCGAAAGTTCCCGATCGGGAATACATCTACGCCAATGCAGCCACAACCCAGCCCAGACGACGCCAGTGTTCCCGATCGGGAATCAACAGGCACCCTTGTACGCCAGCGTCGCAAGGCCGCTGGCCTGACTCAGCGCCAACTGGCCGAGCTAGTCGGCACGGGTGTGCGGC
>JBLIMM010000422.1:0-3468 GCA_047638635.1 Pseudohongiellaceae bacterium | reverse complement strand
GTGATGCAAGCTGAGCGCCGTCGTGTGCTGTTGGGCTTGTTGGTCTTAGGGGCGCTGGCTGTCTTCGTCGCCCGAGAGATCAACGTCACCGGTGACATCACGCACTTCTTGCCTGACGGCGAAGCTTGGCCCGAAGTGTCCCTCGCTCGTGAGCTGGCGGGGGGGGAGTTGTCGCGCACATTGGTCGTGCTCGCCACAGCGCCGGAAGGCACGGCAGCCTCCGATGTCGCTGAGATGTCTGTGGCCCTGGAGGCGGCTTTGCGCGGCGAACCTCGGGTGGCGCCAGAACTCGCGTTTCTCGACGTGGGCCCTCCCGTTGGCATCGAAGAGTCCCTGTGGTCTTTGTACAAACCTCGGCGCTTTGGCTTTCTCAATGTGGCACCAGAAGCCGTGGGGGAGGCGCTCTCCCCCGAGGGGCTCACGGCCGCTGCGAAAATGCTTAAACAGCAGCTGGCCTCGCCCATGTCGAGCATGGTCAGCCGCGTGGCTCCCGAAGATCCGCTGCTGATCTTGCCCGACTTGTTTCGGCGCCTGCAGTCATCAGGGGGAGAGAACCTGATCGTGGTGAACGGCCGCTTCGTGACCGCAGACGAACGCTCGGCGGTGATGTTCCTGGGCACCCAGTCCAGTGCGTTTGATGCGGCGGCGATGGGGCCAGTGCTCGCAGGGGTGGCAGCGGCGTTTACAACAGCGAACGTTGCTCCGGATGGGGGCGACGGCCTGGGCTTCGAGCTGCAGTTGTCCGGGGCTGCTCGCTTTGCCGTTCGTGCTGAGCAAGCGATTCGCGGAGACGTGCAGCGGGTGACAGTGGGCTCTTCCGTGGGGCTGGTGCTCTTGCTGCTGCTGCTCTTTCGTTCGGTGCGTCTTGTGTTGCTCACCCTGCCGGTCTTAGCCGCCGGTTTTCTTGTGGGACTCAGCTCCTGCCTCTTGGTCTTCGGCCAAGTGCACGGCCTGACCCTGGCCTTCGGCGCCTCGCTCATCGGCGTGAGCATCGACTACACCGTGCACTTCCACTGCCATCAGACTCTGGCGCCCCATCCGGCGGGCCCCCGGGCCACGTTGCGCGGTCTTTGGCCGGGCTTGAGTCTTGGGGCTTCGACCACAGTGGTGGGCTTTCTCGCCCTACTCGTGGCCACGTTTCCCGGCCTGCGCGAGCTCGCACTTTTCGCAGCCTCGGGGATCACTGCAGCGTTGCTAGCTACGGCGACGTTCTTGCCCGGGCTGTCCGCGGGACCATCGAGCCAGCCTTCAGCAACGCCCCTCGTGACTCAGCGAGCCGTGGCCGCACTGAACAAGCTGCTGACCTGGCTGGGACGGCGCCCCCGGGTCGCCGCGCTGCCCGTGGTGGCCGCCGTCATCGTGAGCCTGATCGGTCTGCCCCAGCTCACCTGGAATGACGACATTGGCGACCTCAATCGCCTCGACCCCGATCTCGTCGCAGAAGACGAAGCGGTGCGCCAGAAAGTGGTGGCCTACGAGCAAGGTCGGCTCATTGTAGCGGTGGGCTCCAACGAGCAAGCCGCCCTCGAAGTCAACGACCGCATTGCCGCCGCTCTCGACGACGCTCAGCAAGCCGGCGAAGTCCTGGGCTTTCGCAGTCTCGCCGGGATGTTGCCCAGCGCCGCCCGTCAGCGAGCTCTCGACGGTGCCCTGCGTGGCGACCCGCAGCTGTGGTCTCGGGTCGAGACAGCCTTCGCCGCAGAAGGGTTCGTCGTCGACGCCTTCGGGCCCTTCCGCGAGTCTCTTGCTGAAGCGAGCCCGGAACCGTTGCAGCGAGCAGATCTTCTTGCGAGTCCCCTTGAGCCCATGGTGCGGCCGTTCTGGGTCACCCTTGATGAGGGCTGGGGCGTGCTGACTTTCGTCCACGGTTTGTCCGCAGGGGATGCTCTGGCCGATCGCCTTGCAGTCATTGACGGCGCACACATGGTGGACATGACCGGGGTGTTCAGCGCGGCCTACGGTGTCTACCGCCAGCGCATGGCCAAGTTGCTGCTGTGGGGCCTCGCCGCGGTGCTGGCGCTTGTTTGGTGGCGTCACCGCCGGCTGGGCCCGACCTTGGTGGCCTTTGTCCCCGCGGTGCTGGCCGCCGCGACCACCATGGCTCTGTTGTCTCTCGGGGGCATGCCCATGAACATGCTCTCGCTGGTGGCGCTGCTCATGGTCGTCAGCATGGGCGTGGACTACGGCGTCTTTCTCGCCGAAGCGGGGGATGACCCTCGCGCCCTCGCTGCCACGCACCTGGCAGTGATCGTCGCTGCTCTCTCCACGCTCATGGGTTTTGGTCTGCTGGCCTTGTCCGATCACCCGGCCTTGCTGAGCATTGGGGTGCCTTCGGGGTTGGGTGTGTTGCTCTGTGTGATCCTGGCGCCTACCGTGCGGCTGCTCACCCTTCGTTCTGCAGAATCACCGGATGACCAAGATGGACCCAAGTCAGGTCGCGCAGCTGAGTCGTAGGCCCGTCGGGCCGCAGAACCGGGTCGCGGCTATGGCCGTGGTCGTCGCGCTGAGTTTGGCGGGTTGCGCCTCGCCGCGAGCCGAGCAGCCCCAGCCCTTTCAGGGCGAGTACCCGGGTTTGTTGCGTCCTGCAGAAGTGTTGGGGCAAGACGTGGTTCTGCGTCAGCGGGTCACCGCAGCTTGGAACGACGGAGAGGGTCAATCCGGGAGCCGAGGCTTTGAAGCCGTGGTGCAGAAGCAGGGCTCGCTGCTGACCATGGTGGGCCTTTCGCCCTTTGGTTCTGTGGGTTTCGCCATTCTGCTCGAGAACGGCCAGGTCGAGCTGCGCCACGAGTCTGGCGAAGAGCTGCCCTTTCCGCCGCGCTTCGTGCTGCTCGACTTTCAGCGGGTGTTTTATCCCTGGGTTGCAGAGGCTGGTGAGGCTCTGCCCGATGGAGAGCATCGTGCCGTTGTGGGGGGCGAAGAGGTCCACGAAGAGTGGTTGGGTGGGCGACTCATTGAGCGTCGTTTTCGCCGCCTCGACGATCAGCCACCTGGGGAGTTACTGGTGCACTACACCTGGGAGAGCTCTGCTCCTGGAGCGGCAGGCGCCTCTGCTTCAGCGCCTGGTTCCGCCCTGGGTTCCGCTCCCAGCCGAGCCGTGCTCGACAACACCTGGTTCCGCTACAAACTCACCGTAGACACGTTGCAAGAGACCCTGCTTGAGGCTGCAGGCAACCCGTGAGCAGCGCGGCAGCGGTCTTTGTGGCCGGCCGGGGCGTGGTCTCTCCTCTCGGCTTTTCTCTGGGCGAGTTTTCCGAGCGCCTGTTCGCCGGGGAGAGCGCCATTCTCCCTCGGAAGAGAAGCGCCGCCTGGAACGTGCCGACCACCGTGGCGGGAGAGTTGCCGCTCCACGCCTGGGGTGCGGGGCAGCGGGTGGGCGATCCCCTGCCGCTGGCCGAGAACGCTGCCCGGCAGGCCTTGGCCGAGGCTGGCGACCCTGATCCGTCCACGGTAGCTTTGGTGTTGGCCTCG
>JBLIMM010000421.1:0-3473 GCA_047638635.1 Pseudohongiellaceae bacterium | reverse complement strand
GGCGGCTCTCGGTGAGCAAGACATCACCATTAAGTTCGATGATGGCCCCACCCGGGTCCGCATCCTTCGTTCGTCGATCTCCGTGGTCCTCGACAAGGATGGGGAAGCAGCCGACTGAAGCCAGCCGAGCCTCATCGCCGGGGCCAAGCGGCTGAGCAAGCCGTGGCCAGCTACCTGACGGGGCACGGGTTCGACGTCTTAGAAGCGAATTTCCGGGTCACCGGCGCTGAGCTCGACCTCGTCTGCCGCGACCTGGATGGTCTAGCCTTCGTGGAAGTGCGAGCACGGAGTCTTGGCGCGATCGAGCCCTCGGCGACGATTACTAGCGCCAAGCTGCGACGGCTCCAGCGAGGTGCTCGAGCTTGGATGACACAACGACGGCTTTCGCCACGCCAAGCCCCATGGCGCTTTGTCGTGGCTGCTGTGCTCCTTGACGACCAAGGGCAACCCGCCACGATCCAAATCATCGAGGATCCCTTTGCCTACCTGCCGGAGTATCACCATGCGGACCCGTAACAGCGTGAGCCTCTCGGCCCTGACCGCCCGCCTCTTTGCCGTCTTGCTGTCCGCCGCTTTCGTCACTGGCTGCGCGAGTTCCTATCACAGCCGTCAGGCTGAGATCCAGGCGAACTGGTCTCTGCAAGCTCAGTACGAGGCGCCCAGCATCACCATCCCGAACGGCGATCCCGTCGCTGAGTGTGCAGGCCGCCGGCAGCAGCTCGCCGCAGACCTCGGGCGTTCTGGCCTCGTTTTTCTGCGAGCAGCCTCGATGAATGGCGATGAGCGCTTCTTTCAGTCGGACGACTTCTGGTATTTGAGCAACGTGGACCTCCCGGATGTGGCCATGGCCATGAAACTCGGCGAAGGGGGCGAGATTCTCGACGAGGTGTTGTTCCTGCCAGAGCACAGCGACAGGTTCGAACGGTGGAATGGCCCACGGCTCGAGCCCGGCGCTGAGTCTGCCGCGGCCACCGGGTTCATGCGCACCTTGCCCCTGCCCACCAACGACGACGACTTCGCTGAGGCCCTTGGCGATCTTGGCGCTGTGGGCACGCTCTTCGCCCTCGAGGAACCCCAGAGCGGAGTTCCAGCCTGGCTGACGCTCGACAGTGACGACACCCTGCGCTCGAGCCTGCACGCCTCCCGACTAAAGAAGTCTGAGTATGAGCTGGAGTGCCTACAGGCCTCCATCGACATCACTGCCGCGGCCATTCACCAGGCTCTCGCCGAAGTGACCCCCGGTGGCCACGAGTACGAGCTGCAAGCAGCCATCGACGGCACCTACCTGCGTTTGGGCAGCGAGCGCCCGGGGTTCTCATCGATCTGCGCAGCCGGGGGCAACGCCGTCACCCTGCATTACGCCAAGAATCGCGACCGCCTCATACACGGCCAGTTGGTGCTCATGGATGTGGGCGCCAAATACCGTCATTATTGCGCTGATATCACCCGCACAGTACCCATTAGTGGCCGATTCACCTCAAGGCAGCGAGAGCTTTACGATCTCGTCTTGCTGGCCCAGAGTACCGCGGCAGAGGCTGCTCGTCCGGGCATGACCCTGCGTGACCTGCACGCTGTGGGTAAGGCTGTCCTCGATGACGCGGGGTACGGCCAGTACTTCCTCCATGGGCTAAGCCATTGGCTGGGCCTCGACGTCCACGATGTGGGCGGACGGGTGCCGATCCAAAAGGGTTACGTGTTCACTATCGAGCCAGGGCTCTACATCGCCGATGAACAGATTGGTATCCGTATCGAGGACGACTATCTGATGACCGCCGAAGGGGCCGTAAAGCTCTCCGGCGCCATCACCAGCGACCCCGACGCGCTCGAAGCCCTCTTGGCCGACCTACACTGACGTGCAAGCACGCAGCACCTCGATCCTCGTCTTTATTGCCTCTGAGCTCATCGTCCTGCTGGCGGTGTTGCTCCCGGTCATTCACATGCGCGCTGTGGTCGAGGCGGCTTGGGGCCTGGGCACTGTGGCTTGGGCGCCGGACGAACCGCTGTTCATCCTGGCGCGTTCGCTGCTGATGGCCCTGGTCATTCAGGCCATTTTCGGCCTGCGCGACCTCTACCGCTGGAGCGTCATTGTGCGCCCCCAGCAGGTTTTGGTGCGGCTCGTAGAGAGCATCATCTCGGTGTTAATCGTGTTGCCCTTGCTGTACTACGGCCTGGGGCTCCTCGACGATCAGCTGCACCTGGGGAACACGTTCCTGCGCCTGCAAATCAGTCCGTTCATCATTGTGGCGGGGGCGGGCGCGGCCTTCTTGGTGGGCTACGGTCTGCGCACCCGCTGGCCCCGCTGGATACGCACCGCGGGCCTGGCCGAGCGAGTGGCCTTTGTGGGCTCCGGCCACATGGTCGATTTGGTTTTCGAGGAACTGCGTGTCCGCGCTGACCCCGGCATCGACCTGGTGGGCTTCTTTGACGACTCCCCCCGAGACGGCGAAGAACGCAACATCTTGGGAGGCCTCGGCGACATCGAAGCTGCCTGCACGGAGTATGAGTTGCAGCGGCTCGTGATCGACCCAGGGACTCGGCTGAATAGCGCCGCACTGCTGCGCCTGCGCTTGGCAGATCTGCGCATCACCGATGCTTCGTCGTTCTACGAAAGACTCACGGGCCGCATCTCCCCCGCAAGTCTTTCCGATGATGAGCTCTTTCTCGAACGGGTTTCGACAAGCCTCCTGTTCTTGCCAGCTCAACGGGTCGTCGACGTCGCCATCGCCACCATTGGTTTGATCTTGTTCGTGCCCATAGGCCTCCTCGTTGCTCTCGCCGTCAAAATCGAGTCCCGTGGACCGATCTTCTATTCGCAGGAGCGTATGGGGAGCAATGGCAAGGGCTTCCCGCTGGTGAAGTTTCGTTCTATGCGTGCCGACGCGGAGACCGCAAGTGGGCCTGTGTGGGCAGCCCAAAACGACACTCGTATCACTCGCGTAGGACGTTGGTTACGCAAGCTTCGCATCGACGAAGTCCCCCAGCTTTGGGCCGTGTTGCGCAACGACATGAGCATGGTCGGACCTCGACCGGAGCGGCCCTTCTTTGTCCATGAACTCGAACGACAAGTGCCCCACTACGCGCGACGGCATTTGATCAAGCCGGGCGTCACGGGCTGGGCTCAGATCAACTACAGCTACGGCAACACCACGGACGACGCGTTCATCAAGCTGCAGTTCGATCTGTACTACATCAAGCACCGCAGCTTGGCCCTGGACATCGCCATCATTCTGCGCACGTTCAAGGTGGTGGTCCTTCAGCAAGGCGCCGTGTAAGTCGGCCGCGCCGCGCTAGTCGGCGATGGCTCTGGCCACTGCACGTACGACCGACTTGGGCAGCTTGTGTAACTGCTGCACGAGCACACGCTGCGGATCGACTCCCCAGGTTTGTAGTGCTTGGCTCTCGGCGTAGTCGCCTGTGTCGAGCAACTCGATGAACTCCCCCAGCAGGTCTACGTACCCCCGGGCGTGTTCACT
>JBLIMM010000420.1:0-3490 GCA_047638635.1 Pseudohongiellaceae bacterium | reverse complement strand
TTCTTCGCTCACAGTCATGGCTGGAGCGGAGGAAGACGGTCCTCGCCAGGCGCGTCCCGCCATGGCGACAGAGGGTCTGCACGAGGTCCCATTGAGGACCTGGCAAAACCGATTCAGGGTGGATTGGCGGTCGCCGGGGCGAGCTGGGTAGCGGCAAGTACTGGGCCGAGTCATGATGCGCCCAAAGGGGCTGGGTCGACAGGGCACCCGTGTTCTGGCGGCACCAGCGATCTCCACGGGCAAACACACGAGGTCTGACATCAACCAGCGCTTGATCCTGATTTCCATCGTGCTCATTCTGAACTGCTGCTCGACCCAGCAGTTGCGTACCCCTGACTCGGACGGGGACCAAGATCGAGGGCGGCTACGGCTGCATGTGAGCGAAGCTCAGACCGGTCAGCCGCTGCCCTGCAAGCTGCTCTTCTTTCAGCACGGCAGGCCCTACGACTTGCAGCTCAGCTCTTCGGCCACGACCGCGGTCAGAGGGCACACGCTCTACACCTTGGCCGGAGAAGTCACCGTCGACCTACCGGCTGGCGCCTATGAAGTCCTGGCGGGTCGGGGCAGCGAATATTCGCTGGCCAGGGGCCAGGTTCAGATCCTGGAGGGTCGGGACACTGAGCTCAAGCTGACCATCCAACGCTGCGTCGACACCCGTGGCTTTGTCAGCGGTGACATGCACCTGCATACTCTGACCCACTCCGGGCACGGTGATTCGAACATGGAAGAACGGGTCATCTCCTGCCTGGGCGAAGGCCTCGAGTGGGCTGTGGCCACCGACCACAATCATGTCACCGACTACGCTCCGCTGACGGAGAGCTATAACGCGCAGGGGTGGATGTCCACCAGCAGCGGCAATGAAGTCAGCACCTCCTTCGGCCACTTCAACGCCTACCCCCTAGACAGCTCATCGGCGCCCGTCGAGCTAGACCCTTCCGATGCGGTGCGACAGTTCCGGCTGATCCGGGCCGGCCAGGAGGCTGTCGTCGTGCAGATCAATCACCCCCGGGAAGGGGGCATCGACTACTTCACGCTCAAGGGCCTTGACGAACACCTGGCTCAATCCAGCGACCCGCAATGGAGCTGGGACTTTGACGCCCTGGAGGTGCTCAACGGCAACTCGGCTAACGGATGGTTTGCCAGGGGACGCAACCCCATTTCGGTCAAGCAGGACTGGTTCAACATGCTCAACAGCGGTCGCAGGATCACCGCCGTGGGCAACTCGGACAGCCACACCGTCGAGTCCATGCTGGCCGGCGTTCCACGGAACTACATCGCCAGTCCGGTGGACGATCCCGCGCTCATCGACGAGCAGCTGTTGGCGGAGAACATCCGCCTGGGCAGGGTATCCGTCTCGGCGGGGTTGTTCGTGCAGCTGTGGGTCGATGGCATGCAATGCAGAAACGACAAGACCCTGCAAGGCGACACGGTCGAGGTGCGCATTCGTGTCCAAGGGCCCGAGTGGGTCGACTGCGACAAGGTCACCTTGGTGGGCAACGGTGAGGTCTTGCGGACCTTCGAGGTGAGCGGCTCTCCGCCCAGCTTCGATGAAACCTTCACGGTGCAGCTCAGCCGGGACACCTGGCTGATCGCCATCGCCGACGGCAGCCAGCCCATGGCGCCGATGATCCACGACGCTCCGGATCCCGTGCTGCCGCTGGCCTTCACCAATCCGGTCTGGGTCGATGCGAACAGCGACGGCCGCTTTCAATCCCTGGCAGAGCTGGCCCTGAACCATGACGATCCCCGAGGCCCGATGTTTCCCTTTGCCCTGGCCCAGCAGCTGCAAGAGGGCCCTCGGCAGGCAGTTGAGTTCATGGCCCAGCGGTTCCCCGAGCTCGGTCGTCGCAACAGACTGTTCGCTGTAGAACAGTTGCAGAAACTCGCATCACCGGCGGCAGCAGAGCTCTTGCAGGGCTTGGCGGAGCGCGCCGTCGAGCCGCTGCTGAAGTTGGCCTTAGCGGATGAGCGCAACTCACCGCTGTCGGCTGGGCAGATCGACAAGATCAGTTTGCGACTCCTCGCCGAGGAGAGCCAACTCGAAGAGACCTACTGGTCCCGCTACGCCCAGTCCGTGCCATTCTTGATCGAGAGCGAAGCGTCGCACCGTGTGCTGATCAACGGCGAAGAGTGCTTGGACAGGCCTCAGGGAACGCCCGGAGCCTTTGCCTCGGCCCTGGTGATGATCCCCATGGAGGTGGGCAAGAACGTCGTCTCGGTTCTGTTTGCTGACCACGGCGCTCCCGCCGACTTCGTCTGTGAACCTGTGGATGCGGACAAGTGGCTCCATCCCGCCATCGCCAGCAAGGTGCGCCAGCAACATCTCGCCTTCGGCCTGCCGCCGAGCCTGACTTGGGCATTCGCCGAAAAGTACAGCGGCGGCCGCCAGGGACTCACGGATGGTTGGCGGGGATCCAACACGTACCAGGACGGATTCTGGGTTGGCTTCGAGCAGGTCGACATGAGTGCAGAGCTGTCCTGGCAGACCCCTCAAACCGTCTCCAGCGTGTCCGCCGGCTTTCTGCAGGACCACGGTTCGTGGATCTGGCTTCCTCAACAGTTAGAAGTCTGGGGCTCCAGCAACGGCGTCGACTTTGAGCGGCTGGGCCGCTGGGAGAATACAACCTCCGCTCGACAAGCCTCGCCCTTTCGCCGTGAGGCCACCGTGGAGTTCGCGCCAACCAGCGTGCGTCAGATCAAGGTCGTGGCCAAGAGCCTCGGCAGCTGCCCCCCTTGGCACAAAGGTGCCGGTGGCAAGGCCTGGATCTTCTGTGACGAACTCGTCGTCGAATGATCCCGATCAGTGCTGACCGACCCGGTGTCCTCGGGGCCGTCGTAGATCTAGGTGCACCAAGCGCCGGGCTGTGGCAAGCGCAAGGACGGGCAGGTGAGCGCACCATCGGCCTGATGAAACTCGCTCGCCTCAAGCACCGTGACCTCAAGACCACGGGATCTCAGGAGCTCGATGCTCTCGGGTGCTGACGCGGTGGCCAACAAACGCCCGCCGCCCAGGGCCAAGACGTTTGCGCCCAGGGCTTCGGGAGCCTTGACGCACTCAAGATCGAGGCCATCAAAGACGCTCACGTCGAGACCGACCGCCGGGTCGACCAGGAGGGTTTTCTCATCCGCCAGGGAACAGGCAGACTTGAGGTGCAGACCCATGGGCACCGAGGTGATCACCGGGGTCAGGCCACGTTCCCGGGCGACCGTAGCGAGGAAGTCGGCGCCTTCTTGGTTGCTCCGCGAGGACATGCCGATGAAGAGGCGATCTTGAATTCGAAGTACATCGCCGCCATCGAGACATGCTGGTGCTTCCATGACGCGCACCTGCAGCTGCTCCTCAAGCGCTGCACGTACCGCTAGCACTTCTCCCTGGCGCGTTCTTGCCCCGGGGTGCGTCAACACCACCAGCTCATGGTCGATGACCACCGCCGTGTCCTCGATAAACACGCAGTCAGGAAATGCGTCGTCCGCTGGGAGCTCGCGTACG
>JBLIMM010000419.1:0-3502 GCA_047638635.1 Pseudohongiellaceae bacterium | reverse complement strand
CAGCTCGATTGCACCCGGGATCATGGGCCGAGTTCTCCTCACCAGACCGGCGCAGCACGCACAGCACCCTGTCCGCCTATCACAAGGGCACCCCCACGTTGATCGCGGGCAACCAGTCACTGGAAAGTCCCACGCTTCTGGGCTCTTTGCGCATCGTCCAGCCCCAGGCCCTGGCCCTGGCGGACGCGGCCCTAGACACCCTGGGCGCCTTTGCCGGCTTGGCCGTCACAGCCGTGGCGATCCTCGCCATTATCGCCTTCGGTCTGCACTTCATCGTCTTGAAACCGGTCAAGGGACTCTTGGCCACGGTCGCCGCCTTCGAGCGAGAGCAGCCGCTCCCAGAGGCTCCCCCGCACATGCGCAACGAACTCGGCACCCTGGCGACCTCATTGCACGCAGCTCTCAGTAACGTCAGCGACAGCCAGAGCCACCTGCAACAGCTCAACATCCAGCTGGAAACACGGGTCGCTGAGCGCACGGGTCAACTGCGGCGCTACACCCGAGAGCTCCGTCACGCCCGCACAGAAACCGACGGGGCCAACAAAGCCCGCGCCGAGTTCCTGGCCAATATCAGCCACGAAGTGCGCACGCCTCTCAACGGCATCATCGGCATGACCGAGTTGCTCCTCGACAGCAACCTCGACGGGGAGCAGCGGGAGTACACCCAGTCTGTCCAGCGAGCAAGCAACGAGATGCTCAGGCTGATGACGGACGTGCTCGATTTTTCGGTGCTCAAGCGGCGCCAGCTCGAACTGGAAGAGACCGACTTTCCCCTGGCTGCCTCTGTGCAAGACCTCTGCGCCGACTTCGCCGACGCTGCGCAGCAAAAGGGTCTCGTGCTCACCTGCGACATCGAACCCGAGCTGCCAGAAATGGTCAGCGGGGACAGCGAGCGCCTGGGGCAGATCCTCACCCACCTCCTCGACAACGCGATCAAGTTCACTGACACGGGCCACATTTCTCTGCACGTCACCTCAGAGTTCAGTTCCGAGAAGGACATCGGCCTGCGCTTCGAGGTTCGCGACTCCGGGATCGGCATCTCGGAAGAGGCCCGTCAACGACTCTTCGAACCCTTCACCCAAGAAGACGGGTCGAGTACGCGCAAGTACGGCGGAACGGGCATCGGCTTGGCCATGTGTCAGCTCTTGACCGAAGCCATGGGCGGCGCCATCGGAGTGGACGGCCAGGCGGGCGCAGGTAGCACCTTCTGGTTCACCACCGTCTTCGATCAGATCGTTCAAGACGACATCAGCGAAACTCGCGGCCGTGCCTTGCTCAATGGATTGCGCGTGCTCGTGGTGGACGACCGAGCCACCAACCGCACCATTTTCAGCCGCGAGTGCAAAGGCTGGGGGATGACGCCCAGCGAGGCGGAGTCCGGTGCCGAAGCCCTCCAGCTCGCATCCGAAGCCTTTGCCCAGGGCGAGGGTTTTGATCTCGTGCTCCTCGACATGCAAATGCCCGACATGAACGGCTTGCAGACGGCGGAGCGCTTTAAGCAGGACCCAGCACTGGCCCACATCCCCTTGGTCATGCTCACCTCTGCGGCCACCTCAGACAGTCGCGGCGAAGACGAGCAGGCGGGCATTGCAGCTCGCCTGATCAAGCCCATTCATCAACAGCAGCTGCTGAACTGCCTGACGCGACTCATCGCAGCTGCGCCAGGAGTCAACGCGACGCCGGCCGCTGAAGTCACCGAGACTTCCTCAGAGCCAGCCGCTCCCTCTGCTCCCCACCAACGCTCCAGTTGCCCACGAGTGCTTGTCGTAGAAGACAACGTGGTGAACCAGAAGGTCGCCCTGCGCTTACTGAGCAAGTTGGGCTACGAGGCCGACGTGGCTCACCACGGCGCTGAAGCCGTTGAGGCCTTGGCCCAACAGCCCTATGGCGCGATTCTCATGGACTGCCAAATGCCGGTCATGGACGGCTTCGAGGCCACTCGAGAGATTCGCAGGATCGAGGGGGCGCACAGCCACACGCCGATCCTTGCCATGACAGCGAACGGACTCGTGAGCGACCGCAAGATCGCTCTGGCCGCGGGCATGGATGACTACATCAGCAAGCCGGTCATGGCGGACGCACTCCGCGACATGTTGGCCCAGTGGATTGCTCCCGAAACCGAGGAGGATTCCAGAAGCCCCGATCCCACTGCCGATGAAGAGCGGCAGTCCCCCGATAATCTGCAGGAAACCCACCCGATGAGTTCCTCCGACCCATACAGCAGCGCCTCAGCCCCGGTCAACTCGCCCGGCGCGGAGAACGCGCCCTCGCCCATCGACGACTCGGTCCTCGACGAACTGCGGGCGTTTCAATGTGACGACGCCCCGGACATCCTCACGGAACTGATCGACATCTTCCTGGACGACACGCCCCCACGATTGGTGTCCATGGTCGCCGCGATTGGCTCTGGAGATACGGCGGTGGCCGAGGCGGAAGGGCACGCGCTCAAATCAAGCTGCGCTCAACTCGGAGCCTTGGGACTCTCGGAGATCTGCCGCCAAGTAGAAATGGCTGGCAAGCAAGACACCATCGCCGCAGTGCAACCCCTCGCCGAACAAGCTCAAGATGAGTTTCGCCGTGTCAAAGACACTCTGCTGTCCATGCGCCAAGTCGCCTAGCAGCAGCTGACGTCAGGGGCTGCACAACCGGATCACCACAGCAGCCAATCTCTCGGCGCGAGACTAGCGCGAGACTCGCGCTAGTCCTCTAGGCCGAGGGCGAGGGCCAGGTGAAAGCTGAATGTACTGCCATCCCCTTGGCGACTGGTGACCGAGAGGTCGCCACCGTGGGTTTCCATGATGGCCTTGCAAATGGCCAGGCCGAGTCCCGTGCCGCCCAAATTGCGCGAGCCGGACTTTTCAAGGTGGAAGAAGCTGTCGAAGATGTGCGGTAAGTCCCGCTCTCCGATGCCAATGCCGGTATCGCTTACGTGGCAATACGCGGTGCTTCCCTGTTGCTCGCAACGGAGCACCACCTTGCCACCCTTCGGCGTAAAAACCGAAGCATTGCCCAGCAGATTCGTCACCACCTGAGACAGGCGATTGCCGTCGGCTGTGACCTCTAAGGCATCGTCAGGAAACACCGTCTCGAAGGAGATGTCCTTGTCGGCAAAGCGCTGTTCGAAGGCCATGCCCACCTGGTCGCACAGCTCTGTCAGAGACACGGTCTCGAACTGAAATTCGAGCTGCTGAGTGTCGAGTTTGCTCAGCTGAAAGAGGTCCTGCACCAAACGCGCCAGGCGCTTGCCCTCTCGGTGGCACACCTCAATGTTGCGCCGGGTTTGGCTACCCAGATCAGAGGCACCGAGCGATGTCTCGAGATACCCAATGATCGACGTCAACGGCGTGCGCAACTCGTGGGAAACGTTAGCCACCATGCGTCGACGTAACTCGTCGTGGGTTCGCAGCTCTTCGTAGTTGTCCCGCAAGGTGGTGATCATCGCGTCAACACTCCGCGTGAGATCACCGATCTCGTCGCCAGAGCGACTCACCAAGCGAGCGTC
>JBLIMM010000418.1:0-3514 GCA_047638635.1 Pseudohongiellaceae bacterium | reverse complement strand
GGCAGAACTGGCCCTGGATCGGCTTGTGGTGGCTCTGGTACCCCACACCCTGGAGACCACGAGCTTGGGGCGTCTCCAGGTGGGTGACTCGATAAACCTGGAGGCCGATCTCATCGGCCAATGGGTGCTGAAGTCGGTGCAGACCATGGGCGCGGACGGCTTGGCTGGTCTGCCCATGAGCGGCGCCTGAGCCGCTTCTTTACCGGGCTGACGGGCGCTCTGAAAACGTCGCTGCCAACCCTGCAGCGAGGCTGCGGGGGCTAAAACCAAGCTCTCGGCGGCTGTTCTCGATGTCCACAGCATGGTCGGCTCGGTGAAAGCGCACCACCTGTTGGGCGCCTGTCTTTCCCACGGTGGCCAGCAGCTGAGCCGCCAGGCCCATGAGCCCCAGGGGGATGGTTCGGACCACGGCTCGACCGCCGGTGGCATCGCGCACAGCCTCCCGGTAGGCCCGAACACTCACAGGCTCTGGGCCCCCGAGGCGAAAGACCTGGCCAGACACGGCAGACAGGGTGGCCGCTGTGACTACCGCAGCGGCGGCGTCTTCGACAAAGACCGGTTGAATCCGCGTGAGGCCCCCTGCCGGGATCCAATGAGAGCCGTCTTGCATCCGAGTGACGAGGGCCGGGGTGTTGGTGCTGTCCCCCGGGCCGTAGATCAGGGAAGGCCGCATAATGACGTGGGCCAGACCGGAGCTCTTGACCAGCTCTTCTGCCTCCCGCTTGCTCTCGCTGTAGGCGGTGGGCGGGATATCTTCTACGGCGAAGGTGGAGATGAGTGCTAGGCGTGGGGTCTGGTATTGAGCCTGCAGAGCCGTGATCAAAGCCTGGGTGCCGCCCACGTTCACGGGACGCAGCTGCGGGTCGTCATCGGTGACAACCGCCGCACCGTGAATGACGGTATCCGGATGGGCGGTCTTGAACAGAGCGCTGAGTTGCTCCTGGTTTGTGAGTTCACCGGCGACCAGGGTGACGCCCGCGGGAAGCCCTTTGACTCGCTCAGGATGGCGGCTCATGGCCACCACTTCGTGTCCCGCAGACAGGGCCGCCGCGCAGATCTTGCGGCCCAGGAACCCGGCTCCCCCGGTCACGAACAGCTTCACGGCGACATCCATTGATGAGAGGAATCAGGGAAGACCGCGAGGGGCTGCCTTGAAAGCAAGCGGGGCTGAGCTAGCCTCGGCGTGGCAGGGTACCAGTTGCGATGTGGCCCGGTCTGCCATGGCGCCGTTGAGTCGGCCCGGTTTGTTTACCTTTAGAAGGGTCGCCATGTCGGCCCACTTTTCGGAGAGCCTGTGCGCGTCCTACAGATGATGGAGTGCACCATCGGCGGCACTCGTCGCCACCTGCGCGATCTCAGCCATGGCTTGGCCCGCCGGGGTGTAGAGATCGAGGTGGTGGCTGCGACCCTGCGGGAACCGCGCATGTCCGAAGACCTCGCTGCCATGGAGGCTGCGGGCATGGTGGTGCACAGGCTGCCCATGGTGCGGCCGATCAAGCCGCTGACCGACGCCGCCCATGCGCTGGCCCTGGCGCCCATCGTCTTAGATCGACGTTTTGATGTGATCCACACACACTCGAGCAAGGCGGGGGCTTTGGGGCGGGCGGTGGGGCTGTTGCTGTCGGGGGCAGCTCGGGTTCATACCCCGCACACTTACGCGGCCTCGTTCGACGGGGGCAAGGGACAGGGCGGCGAGACTCCTGGGCCACCGGGGCTGATCTTGGCCACGGAGCGCTTGCTGGGGCGTGTCACCGACCGACTCATTCATGTCTCCAGGGGCGAGCGAGACCAGGGCCAGGCCTTGGGGGTCATTGCTCCCAGTCGCGCTCGGGTGGTGCCCAACGGTATTGACCCAGGGCCCTTTCAGAACCCACAAGGTGGGGCTGAGTTGCGAGCGGAGTTCGGCATCCCCGCGAGCGCGCCTGTGGTGGGATGTGTCGGCTTGCTCAACGACGCCAAGGGGCATGACGTGTTGGTCGACGCCCTGGCCCTCCTGGGCGACGACGTGCACGTGTTGTTGGTGGGCCACGGAGAACTCGAGCAACCTCTTCGGGCCCAAGCCGCTGAGCTGGGTTTGGGCGAGCGCATGCACATCACAGGTTGGCGCGACGACGTGAGCCCTTGCCACGGCGCCATGGACGTCTTCTGCTTGCCGTCCCGTTGGGAAGGCTTGAGCTACGCATTGCTCGAAGCGTTGGCTGCAGGTTTGCCCTGCGTTTCTAGCCAAGTCAACGGCAGCCCAGAGGTGCTGCTTCCCGGGGGCGCTGAGCCAGACTGTGGGCGGCTCGTTCCCTGCGGCGACGCCCCGGCGCTTGCTGAGGCTCTGGCTGAGCTGTTGTCTCAGCACGAGTTGCGCAAAGCGTTGTCCGTGGCGGCAGCGCGCCGTGTGCCCGAGGCCTTCACCGTCGAACACATGATCGACGGGACCTTGGCCGTCTATCACGACATTCTTGGTACTGAAGCGGAGCAGCCGTGAAGATCGTTCACTTGATCACGACCCTTGATGTCGGTGGGGCCGAGAAACACTTGTTGTGGCTTGGAGGGGCGCAGGTCGCCCAGGGGCACGAGGTGGCGGTGGTGTGGTTCAAGGGCCAGGGCTCCCTCGAAGAAGAGTTTCGGCTTGCTGGCATGGCCGTTCATCACGTGGACATGCAGCGCATTGGACGAGCGCGGGCAGCCGCCGCCGATCTGCGCAAGCTGCTGGTGCAACAACATCCCGACGTGTTGCACTCGCACCTCTTGAAGGCCGATGCACTGGGTGCTTGGGTAGGGCGAACGGCTAAGGTTCCTGTGGTTGTGTCGAGCAAGCACAATGACGAGCGCGCCTTGCTGAAGCGCTCCGTGGGCTGGCTGCACGGCTGGCTCACGCGCCGGGTGGATCGAGTGATCGCCCTGTCTGACCACGTGGCCGGTTTTGTAGCTCAACATGGCCACGTGCCTCTCGAGAAGATCACGCGCATCTACTACGGAGTGGACGCCGAAGCCCTGCTGCCCAGTCGCAGCCGCGCCGAAGTCCGTAGTGAACTGGGCTTGGCCAACAACGCCCCTCTGCTCATTTGTGTGGGGCGGCTGGCACCGCAAAAAGATCACCCCACGCTGCTCAAAGCCCTGGCGAAACTGCCCGAATGCGTGACCCTCCTCGTGGTGGGCGGTGATCCGTTTGGTGACGGTGAAGCGCAGCTCTCCGCGTTGGCGGACGAGCTGGCCTTGGGCGACCGGGCGCGATTCTTAGGCATCCGTCACGACGTTCCCGACTTACTCGCGGCCTCAGACCTCTTCGTTTTGCCCTCTCTCTGGGAAGGGCTGGGGCTCGTCTTCCTCGAAGCCATGGCTGTGAAATTACCTGTAGTGGCGAGCAACGTTTCCGCTATTCCTGAGGTCATCGCCGACGGGGTGTCGGGATGGCTGGTGCCCCCAGGAGAACCGCAGGCGTTGGCTGACGCCCTGGAGAATGCATTGAGCAACGACACGGACCGCTTGGCTCGGGGCTTGGCGGGCCACATGCGCTTACTCG
>JBLIMM010000417.1:0-3525 GCA_047638635.1 Pseudohongiellaceae bacterium | reverse complement strand
CTTCGTGGGCTACTGGGTTTTAGGCCTGCCCTTAGGGGTTTGGTTCGCTTTCCGAGGGGGCGCTGGGCCTCAAGCCCTGTGGTGGGGCCTTGCCGGTGGCCTTGGTTTTGTGGCCTTGGCCCTGATGATCCGGGTGTCCCGGAGGTTGTCCCAGGGCATTGAACGGGTGGACCTCGAGTTGGGCGAGCAGCTGGGGCTCGACGGGGCTGATCAGCTGCGGTGACCCAGGGCCAGCACTCCGTGCAATGAAACGTAGAGTGTTGAACATGAGAGCCACGTGATGACCAACGACGACCGACATGACGAGTTCATTGCCCTGCTCGAACCCGAGCGGGCTGCCCTGTGGCGCTACGCCCAGCGCATGTGTTGGGACAAGGCCGTCGCCGAGGACTGCCTGCAAGAGGCGGTCATGATCGCCTTTCGCAAGTTCTCCGTGTTTACGCCCGGCACGTCCTTTCGAGCCTGGGTGTTTCGCATTCTGACCAACACGATCTTGAACGCGAACAATCAGCTGCGGCGGAGCCTCAAGCGCCAAGTGCTCACCGAAGACATGGATCTGGTCGCCGTGCTGGAGCGGGAGCAGGCTTACGACAAAGTGCTGCAAGATCCCGAGGGCCTGCTGGCCCAGGTCTCCGACGAAGTGCGCAACGCGGTGAAGTCTCTACCGGCTACGGAGCGCATGGTCTTTCTGCTCCGGGCCGTCGAAGGCTTCGCTTACAAAGAGATCGCCGCCGCGCTCAAAATTCCTATGGGTACTGTCATGAGCCATCTGTTCCGGGCTCGTGCCCGCTTGCGCGAGTTTCTATCCGACTTCGTGGCCGAGGAAGGCTTCGTCAGAGTGAAATCATGAGTGATCGTCAAGACTGCAGAAGTGTGCGCGGACTGCTCATGCTTTACCTCGACTCTGAGCTGGACGCCACGGCGACGCTGACAGTCAATCAGCACCTCGTGGCCTGCGAGAGCTGCCGCACCCGTTTCGAAGCGGAACAGTTGCTCGAAGCAGCCATTGCTGCCGGGCTGCAGACGGGCGAAGAGATGCCCACGGACGTTTGGAAACGGCTGACCACGAAGCTGGCTGACGAGCGTCCGCCAGCAGCAGAGTCTCGTGAGCACGACGAAGAAGAGAGCGCTGGGCCCGTGCTAGCCAACGCTCAGCCAAAGTCTGCGCCACGTTCCCGCTCATCAGCAAAGGGTGCCCAGGGACAGCGGTCACGCCGTTGGTCTTGGCCCATGGCTTCAGCCCTCGCTGCGGCGGCCATGGTCGTGGCAGCACTCTCGCTTTGGCTTCACGATCCTGGAGTGCCAGCTGATGGTCACAGCCGGTCCTACCTGCAGCAGCTGGCCTCGCTGCACCGGGGCTCTATGGTGCCGACCGCAGGCAGCCCGCTTCAGGCAGCTCAAGATCTCTTAGCAGATATGTCCCTTCCCGGCGCCTTCCTGCCGGCAGCTGCGCGGCAAGATGACATTGATGGTCACCCGCTGAAGCTGATCAGCGCGGGCCGAGTGCAGGTGCTCAATATGCCTGCGATCACTCTGCGCTACGACTGCTGCGGCGTGCCCACGTCGGTCTACATCGTAGCTCGCGCTGACCTGCTGTCCCTGCCAGCAGAGCTGCTCTCACCAGCGCTGTCTGCTCTCGCCGGAGTGCATGGTCAAGGCGATCCCGACAACGCGGTGGTCGACGACTCAGTGGATGGTCTGCTGACCCGCTCACTGCTCACCGGCGGAGTGTTCATGAGCGTGATCTCTGAACACTCGGTAGTGCTTGCGGACGCCTGGTCGAGCTGAGGCTTGCCCGTTACGGCCTCGGCCCCTGCCCTTCGCGATCTCGCCAGCCGAGAATGCGCCGCGTGACGAAGGTATAGATGGGCTTCATGCCATCCCGCAACAGTCGCGCTGGCAGTGATGGTCGAGCTAGCCACTCCAGTTCGCGGTGGGTCAGGTGCTCTCGGGCGTAGGTGCGTTTGTGCTTGAGCAAGTGGCGTAGGTCTTCTCGGGCGAGCATGCGAAAGAAGCCGTTGCGTCGCGGGGAGACCCGAGCCAGCTGAAAGTCGATTAGCCCGGGGCTGCCGTCGGCTAGGACCATCCAGTTGGGTTCTTTGGCTAGGTCGTTGTGGGTCACGCCCAGGCGATGCAAGCGCACCAGCAGACGCCGGGCTGCGCTGTACCACTCGGGGTCGGTGGGCTGCGCTTCGTGCATGGCGGCGCCGTCGAGCCACGTGCGCAGCAGCTGTCCACGTCCGGCGAAGACCAGCTGGGGGACGGAGTCGAGGCCGCGCACCGCGTGCAGGGTGGTCACTTCGCGACTGGCGAGCCAGCTAGCGATGGGGCTGGTCCACCAAGGGCCTGCGCGCCAGTTGCGTTTGACCACTGCCAGGGTGCTGCCGTCGGGGCGGGTGACGTGGCCTCGTTCGATGCGGCCGAAGAGATCCCGTTTAAGCACGGCGTCGGTGACAAACGTGGCGGCCAGGGTTGCCGGATCGCCGAGGTTTGTCGGCGTGCCTGACGGGTTTGGCTCCGGGCTCATGTTGCGGCGATGTCGACGAGCACCTTGAGCACGCCCGGGCGTGCCGCGTGGGCCAGGGCTGCGTCTGCTTGGGCCAGCGGGTAGCGAGCCTGCACCATGGCTTCGACGGGGACCGCACCGTCGGCCAAGAGTTGCAACGCCGGTGCGAACCGTCCGCAGCGGGAGCCCACGAGGCGCAGCTCGTTGACCACGATGAGCGCTGTGTCCAGCTGCAGCGGGCGTTCGCTGGTGGTCTTGAGCACGATGGTGCCCTGGGGCGCCATGCGCGGGACCAGTTGGTCGAGGACGTCGGGGTTGCCCGTGGCTTCGACGGCGAGAGCGAAGGGCTCATTGCTGGCGTTAGCATTGGCATCGGCACCGGCGTCGTTGTTCTGATCTGCCGACCCTTCGAGCAGCCCGGTGACCAAGGGCACGCCCTCCGGGAGCAGCGCCGCCCGTTCGTTGTGTCGCCCTGCCACGGTGACCGCTGCGCCGGCCCAGTGCAGGGCGTGAGCGCAGAGCAGTCCCAAGCGTCCGTCACCGGCGACGAGCGCTCGGGTGCCAGGGGCGATGTCGACGGCCTCGCTGATCGCCAGCGCTGCGGCCAACGGCTCGGCAAAGCTGGCCGCGTCGTCAGAGACACTGTCCGGGACCAGCAGCAGGTTGTGGTTCGGCAACGACAGCCGTTCAGCGAAGGCTCCCGAGTGAGCCAGGATGCCTAGCACTGTGCGAGTGCTGCAATGTCGCGGGTCGCCGTTCACGCAGCGATCGCAGCTTCCGCAGCCCGCGTTGATCTCGCCGACCACGCGCTGTCCGGCAAAGGGGCCGTCCAGGGCTCGTCCCACAAACTCGTGGCCGGGGATGCCGGAGAAGCCCATGTAGCCCTTCGACAGGGCGATGTCTGTGGCACAGACTCCGGCCAGCGTGACCGCCACCGTGGACCAACCGGCGCGGCCTTCGGGCTCAGCGAGATCGTCGCGCACTGCGGCGCCCGTTTCGTTCAGTTGCAGTCCGCGCAT
>JBLIMM010000416.1:0-3543 GCA_047638635.1 Pseudohongiellaceae bacterium | reverse complement strand
TCGGCCTCTTGGGTGACGGCGGGGCCAGACCGAACCAGGGTCGAGAAGAACGGCGGCACCATGTTGTTCGGGAATCGCGCCAAGAAGCGCGACCAGGTCACGGGCAGAATGCCTACCTGCGCTGGTCGCCGCACAGCGGCCCCGCCGTCTCCGAGCAGGCGTCCCAAAGCGGCGGTGCCTTGCTCGGGGCCGATCGAGCCGATGCCTGCTTCGGCGAAGCGAGCCTTGTTGATCGCAGCGCTCCCCGAAGCCATTCCGTCGCCGGCCCAGGGGCCCCAATTGATCGAGAGTGCAGCCAAACCTAAGGCTCGACGATGTTCCGCGAGGCCGTCCATAAAGCCGTTGGCGGCGGCGTAGGGGCCTTGGCCTTGGGCGCCCACCAGGGAGACCATGGAGGAGAACATCACGAAGTGCTCGAGGGGCAAGTGCTTCGTGGCTTCGTGCAAAGCCCACGACCCCGCAACCTTCGGTGCCATGACCCGCTTGAAGCGTTCCCAGGTTTGGTTGACCAACATGCCGTCGTCGAGGATGCCCGCAGCGTGGACCACACCACGCAAGGGCGGGTTGGCGGCGGCCATGGTGGCGACCAAGGCTTTGACCGCTGCTGCGTCTGACATGTCGAGGGGCACGATGTCGATCGTGGCGCCCGCCTCGCGCAAGGCTGCGATGTCTGCTGCGGCAGTCTCTGAGGGAGCGCTGCGAGCGCAGAGAGTGATCTGGTCGACACCCTGTTCGACGAGCCAGTGAGCCACGTTGCGCCCCAAAGCACCGCTGCCCCCGGTGATCAACCAGCTGCCCGCGGCAGAGACTGCGGTGGCCGCTGCGGGGAAGGCCAGCACCAACTTGCCCACCGTGCGTGAGCTGGCCAGCAAGCGAGTCGCCGCGATGCCGTCGGCCAGGGGGAAGACTCGCAGGGGCGGCGCTGTGAGGCTGCCGTCGGCCAAACCAGCGCAGAGCTCGTCGAGCAACTCCCGCAGCAACCCTGGGTCGGCAGCGAGGATTTCGGCCATGTCGAAGGTGTGGTAGCGCACGTCTGGCCGGGCAGTGCTCATGCGCTCGGGGGACCAAGTGTCGAGCTTGCCGATGTCCACGAAGTGCCCCCCTTCAGCGAGCACTTCGAGGCTGGCGGGGATGACCTCGCCAGCAAGGCTGTTGAGCACCACATCGACACCAGCGCCGTCGGTGATCATGCGAATGTTGGCGGCGAATTCCGTGTCCCGGGAAGAGAACACGTGGGTGACCCCTTGGCGCCGGAGGAGGGGCCACTTGCCCGGACTGGCGGTGGCGAAGATCTCGGCCCCGGCTCGACGCGCCACGGAGATGGCCGCTTGTCCTACGCCACCCGCTGCCGCGTGGATCAACACCCGTTGCCCGGCCTTCAGTTGGGCGCACCGTTGCAGCCCGTAGAGCGAGGTGAGAAACACAGTTTGCACTGCAGCTGCGGTGGGAGCGTCGACACCTTCAGGGACAACCGCTACCCCGGTCTGGGGGACGGTGATGTGACTGGCCAAACACCCTGCCGCAGAGGCCATGACTCGCTGGCCCACGGAGGCCTCGCTGACCCCTTCGCCCACGGCGACCACTGTACCGGCACACTCGAGGCCCAGGGGTTGCTGCTTCGCGTCGGTGATGCCCGTGTAGTCTTGCAGCAAACCCAGGGAGAACATGACATCTTTGAAGTTCAGCGCGCCGTGGCTCACCGCGATTTCTACTTCGCCTGGCCTCGGTGCGCGCCGCTCTTGGGGCAAGCAGGTGAGGTTGTCGATGACTCCAAAAGCGCTCAGGCCCAGGCGCCAGGATGATGCACCCCTGGGCGGTTGCAGCCCGTCGTTCACGAGCACCGCTGGCCTGCGAATCAGCCGGGCTACGCGACGTTCGCCGCCGCGCCACGCCACTTGCAACTCGGAGTCGTTAGCGAACATCTCCACGCAGAGGTTGCTGGCCTCAGCGTTGCCACCCAGCGGGTCAAGGTCGACGCGGGTGACGAGCCACTCGCTGTGTTCGAGGGCCAAGCTTCCTGCGAGAGCCCACTGCGCTGACGCAGGGAGGTCGAGGGTTTCAGGGAGTCCCGAGGCTGGTACGGCGCCACGAGTGACCACGTACATGCGCGGGGACACTCGCGCGGGCGCATGGGCTAAGTTCTGCACCAAGGCCAGCAACGATCCGCTGAGCGCTTCGTGCCGGGCGGGATCGGCAGCCTCTGGAGTCTCGCCGTCCATGGCCCAGCAATGCACCACGCCCTGGCAAGGACGATGGGGGTCGTTCAACTCGTGGAAGATCGCGGACCAAGCAGCGCTGTCGTCGTTCTTCAGCTCGCTTTGGCGCACCACCAAGGCTTGCCCGCCCTGAAGCTCGATCTCTGCTGCGAGATCGTTGCCGAAGCCAGCTGCGTCCGCGAGAACCAACCACTGACCCGTGGAGAATCCATCGGCGATGGTCTGGCGTTCTCGGGCCTCCCAGGACACTTGGTGGGCGAGGGTTTTCAGCGGATCGGTAGCGGCCATGAGAGCGGAGCGGCTGGCTACGATGAGCCGCAAGCTGTCGACCGTGGCGAGGGGCTGTCCCGTGCTGTCGTAGATGGAGATGTTCATCACCAGAGCGCGGCCGTCGTCGCTCACGGAGCCCAGGCGTACATGCACCCACCAGCCAGCCACTGCGGAGGCTGCGTCGTGGTTGCCGTGAATGCGCAGAGCGTCGATCCCTAGGGGCAGGTAAATGTCCGTGAGGTCGCGGAGCAAGGCCACGGTGCGGCAGCTCTGGAAACAGGCATCGAGCAGCACGGGGTGCAACACGAACTCCCGGGCTGCAGGTGAACCTTCGGGTAGGACGAGGCGCACCCAAGCCTCGTCGTCTCCGCGGGACAGCTCGGTGATGGCTTGAAAACGCGGGCCGTAGTCCAGGCCGATTTCGCTGTAGTTGGCGTAGTATTCGGCGACGTTTTGCACGTCGGTACAGCGGGCGACCATGGCTTCGGGGTCGACCGCTTCGGGGACGGGCTCGCTCTCGGCGATCACTCGTCCGCTGGCGTGCACCACCCAAGGAGCGCTGCTGCCAGAGCCATCGTCACTGCTTTCGATAGGGCGGGCATAGAGCTTGAAGTCCATGCCATCGTCGTCCGCTGTGGCCACGAGCTGTACCGCTGCACCCGCTTCGCCGGGGACCAACGCAGCCAGCACTTCGAGGCGCTCGATCGTGTGTGACCCGGGTTGGCCCAGCTCGCGGGCCGCAGCGAGTGCCCACTCGGCGTAGGCAGCGGCGGGAGTCACCGTACTTTCGTACACCGAGTGATCGGACAGCCAAGCAGGCGTCTCTGCGCTGAGTGTGTTGGCGAAGACTCTTTGCCCGGCATTCAACGTGGCCACATCAACGGAAACGCCCAGTAGTGGGTGCAACAGTTCACCGCCGAGGCCAATGACCTCGGTGTGTTGTCGCGGCAGCAGCCAAAACCGTTCCCGCTGGAAGGGATACGTCGGCAGCAGCAACTTCTTCCGTACGTGTTCTCGCTGGACGCTGGGCCAATGAATGGGCGCACCGGCCATCCAC
>JBLIMM010000415.1:0-3552 GCA_047638635.1 Pseudohongiellaceae bacterium | reverse complement strand
TCAAATCGCTTTCGTCACCGCTCAGACCGATCTCGCGGGGCTCACCCTGTTCTGGGGTCACGGAAAAACCGCGCAACGAAGCACCCTTACCCAAGCCAATGGAAACCAGCCCAGCCTCCGCCAAGGGGTCGGCGCCCAAGCGGCGCACAACCTCTCCATCGGCAGTCAGCGCCAATCCCTCGCCATCACGGATCAAGCCCAAGCTGTCACCGTCCGGTCGCGGCAACGTTGCCTGAATGAGATCACGTCCAGTCACTCGACGTTCAAGGCTGAGTGTCTCCTTGCCAATGGCCAAGGTGAATCCAGGGCCATCTCGTTGGCCAAGCAGGAGTTCCACGTCACCCTTGGGATCGTTGGCCACCAGCGCGCTCGCGTTCGGTAACCACGCAAAGACCACATCAAGAGAGCGCACCGCGCGCATGCGCCCGCCACTGCGAGTGAGATCTCGCGCAACGCCTTGGACACCCCTCGGCACCACGCTGACCAGGCCAGGCGCTTCAAAGTGCGATTCGCTCGGACGCGCCCCGGGCTCGTCCACCGAGAAAGCCACCACCACGCTGAGGACTAACCCCACGAGCAGAGACTTCACCGTCATCTTTGATCGTCACCCGTGAGCGCTTCTGGTTCTTCGTCCAAGTCATGTGCTCCCGCAAGGACAGAACGCCCTAACGAGCGAAACGTCAGACTCACAGGAGTTCTCGCCGGAGGAATCACGGCGGTATTCAGTGTGTAAAGCGAGTCTTGCAACCCATCGAGTGAGTTCCGTTCGAAGGGACAGACTTCTCGGCCATCGATATAGATCGCGACCACATCCCCTTCGACGTCAGCACGATTCCAATCCAAGGTCTTGCGGCCCTGGCGAAATGGAATGCGCCGGGAGCCTGTGAAGATCCAACCGCGATCTCGCAGCTGCGCTCCTGTTGGCTCTGGGGAGACGCCACGAGCAGCAGACTCTTCGGCCTCGTCCGCGGAAGACCGCGCTTCCCCCGACTCGCTCACGGGAGCCCGGCCGGGACCCCACGCCATCAACAGCGATTCGAGACTCTCGTCGTGAGGGCGTCCCCGGTCATCCAACCAACTCACGGTGATGGAGACCAAGGGCCCACCGGCAGTGGTCATATTCCACGGTGAGACCAAACCGCTGTCGAGTTCCTCCTCGGACGGCGCAGGATCTTTCAGCGAAAAGCGCGTGGGCGAACCGGGCATTAAACCCAGTGCCTCAACGCACGCTGACACCACAGACGGCTGAGCCCTTACCAAAACCACAGCCTCGTGCGTGCGCCCTTGCTCGGTGACGACCAAGTACTCGATGGGATAACCGAGAGTTCGTTCGTCGTGGATCGTCGACCCGCGCACAGAAAAGCTACCGGCCTCAGCATCGAACAAGATGCCGTGACTTTCTAACGCGCGACTGTAGGCCTCGGGTCGCACAGCAAGATCAATGGGATCAATGGCCTTCTTATCGAGCCAATGATGAGCCGGCCGATCAGGGACGTAGATCCAGTAGTCCGGATCGACGGATTCAACGGGAGCGGACTCGTCCGCCGGCGCGGCAGCTTGAGCTACCACCACGCCTCCGAACAGCACGACCGAACAAATCCCGAGCACGTGCAGCAGCAGTCGAGTCATCGCTCCCATAGAACCCCCTAGATAGCTGGAGCCTCTGCGGGCTCGGAGGGCTCACTCGGCTCGGCAGCCTTTGTGCTCGCCGTAAACTTCAGGCGACTAGGCTTGCCATCCTTGAGTGCGTTCTCCGTATCAAGCTCGGCCATAATCTGCTCGGCACCTTCGAGCTCGCCCCTGAGAATCACCTCCGACAGAGCGTCCTCGATGAACCGTTCGACAGCCCGACGCAAAGGCCGGGCACCCATCTCTAGGTTGCTGCCATTCTCGATCAAGAAATTCCGAGCCTCCGCATCGAGCTTGAGCTTCAAGTCGCGCTCAGCAAGCCGCGCATGAATGCCGCGCAACTCGATGTCGAGGATGTTGACCAGGTCTTCCCGCAGCAGCGGCTTGAAGACGATGACGTCATCGAGACGGTTGATGAACTCTGGGCGGAAGAACCGCTCAACCTCGTGCATCAGGTTGTCCCGCATACGATCGAAGCGCTTCGACGTGTCACGAGAGGCAAAGCCCAAGCCGGTCTGATTCTTGATGATCTCCGCGCCAATGTTGCTGGTCATGATCAGCAACACGTTGCGGAAATCGACTTGCCGCCCGAAGGAGTCGGTTAAGCGACCCTCTTCCATGATCTGCAGCAGCATGTTGTAGATGTCGCTGTGACCCTTCTCGATTTCGTCGAGGAGCACCACGGCGTAGGGACGACGGCGAATCTTCTCGGTGAGCTGACCGCCCTCTTCGTAACCCACGTATCCAGGAGGCGCTCCCACCAAACGGCTGGCGTTGTGCTTCTCCATGTATTCGGACATGTCGATCTGCACCAAGGCTTCTTCGCTGCCGAACAAGAAGGCGGCAAGCTGCTTGGCCAAGTGAGTCTTGCCCACACCCGTCGGGCCCAAGAACAAGAAACTGCCCATGGGACGGCGGGGGTCTTTGAGACCACTCCGTGAACGACGGACAGCTTTGCTAATGGCGTGAATGGCGTCGTGCTGGCTGATCACAGTTTCGTGGAGCGTGTCTTCCATCTTGAGCAAGCGCTGGGCCTCGCTCTTGTCGAGCCGTGTGAGCGGCACGCCGGTCATCTTGCTCACTGTTTCAGCGATGACATCTTCGTCCACGGTGCCATCGATCTCAGCGGCATTGGACTTCCATTCCTCTTCGATCTGATCGCGCTTCTTGCGTAGCTTGTCTGCGTAATCACGCAGGTAAGCAGCCCGCTCGAAGTCTTGGTTGGCGACGCACTCTTCCTTTTCTTTGTCGAGCTTCAAGATCTCAACTTCGAGCTCTTTCAGATCCGGCGGAGCGGTCATGGCCTTCAGTCGCACGCGCGCCCCGGCTTCGTCCATCACATCGATGGCCTTGTCAGGGTGGAAGCGGTTGGTGATGTAGCGGGTCGACAACTCGACCGCGAGTTCAAGGGCGCCATCGGTGATCTGCACGTTGTGGTGCACCTCGTAGCGCTCGCGCAGACCCTTGAGAATCTCGATGGTCTGATCGGGGCTCGGGGGTTCAACCATGACCGACTGGAAGCGACGCTCGAGAGCCGGATCTTTTTCGATGTACTTGCGGTACTCGTTGAGCGTGGTCGCGCCGATGCACTGAATCTCACCGCGAGACAACGCCGGCTTGAGCACGTTACTGGCGTCGATGGCACCTTCGGCGCCGCCCGCACCCACCAACGTGTGCAACTCATCAATGAACAGAATGATGTTCTTGGCCCGGCGGACCTCGTTCATCACTGACTTGATGCGCTCTTCGAACTGGCCGCGGTACTTTGTGCCAGCGACCATCATGGCCAGGTCGAGCACCACCAAGCGTTGGTTCTTCAGAATCTCAGGTACTTCGTTCGCGATGATGTCCTGAGCGAGCCCCTCGACGATAGCGGTCTTACCCACGCCAGCCTCGCCCAACAGCACCGGGTTGTTCTTTGTG
>JBLIMM010000414.1:0-3564 GCA_047638635.1 Pseudohongiellaceae bacterium | reverse complement strand
CTACTTCGGTGTGGGATCCGGTGATGTGCTGATCAACAACCGCGCGAGCCCCCCTGACGAACGCCGCTACTCTGACGAAGAGTATCGGCTAGCCGAACTCAAAGCGCTCGGTCGTGCGGGCGTCACAGGTGCGCGCACTTGGTTGGTCTCCATGGTGCAAGAGGGGCGGGACGCCCCGTGGGAGCTCGCCATGCAAGAACAGATGGGCGAGGTTCGGGGCCTGGTGCGCTTAAAGGCAACCTTCGTTGTCGAGTACCTCCAAGAGCAGCTGATGCTGCCGACTCTGCTGCGACAACTTGGTCTTCCTGGCGATAAGCCCAGCGCCCAACGTCAGCTCTTCGAATCCGCCCTGCAGCAAAGCCTCAAAGACTTCGAGGTCGCGTGGCGCGAGTGGATCCTGCCCCAGCCTCCCTCCTTGCAGGAGCTGCTCGCTACCCCTGGCGACGCCCAGCTCTTCTCAGACGCAGCGAATAACGCTTTGCAGGCCACCAAGGAGATCCGCAACGCCGCCTTTTCCAAACAGCAGTTTCCTGACACACGGCCACTCAAGCTCGACGCAGGCCTTTGCGAAGGGGCTCAGGCCCACAGCCGCTACCTCAACTTGCATCCCCAACAAATGTCCGCCTGGCCCGATGCTCACGAAGAGTACCCAGGCGAGGACGGTTTCACGACAGCTGGCTGTCGAGCCGGAAGCCACTCGGTCATTGACCCGGGTTGCCAATCTGCCCAACAAGCCATCGACGGCTGGATGGGTACGTTTTACCACCGCCTGCCGTTGCTCAACCCCGGGCTCATGCGCATGGGTTTTGCCCTCAACGAGTCCATCGCGGTGCTCGATTGCAGCACCCTCAGCGCCGACTCCGAATACACCGGCTCTGTGGTTTGGCCCTACGACGGAATGAAGCGCGTACCCAAGTCCTTCGCCCCTGAACTCCCGAACCCTGTTCCAGGAGAGAGCCAATCTGCCTGGGGCTACCCCATTACCCTGCAGCACTACGGCAGCTCCACACCGCTCACCATGACGCTTCGTAAAGGCACGTCCACTAGCGGCCCCTCCGTGCCCTGCCACTTCATCTCGCCCTCGGCACCTTTGAACATCGAGCTCGCGCCTCCGGAAGGCTATTGCTTGATCCCGAAGGCGACCCTGGCTTCGGGCACGACTTACACCGTGCGCGCCGTGGGGGCCACCGGCTTCGAAAGAACCTGGAGCTTCACCACAGTTCGATAAGCGCGCCGGTAGGACGCCCACACTGGCGAACCGCTCAGGCCATGAGCTAGCCTGAGCGGTTCGCTGGTGCCTGTGATGAACCACATCACCGCCCAGCACGGAGCCTAGATCGATGACACCATCCCCTGATTCTCGCCCACTGCTGGTCACCTCGGCCCTGCCTTACGCCAATGGGCCGATCCATTTTGGGCATGTCGCCGGGGCCTATCTGCCAGCGGACATTCACGTGCGCTACCAACGCCTGCTGGGCAGCGACGTGCTCTACATGTGCGGCACGGACGAGCACGGGGTGTCGATCACCGTGAAGGCCGAAGCCGAGGGCACGCCCTACCGCGAATACGTCGGCCGGTGGCACGACGAGATTCGCGAGCTCTTCAATCTGTTCCATATCTCCTTCGATCACTTCAGCCGCACCAGTAACGAAGAGCCCCACTACGCACTGAGCCAAGAGTTCTTTCTGCGCCTGCTGCGCGAAGGCAACGTGGCGCCCCGTTCGCTGCAACAGCACTTCTGCCTGTCCTGCGATCGCTTTTTGCCCGACCGCTACGTAGAAGGAACGTGCTACCTCTGCGGGGCCGCAGCTGCCCGCGGTGATGAGTGCAAGAAGTGTGGCGCTTGGCTCGAAGCCATCCGCATCATCGAGCCTCACTGTGTCACCTGCAACGCCCCCCCCGAGCTGCGGGACACCATGCAGTTCGAGATCGACCTTTCGCCTGTGTCAGCGAAAGAGCCCGGCGTCTTGGCGAAGGCCTACGGCGACGACTTCGCCGCGTGGCTCCCTTGGTTTCGTGGCCAGCTCAAAAGCAACGTGCGCTCAACGGTCTTTGACAAGCTCATCGAAGGGGAGGGCATGGAGGCCCGACCAATCACTCGCGATCTGCGCTGGGGCGTGCCCGTGCCGTCCACCGATCTCGAGGGGCACAGTGTAGAGAGTGAAGGCAAGGTGCTCTACGTTTGGTTCGACGCTCCTATCGGCTACATCTCCGCCACCATCGAGTGGGCTCGGGACATCGCTGGGGACGCAGACGCTTGGCGCCGCTACTGGATCGCTCCCCGGGGCCAGCCCAGCGATGAACAGCCGCGGCTGGTGCACTTCCTCGGCAAGGACAACATCCCGTTCCACTGCATCGTCTTCCCGGCCATGCTCGGCGCCCAAGGAGAAGCTCGGGATGGCGACGACTTTATGGGCCCCGGCGTGGGCGAACGGTGGGTGCTCCCGGACAATGTCCCCGCCAACGAGTTCTACAATCTCGAAGGTAAGAAGTTCTCCACCAGCGACAACTGGATGCTCGACTCGGCGCGACTCTTCGACGTCTTCGGCCTCGATGCTCTGCGTTGGTACCTCACCGCGTCCATGCCCGAAACTTCCGACAGCAACTTCCTCTTCAGCGACTTGCAGGCTCGGGTCAACAGCGAGCTCGCCGACACCATCGGTAACTATGCCAGCCGTGTTTTGAAGTTCACCGCCAGTAAGCTCGGTGGCAAGGTGCCCGAGTTCGACGCCACCCACGAACACGGTAGAGATTTGGCCGTAACCCAGGCTGCTTGCGCCCAAGCGATCGAAGAGGTGGGCTCACTGCTGCAAGCCTGTTCGTTCCGCAAAGCCGCCACGACACTGATCGAGTTAGCTCGCTTCGGCAACAAGCAGTTCGACGAACGGGCTCCGTGGAAGTCACGGAAGACCGACATGACTGCTTGCGAGATGGCCCTGCACTGCAACATCCAAGTGCTTGCGACTCTGTCTGTCTTGCTCACTCCGTTTGTTCCCGATGGGGCAGCAAGGCTTCGCGAGATGCTGGCCTTGCCCCCTCTCGATTCGAGCCCATGCCCCGAGCATCGTGGTGGAGCCAACCGCTGGGTCGTCGAAACATTGCCTGCCGGCCACACCCTCGGTGAGCCGGGCATCTTGTTCGCGAAGATCCCTGATGAAGTGATCGAAGCAGAGCGCGAACGACTCGGGTCCCAGAGCGAGAGCTAAGCGACCGGGAAGCTCGCAGAACTCGAGGCAGCTCTTCCCCAGGGCGCGCCTCGCCCTGGCAGCGTTGCAACAAACGCGACGCAGACGCCCAGCACTCCCGCAAGAGGAACCCCTTCGGGGCCAACTTGCGTGGCCGTAGAAAAGAGAGTGAGCGGCACAGCGAACATCAGTAAGCGTCCGGCCATCCCGTCTTGAGCCGCCGCCTCTCGTGACGATCATGACGCGCTCCTACGCGGAGGCCGTCCATGTCGATCGCAGCAGAGATGCAGAACTTGATGAAGCGCTGGCAGGCTTTCGGCCTGAGCCAGCGGGCGTTCACCGCAGAGCAAGGCGTCGGCTACAGTCGCGTCCACTACAG
>JBLIMM010000413.1:0-3569 GCA_047638635.1 Pseudohongiellaceae bacterium | reverse complement strand
CTCGTAAGAAGGCGACTCGTAAGAAAGCCGCGACAAAGAAAGCGACTCGTAAAAAGACCAATCGGCGTCGGCGACTGGCTGTGGATCCCGTGCGGCGAGACACGGTTCTTGCCCTTCTCGCCAACCACGATCCCCATCCGACCTGCGCCCTGGATCACGCGAACCCGTACGAGTTGCTTGCCGCCACGATCTTGTCGGCTCAGTGCACCGATGTGCGGGTCAACATCGTCACCCCCGCGTTATTCGCCCGTTACCCGCGTCCCGAAGACCTGGCGGCGGCCGAGCAAGAAGACGTGGAGGAGTTCGTGCACACCACGGGGTTCTTCCGCAACAAGGCCAAGAACCTCATCGGCATGGCGCGCAACCTTGTCGAGCGATTCGGCAGCGAAGTGCCTCCGGGCATGGACGACTTGCTCAGCCTGCCGGGCGTCGCGCGCAAGACGGCCAATGTGGTCCGCGGCGAGTGCTACGGCCTGGCGGACGGCGTGGTGGTCGACACACACGTGCTGCGCATCTCGAACCGTTTGGGATTCACTCGCGAGGACAGCCCGGTGAAGATCGAGCGCGACCTCATGAAGGTTGTCCCCCCAGACGACTGGATCGTCTTCAGCCATCGACTCATTCGCCTCGGCCGTTCGCTTTGCCCGGCGCGGAAGCCTCGCTGCGAAGAGTGTTTCCTGGCTCCCCATTGCCCGCAAACCGGCGTCTGAGCTGCGGTAGCCTGCGCCAAACCCAGGGCTGCCTCTCACCGTGCAAGACTTCCCCTCGCAGACTGTTAGTCTGAGTCCATGACACGACCCCTCGGCGAAGCACCGCTCTTCCCCCTGCCCGATGGCAGCTTGCTCCCGGGGGAGTTGCTGCCTCTGCGCATCTTCGAGCCCCGCTACCGCACCATGATGAAGGCCGTGCGCGAGGGCGATCGGCTCATTGCCGTGGCCACGCTCCTGCCTGGTTGGGAGATCGATTATCACGGCAACCCGGCCATCGCGAAGGTGGTCGGCATGGGCCGAGTGGTGCGCGACCGGCTCAACGACGACGGCACGTCCGACATCGTGCTCCACGGCCTCACCCGGGCGACCATCGCCGAAGAACTAGACAGCTCGCCCTTCCGACGGGCCTCCGTGGAGCTCCACACGGACACGGACAACCACCCTGCAGAGATCTACCGTCTGGGTCGCCATTTGCTGCAAGGGCTCGCAGAGCGTGCCACCGGCGACATACCCGTGGTCTACGACGTGACCTGCTCCCTCGATGTGGGCAAGCTCACCGACCGAGTCGCTGGCGCTTTAGAGCTGAGCCCGCCGACACGCGTGGCCGTAATGCAGGCGATCAACGAGTCTGATCGAGTCGACGTGCTCCTCGGCCTGCTCGACGACCCGTCCCACGCTGAGCGGATGACCTCGATCATCCCGTCTCTGAGCTCCTTTCCGATCAAGCTCCAGGGCAAGGATCCGTGAGGCTGCCGGCCCCGACGCTCAGCAGACAAGCGCAGCTCTCTTCAAACCAGCGGCCGCTCGCTCCCGTAGGTTTGCCCAGCTGACCGCACACTCGCGCCCCCCGGAAGTTCGCCATGCCTCGCTCTGCCATTGCTGCTCTCACAGCGCTGCCACTCTCTCGGGGGCTCCTGCTCGCCATGGCGACCCTCTCCTGCGGCGGGCCCACGCCCCCCAGCGACGCCAACTTGGTGATCATCTCCGTCGACACCCTGCGGGCTGACCACTTGGGCGCCTACGGCAACAACCGCTGGCAAAACAGCCCGACTCCGCAAGCGGACGAACTCGCAGCCCGAGGCGTTCTGTTCGAGACCCACTACGCACCCCGGGGACAAACGCACCCGTCCCTGGCGTCGCTGATCACCGGCAAATACCCGATCACCACGGGCCTGCGGGAGAACCGCTTTCCCCTGCCGTCCCAGCACCGCACGCTCTTCGAGCATCTTCAAGATGCGGGTTACCAGACCGGCGTGTTCATCTCCAACCTTCAGGTGGATAACCCCCAGGACCCCACCGAATCCTGGATCGCCCGCGGCGCCGACGTGAAGTCCGATGGCTTCCAAGGCAACCTCCGCAAGGAAGGCGGCCAAAATGAGAGCCGCTTCCAACGGACCTGGGACGAGCGAGTGCAGTTCGCAGCCCTCGACTATCTGGGGCAAGTCGACACGGATCAGCCCTTCGCCATGTGGGTGCACTTCTACGATGTTCACAAACCCTACAACCCACCGCCGACTCACACCCAGGCCTACGGCCCCCACGGCCCCACGGTGCCCCAGATTCTCCGCGCACCCGGCGATCAGTCTGGGCAACTCCTGGACAAGCACCTGAACGAGATCACCCTAGGCAATCGAGAGATTTCCGCAGACGAGCTCAGCCGCATCAATGGGCTCTACGACAGCACCGTGCGCGCCACGGACGACCGCATCGCCACGATCCTGGCACGGCTCGATGAGCTGGGTGAGCGGGACAACACGTACATCGTCTTCACGTCGGACCACGGCGAAGAGCTGTACGACCACAATCGCTACTTCTTCCATGGCGCATCGATCTACGACGGCACGGTGTCTGTCCCGCTGATCATTTCTGGACCAGACCTGCCCACAGGCAAGCGCGTGCCAGCGGTGACGCGCCACATCGACGTGGCACCCACCCTGCTCGACTTGCTGCAGCTCCCCGAAGCTGCGGCAGACATGGAGGGCGGCTCGCTCAAGCCCTTGGCCCAGGGTGAGACCACCGAGCCCCCGGCACCCTTCGCCATCATCGAGTGGCAGGACCTCATCTACGCGGTCAGCGACGGTAAGCACAAGCTGATCTGGAACGACCAGCACATCTGGCCAAAGAAGCCCCCCTACTACGGCAACAAGGTCCCCAAGACCGTGGGCTTCGAAATCGACTGCGTCGAAGGCTACGACCTGCTGGCGGACCCCTACGAGCAAGTGAATCTCCTCGCCGACATCACCGTCTCAGCGGAAGACCGCGGTACCGGAAGAGCGCTCCCGGAGGCCTTTCAGCCTCACTTCAATGCTCTGCAACGTTTTCTCGCCGACCCGAACCACCAAGGGGGCTTCGCTGCTGACGCCCTGGACAGCAAGGCTTTGGAGCAGCTGCGGCAACTGGGCTACGTAGGCACAGGCGGCGCCGTCGAACGCCCGGACAGCACCCGCGCAGCGCCGTGCATCGACGAAGGCTAAGAGCCAGCGGAGGCGGGGTCACAGATCGCCATCCCTGCGATGTCGCCGGGTGGAATCTCTGGCGACTGCGGGCTTGCTGAGGTTCTTTCTAGCTAGCCTCCCCGTGCACTCGGGTTCTTCTCCCTTCATGCCCGGGGGCGGGTTCGTGCGGTACGAAGGACTGTCCCATCGCCCGCTCTCAGCGGACCTTGGACGGGGCTTCACTTCCGGGGCTCTGATGCCCTGCGGCGCGGACTGCGAGCGAGCACTTCTCACCAAGCCCGTCGCGAGGGCGTCGCTGAAGCCTCCACCGATGAGGGTGGTCCTGCTTTTCGCCTCTGAGGTCTGGAACGAGTTCATGAGGCGCAGCCGAATTGTCTGAGTGCCACGGCCTCAGAGGCGAAAA
>JBLIMM010000412.1:0-3641 GCA_047638635.1 Pseudohongiellaceae bacterium | reverse complement strand
CGACCAGTCCGGAATCGGGATCAGCTCGTCGTCACGGGTGCGGAAGGCCTCGCCGCTGCGATCGACTCGCGCGAGCTCCCGGGATGCTTTGCCGTAGGTCACGCTGCCGTCGGCATTGCGGATCGCCAAGCCGGTAATCTGCTCGGCGTCCTCGTTTCCGTCCAGGGCACCGAGCAGCTGAACAATGGCCTGCTCGCCGGAGCCGAAGATCGCGTAGTCCGCGAGTCCGCGAGTCCGCGAGTCCGCGAGTCCGTGCAACGCGACCCGGCGGCGCACGGTGGGACCGCCCAGCACGATCTTCGCTTCCGGCGCCAGCGATCGGATCAACGCCACCGTGTCCTGCACCTCGCGCTCCGACAGCAGGAACGTCGTGGTCAGGCCAACCAGCCGTGGCTGCTGGTCGGCGACGAGGCCCTCGATGATCCTGCGGCGGTGCGAGTACCGTGCGACATTGTCGACGATAGCCACTGCGTACCCTGCGTCACGAGCGACAGTCGCGAGATCGCACAGCGCCAGCGACGGCCGGTGAGGCGGGCGGAGCAAGTGCCCCCCCAGAGCGCATCCGCACCCAGATGTCTTTGTCGTTTAGGCCAAGATCAACTTCTGTAGCGGCACGCTCGTCGGCGTCGAACATCGGCCAGACCTTGACCGTCTTGAGCCGCTGACTGAGGTACGCGTCGTCAGCGAACGACAGAGATTCCTCGGCGAGCAGGAGGAGATCAAGGCGGCTCATAGGGAGTCCCGGGTTTCGAAGCGATGAACGACCGACGGCATGGTAGCCCTGGTCAGACAGGTCAGGTCACTCGATCTCTCTCAACACCCGGTAACCCGTCGCCGTCTTGGGTGAGAGGCGCGATGGTCTTTGGCTAACCGTCCTTCATGGGTCCGTCGGGCACAGCGGCATTGCGGCGCACTGTGCGCGCGATGGCTGACATGTCTTCGTCTCCGTGGCCAGCGGCGATGAGGCCGTCTTCTTGGGTGGCCACGTAACTGGTCACGGGCAGGGGCACGCCGCATTGGCGGGCAGTGTCGAGCGCGATGCCCAGGTCTTTCCTGTGCAGCCGCACCCGAAAACCCAGGGGATAGTCGTCTGCGCGCATGTTCGCGGCGCGGTTCTCCAGCACCCACGACCGGGCGGCGCCGTTCTCGATGGCGGCCACAACCTTCTCTACGTCAGCGCCCGCTTGATGGGCTAGCACCAACCCCTCGGCTACCCCTTGGTAGACACCGGCGAGAATCACTTGGTTCACAGCCTTGGTGATCTGACCGCAACCCACGGCGCCCACCAAGGTCACCGCGCCTCCGACGATGTTCAGCACCGGCAAGGCCCGCTCGAAGTCAGCTGTCGAGCCCCCGCACATGATCGCCAGAGTGCCCTTTTCGGCTCCTTCTGAACCACCGCTCACCGGTGCGTCCACGAAGCCCACTTGCCGCTCTGCGAAGACTGCTGCGCAACGCCGGGCGCCCTCGGGAGAGATCGTCGAGCAGTCGATCACCAAAGCGCCTGGGGTCACTGAAGCGATCACCCCCGTCGTGGGGTCGAGCAACACAGCCTCGACGTCGGGAGTGTCGGACACGCAGCAGAGCACCACGTCCGCATGAGCGGCGGCCTCAGCAGGTGTGGCACCCCGTGACGCGCCCAAGTCAGCCAAGGGTTGCTCTCGGGAGCGGGTGCGGTTGTGCACCGTCACGTCGTAGCCTGCCCGCACCAAGTGGCCCGCCATAGGTGCGCCCATGGTGCCCAATCCGATGACTGCTATGTTCATCAATGCTCTCGAAAAGAAGGGTGGCAGGCTAGAGCACGTGCCCTGGCCTGCAGCGATCTGTGGACATTATGCCGATCGCCAGTCCGCTACACTTCAGCGATGCAAATCCACGCAGCACGCCCGCGCAAACGGGGCATGACAGGACCCTCCCTCTCGGCAATGCTCTTGGTGCTCAGCGCCGTTTGTGGCTGCAGCCCACCACGCAACTGGCAGGTCGGTTGGCCGGTGGTCACGCTACAACTCAACGAGGGGACAGAGTCTGAGCGCGGCGAACCGATCGAGCTGCTCTCACGGGTGATCGATGGCGCCTTTACAGGGGGCCCACTCGAAGACCGCTGGCGCCCGGTCACCGTCATCGACGTGCTCTCGGTGAACGAGCTGCTGATGCGCACTGACAGGGGCGTGGAGCAGCTGACCATTCTAGGGTTGAGCGCTCTGGACCCGCGGCTCGACCAGACGATCAACGAAGCCTTTCGAGGCCCCCTGTTGACCGCCGTGTCCAACTGGTTCAACGATCCACAAGCCAAGATCTACGAGGGTTCGCTGGCAGCCTACGGCACGCGAGGCGCAGCCGCAGGGCCGTGCTACCTGTCCCGCGAGGGGCGCCGCTTCGTCACCCTTGCCCGTTGGCACCCGGACGACGGCGAGAACCTTGTAGACTTTCGCAGCGTGGCCTTGGAGCAAGGGTGGGCGTACCCCTCCCATCCCGTGACCGACCATCTGGGCACCGACCCTCGGATGATCTTCAACGACTTGTCCCGAGGGTTCGCCGGAGAGCCCGCAGCTCAACTCGCTCGCGACTCCTTCGTTGCGGACAGTGCGGCCGTGAATGCCATGAGCCAACAGCAGCATCAAGAGTTAGGCGACGGGTTGCACCACGACATCGCCCAGTGGCTTGGCTGGCAGCCACAGACCCCACTCGTGTTTCAGCCCATGTCGGTGGCTGAGTTTCGACCGCTCATGCAGGACTTCGTGGCCAGCGCCCGTGAGCGAGCTTTGGCCTTGGCCGTGGAAACCGCTCAGTCCATGCGTCAGCAACTCCAGGACCAGGGCAGCGAGGCCACTGTGGAGTGGCGCCACGAGGGGCCGTCCATCGAGGAGCTTGCGGACGTCAGCATCGATTCGCTCAACGGCTACTCGCCCGAGGGACCCACGATCTTCATCCTGCCCAAGAACAAGATCACTCGCCGACAGCTCCAAGCGGTGCTGGTGCACGAGGTCATGCATCAGTACCAAGAGGAAGTCTTCGACCACCCCCGGGGCTTCCCGCCCCTGGTCTTGCCCGGGCAACTCGGCGAAGCCCACGCCGAAGTGCTCTCGATGAGCTTCCGCGCCGAGCGGCTCCAAGGGTTTCATCTCCGCGGCGCCATCGCCTACTCAAACGCTGTGGAGCACTTCCTGGGCATCATGCGGGAGACGGGGCTCAGTGCAGATGAGCTCTACCGCAAATACCTCCACCAAGACTGGGACAATGAGCATTGGTTGCTGTTGCTCAACTTCCAGATTGGCCTCCAAGAGTTCCTGTTCGCTCAGCTGTCCATGACGACTTACGACGGCCTGGACTTCGAAGCGCTCAGAGCATTGGGGACATCAGCAGACAAGGGCATTGTGGTGCGCATCACGAACACTCGCGAGGCCCCTTTCGCCGGACAGTTTCATGGTCAGTGGATCTGGCAACTCAACGACGGGCGAGACGGCACGGTCACGCTGACCAGCCCACCGTTCAATCTGCACCTGCCGCCGCTCGCATCGATCACAGTGCGCCTGAACGACGAGGACACGTTCTCCAAACACCCCCCGGGCAAAATCATCGGGCTCTTCGGGCGGACGCCCAGCGCGCCCTAAGCCAGCTAAGCCAGCTAAGCCAGCTAAGCC
>JBLIMM010000411.1:0-3663 GCA_047638635.1 Pseudohongiellaceae bacterium | reverse complement strand
GGCTGCGCTTCCGTGGCCACCTCGAGAACATCTCGGACAACATGTACATCGGCGCCACCAACGCCTTCACCGGCGAAGTGGGCAAGGGCATCGACCCGCTCAGTGGCGACACGGCCGTGTCTCTGCCTGAGATTGCCGGCCGCTACAAGAAGGCTGGCTTGGGTTGGGTCGTTGTCGGTGACGTGAACTACGGCGAAGGCAGCAGCCGTGAGCACGCGGCCATGTCCCCGCGCTTCTTGGGTGCCAAGATTGTCATCGCCCGGAGCTTCGCGCGCATCGCCGAAACCAACCTCAAGAAGCAGGGCGTACTGGCGGTGACCTTCACGGATCCCGCCAGCTGGGATCTGATTCGCGACGGCGATCGTTTCGCCCTCAGCGGAGTGGACCAGCTCGCCCCCGGGAGCACGATCACCGTGGACGTCACCCACAGCGACGGCAGCACCGATCAGTTCAGCGCCGAACACACCCTCAGCGACCTGCAGATCCGCTGGTGGCAAGCCGGTTCAGCCCTGAACTACCTCCGTCAGCAACCCATCCCAGTCAGCGCCTAGTTTTCCTAAGCCAGCAACGGCCAAAGAGACTCAGGAGTCTGCCCATAGGAGTCAGAACAGATCAGCTTGCCGGGGTTCGTCGAGGCTGTCCCAAGGCAACGCCGGCACTGGTGCACCGCGCTGCTCGAGCAGTTGCTGCAACCGTCGCACCAGGAAGGGCGAGTGGTCCTCCACCGGGCAGTGACAGAAGACGAAGACGTCTCGGCCCTCGGTCAGCCAACCTTCGATGAGTTCGGCCCAGCGGAGCAACCAGGGTTCATTGCGCTGGCGGTCGGGGTGCCCCACGAAGCGCAGCATAACGTGCTGCGCGGGAGGCAGCGTCGGTACGGGCAGGCGGGGTTTCTTCCGCGGATTGCCGCTCTGCGGGTTGTCGCCGAAAGCAAAGAGCGGCCGCGTATCGAGGATCACTCGGCCGACGTTGAGTTGCGCCAGCTCCGAGAAGAGCGGCTGAGCCACGGCGCCATCGAACCAGCCCAGATGCCGCAGCTCGACGCATAGACGGGGTGCCGTGCTCGGCCAGTCAGCAAGGAAAGCCAAGAGGTCATCGCGGCGCTCGGGCCCGTAGCTTGGCGGTAGCTGCAAGAAGGCCGGGCCAAGCCGGTTGCCCAGCACGGCGAGTCGCTCCAGCCAACGATCGCGCTGCTGCAAGCCCTCGGCCAGCGGCGCGTCGTGGCTGAGTGTGCGGGGTAGCTTGGGCAACAGCAGGAAGCCCTCGGGCATGGTCGTGGCCCAGCGTTCCACCGTGGCCGGGCTGGGCATGCCGTAGAACAGCGCGTTGCCCTCAACGGCCGTGAAGCGGCGACAGTACTCGCCCAGCTGAGCCCGCTGCGATGTGCGTTCGGGGTAGACCGGGCCGAGCCAGCCCCCATGCCCCCAGACAGCACAGCCCATGTGAAAACGCCCGCTCAACAAATCAGCGCGCGAGCACTGCATCCCAACGGCTGCAGTGCTCGCAGCTGTCGGCTGTGAAGAACCCCGCACCCTCTGCGGGCTCGGCGGGAGCCACGTAGCCCAACTGGGCCAAGGCGTCCATGGTGGCCTTGTCGGTTTCCACGTCTTCGGCCCAACCTGTAGGCACCGCCTGGTCGAGCCACTGCAACAGCCGTAAGCGCAAGCGAGCCGCTTCTTGGGGACGTTCGTCTGCCAAGTCGGTCAGGCAACGGGGGTCGCTGCTCAGCTCGAACAACTCAATCTCGTGAGCCTTGTGTGGCTCCAGAAGGTTGGCGAAGTCTCGGTCTGCGAGATGTATCACCAGGTGCAAGCCGTCGATTGAGAGCGCCGCAGACTGCCCACCCGCCTCGAGCGCGAACCGCGGAGCGGCAGCACTCGCTGGGCTGAACAGCGTGCGACCAGGAAACGTTGCACTGCCAAGGCCAGCCAAGTCGAGCAACGTGCGCCCCAAGTCGAGGTGCTGCACCGGGCGACGTTCCACCACACCCTGAGGAACACCAGGCCCGGCCATCACCAGGGGAATGTGCAGAGTGCTCGTGTACACACCCAAGTGCGCGAACCAGGCGCCGTTCTCCCCCAAGGACTCGCCGTGGTCTGCCACCAGCGCAGTGACACCACGAGCCACTCGAGTTTCGCCCAGCAAACGACCCAGCTGCTCGTCCTGAGCCGTGATTTCTGCCCGATACAGAGCCAGGGGATACTCCAAGTCGCGGATGCCCCGGAGCTCTATGGGCAAGGCCACTTCGGGCACACCGTCGTCCGGCCAAGACTCAGCGCGAGGGTCAACAGACTGATCGTAATACCGAGCCAAGTGTTCTGCGGGAGGCGCGTACGGCACGTGAGGATCGAAGACGTGCAGCCAAATGAACGTAGGCCGCCCCTGCACATCGGGGAGCCAGCGCAGCACGTCGTCCACAGCCGTGCCGGACTCTCGGTGACTTTCGCCGTAGGGCCAAGAGACCCGACCAAATCCCTGGCCTAGCCCGCTACCGTCCGGGCCCAAGTGCCGCGTGCTGATCGCTGCCATGGTCGCCCAACCTGCCTCGGCAAAGCGTTCCGCCAAGGTCTGAGCGGCGCTGTTCACCGAGCGATAGTTATCGATGACGCCGGTGTCCCGGGGGTGCGTCCCCGTAAACAGGGCGACGTGGGACGGGTTCGTGTTGTTCACCGACGCAAAGCAATCGAGGAACACCGTGCCTCGCTCACCGAGAGCATCGAGCACGGGGGTAAACACCACCACCCCGTTGATCTCTTCGGCGGCACCTATGTGATCCCCGCGATGCGTGTCTGAAGTGATCAACAGAATCGTCGGCGGAGCTTCATCAGCCACGGTGAGTTGCGGCTCGCTCATGGCCAAGCCTGCAGCGGCTGGTCCCTCCGCTGAGAAACGAAACGACACCTGCTGCCCTGCGAAGTCGGACAGATCGAGACCCACTTGGCGCCAGCCTGTTTGCACGTCATCCCCTGCCCAGGAGTCGGGCTCGGGGACAGGCCACCGTTGTTGCCTCTGGGACTCGCCGTCCACGGACAGATCGACAGCGATTTCCAAGCCCCCAGCAGTCCATGCTTCTGTGGGACGTCCAAAACTGAAGTCGAGTCGCGCGCCGGGAGGCACTGTTGTGCTGCAGGCGAGATCGCGCCCCACCAGGAGCCCCACGCTGCGACGACCCTCGTGCCCCACTCGCACCAACTTCGCAGGCCCTTCAGGGTCAGGAAGAATCGCCCCCGGGGGTGCGGACAACAATTGCACCTCCCGAATGGCCACCGTACGTTTCGCCCCCGGGCAGACCAGCGTGAGCGTGTCGTAAGGCTCGCCCCCAAGGGACTCGCGGGGCAGGGCGATCTCCAACACAACCAGCTGACGCAAGCTTGGGAACAACGCTGCGTCGAGCCCGCTCAGTACGGTATTGCCCCTTTTCAGTTGCACCAAGATGCCTACGCCGCCGCCCCCATCAACGGAGGCCACCACCCGAACGCGATCGAAGGTGGAGGTGTCGTAGCTCCCTTGGCGGGTGAAACTAATCAGTCGCTCGCGTCGTCCTGAAGCCGCCTGGACCATGAGCGCGTCCCGCGTAGATTTCCTGTCACGATCGCTCTCAAGCCAAGTGGGCACGGCCACGCCCCAAAGCGGGGCCTGCACATGCCAGGCATCGAGCTCCTC
>JBLIMM010000410.1:0-3707 GCA_047638635.1 Pseudohongiellaceae bacterium | reverse complement strand
GCACACCGAGCTGCTTCGCAATTTGTTCCGAGCTCAGGTCTTCGAAGTAGCGCAGGAGCACCGTGGTGCGGTAGGGCTCAGAGAGCGAGACCACCGCGTCAACAACCCGAGCCTGCGAGTCTGCGAGACTCACGAGATCGTCTGTGGAGGGCGCGTTGTCCCGCCCGCTCACAGCAGTTTCACGCTGACGACGACGACTGTCACTACGACCCTGGCGACGAGCCAGATTGCGCACGATGCCGGCGAGCCAAGCACGGATGCTCTCTGGCTGGCTGGGCTCACGTTGCAAGGCGACGACCCAGGTTTGCTGCACCACGTCGTCCACGTGAGCCTGGTCGAAGAGCAGGCTCTTCGCCAGATGCCGCACCCAGTGGGAGTGGCTCAGCAAATCGTCGATGTGGTGAGGATTGGTCATGGGGTTCAGGAAGGAGTGCCCGCGATGACGGCGATCGTTTCAGGTTTTCCTGAGAATTTGCCTGCGGGGGAGTCGGGACAGGCTTACGGAGTCTTGAGTGTCCACGATGGAACAGGAACGATCCTAGGATGCACCCCGCTGTTCGTGCGACTCTGCGCTGATCTCAGCAAGAGACCACGCCCTAGCACCACGAGCCCTAGCACCACGAGCCCAGCGATGAAGCCCCGCCACGACGCACTCGCAGCCTGGTCAGCCTCAGCGTGAGCTTGCCCGAGACCGAGTGCCGCCAGCTGGCGGCCATGCTTGGCGACGCCGTAGAGCAGGTGCTTTGGCCCCATTACGAAGGGCGCGTGCTCGCCGGGAGCCGGCAGATTCAGCTGCGCACGCGAGTGGGCGGCGGCCGAGCGACGTACCACCGCTCTGGCCCTCGTAGCCAACACCTGATCGTCTTCGGCTGGAAGATGGTCCAGCACAAATCCTCAGGGTGGGGTGCCGCAGTCCGTTGGAGGTCCGGCAAGGAGATGGTTGCCCGTTCCTACTTCGATGGACGGATCACGCTGAACGCAGTGCTCGCCCACGCCGCATGCCACGAGTTCGCCCACCTGATTCAGTCGGTAGAGGGCGGGCGCACACGGGGCTCCGTCCACAACCGGGCGTTCTACGCTGTGCTGGATTCGATCTACGGAGACGGTGTCGCCGACAGGGTGCTCGCAGGTGTTGAAACTGGAGTCGTCAGAGCCCGCATCGATGACTGCTGGACAATCGGAGCTGAGCTGGGGCGTGTGAAAGAGGGCAATCGCCCCTTCCGATCACTGTAGGCCTGTAAGAACTGTCAGGCCTTCGACCCGCTGCCAGCAAGGCCGGGTGGGAAAGCCAGCCTAGAACTCGTTGTAAAGGAACGGGCTCTGGGCGTCGCCTTCGGACAGCAGCATCAGCGCCACCACGGCGATGATGGCCAGCACCAACGGTGCGAGAATCCAGATCCAGGTGTCGGCGAGAAAACCGAGGAGGCCGGGGCGAGGTTCGTCAGCCATCGTCGTTGTCCGTTGCGTTGTGTGCGGGGGCGCCGGGTAGCCAGCCAGAAGACTCAAGGCTGGAGAGCAGCTCGGCTGCAGCGATCTTGTTGCCCAGCACCGACGGGTGGGCCTTGTCTGACTTCAGCAGCGTGTCGAGGCCCACGGCGGCGTAGCGATCGAGAAGGTCGACGAGGCGGTAGCCCTTCTCTGCGGCCATGGCAGCCAGCAGCGCTTGGGGCTCCGGCTGGGGCACGGGCTTCTTCATCTGGGGCCAGGTGGGAAAGACCGTGAGCATCACCGGGACGTCGCGCACGTGGGCCGCTTCCGCCAGGTCGCCCAAGCAAGCCAAGGTGCCGTCCCAAAATTGCTGGCTGGCCTTGCTCTTCGACGGCTTGGTTTCGATGTGCCCGCGGTGCTGGCGGATGAGCTTGTCGAGCTTCTCGGCTTCGACGTCATCGCCAGCCAGTCGCCAGTTGTAGAGGTAGTTGTGGCGCAACCATTGGTAGAGCGGATAGCGCAGCATCCAGGTGCGACCAGGGAACTGCTTGGGATGCTTGACCACCATGGGAATGGCGTCGTTCATCACGAAGCCCACGATGATCAGGTCTGGGTCCAGCTCGTAGCCGAAGTCACGGAGCCAGGCCAGCTCTTGGCAAGAGTTGTAGCCATTAACGCCGGTGTTCCAGACTTCGACCGATTGGCCGCCGAGACGCTCGGAGAGGGCCTGCTCAAGCAGGTACGAGAAGGTCTTCTCGTGGGGGATCTCCAGGCCGTAGGTGAACGAATCGCCTACGCAGAGCACCCGATAAATTCCCGCAGGCTTTTCGATGTCGATGTTTTCGGCGTCGCGAAGCCCGTAGTTATTGATGTCGATGTCGTAGCCGTGGGGCGACTCGATGTGCTGCTCGGGCAACCAGCGCCAGCCCAGATCGGCGGCCACGGAGAGGTTGTCGAAGGCCAGCCCCTTGCCGTAGCCGTTTGAGCGGGCGATGGCATTGCCACCAGCGGTGACCCCGGCGAGCAGTGCGAAGCCGAGGCCGAGGGCGAGAAGTCTACGTTGGGAGCGGCTCATGAAGTGGACATTACCACGGGGGACGGCTTGCGTCCCGCCCCTTGGTCCGAGCCCAGCCCATGGCCGCTCCCTGCCGCTCCCTGGTGGGCTTACTGGTGGGCTTACTGGTGGGCTTACTGGGTGAGGTAAGCGACGGCTGCGTCGAGAACCGTATCTGTCTCCCCGATGAAGTCGGTGGGTCGGCGCAAGACCAGCAGATCTGGCTGCACGCCCGCGCCGTCGTAGAGACTGCCGTTGGGCTGGAACGAAGCCATGGAAGAGATCCGCAGTGAGTGGCCGCTGCGGGGCAATCTCACCGAGCGAGAGCGCCCGGAACCTCCCCCGGTGGCCGTGCCTACGAGAGTTACGTTGGGCACGCCTTTGAACGCTCCGGTGAAGATGTCCGTGGCGCTGAAGCACGACGGGTCAATGAGCACGGCTGCCGGACGGTCGTAGAAGAAGCTGCCCTTCTCTGTGGTGGGCGAGGTCGTGGGCGAGACGACCATGTCGTGCCACTGGGAGAACTGGCCCTCGGGGAGTTTCCAGCGGGGCCGGAAAGTCTTGGCGAAGCTCGAAATCGCCAGCTGGGCCTCTCGTTCATGGCGCGGCGAGTTCGCCGGGAAGAGCCCGCGAGTCTGTCCCAAGAGGCCAGCTGGATCGTCAGCGGCGTCCCCGTCTGTGAGGCGCTTGGCTGCAACGTTGACCACCCGGGGGCCGCTGGCCGGGTCCAAGAAGTAGGGCAGCAGCGTCTTGAGAATGTGCCGGGTGCCGCCACCGTTGCCGCGCACGTCAATGACCAGCGCACGTCAATGACCAGCGCACGGGTTTCACGGCAAGAGCCCCATGGGGCTGTGTAGGCGTTCGTCGAGGTCAGGAACTTGGTCTGGGGAGAACATGTCATGGATGCGCAGGTAGCCCACGTCTTCACCGAGAAACCCGCTCATAGTTTGCGGCCATTCGCCGTAGAGGGGCCTGCTGGCGGACACGGGCAGTGTCACGTCGAGGGTCTGCTGACCCTGTTCGGCGCCGAGGGTGAGTCGCACTTCGCTGCTGCTGGGCAAGCCGAGTTCTTGGCGCATTCAGGTGAGATAGCGAACGCAACGTGCTCCTCGTTCGTTGCGTAGCTGGGGGGGGATCCTTGGGCGGTGAGCCGCTGGCCCACGGTGAGCCACTCTGCGATGGGCACGCCGTCGATGGCCAGCAAATAGGGATGCTCCCGGTTCAC
>JBLIMM010000409.1:0-3722 GCA_047638635.1 Pseudohongiellaceae bacterium | reverse complement strand
GGTCGGTCTCGACTCGGCGGTGCTACAGCATCCAGACGTGTGGCGCGCCTCAGGGCACGTGGATACCTTCTCGGACCCCTTGGTCGACTGTCGTAAGTGCAAGGCGCGCTTTCGGGCTGACGACCTCGATGGGGCCACCTGCCCTGTTCGGCACAACGCGGCCATTAACGATGCCTGCCGCGCAGAGTTCACCGAGGCTCGGGCCTTCAACCTGATGTTCAAGACGAACGTCGGGCCCGTAGAAGACTCCAGCTCCATCGCCTACCTGCGTCCGGAGACGGCCCAGGGCATTTTCACCAACTTCATGAACGTGATGACCACCGGGCGCCTGAAGCCGCCCTTCGGTATCGCCCAGATCGGCAAGTCGTTTCGCAACGAGATCACTCCGGGCAACTTCATCTTTCGCACTCGCGAGTTTGAACAGATGGAGATGGAGTTCTTCGTGCCCCCCGACGACTGGGAGAAGTGGTACGCCTACTGGCGCGAGCAACGGATGCAGTGGTACCTCGACTTGGGCGTTGATCAGTCCAACTTGCGCTACCGCGATCACGAAGGCAAAGAGCTGGCTCACTACGCCAAAGCCACCGCCGACATCGAATACAAGCTGCCCATCGGCTGGAAGGAACTCGAAGGAGTGGCCTGCCGCTCCGACTTTGACCTCAAGGCTCACTCGGAGAAGAGCGGCAAGACCCTCGAGTACTTCGACGGGCAAACCCGCGAGCGCTTTGTGCCTTGGGTCATCGAACCCGCCGCTGGGGTCGATCGGGCTGTGCTGGTGTTCCTCGTCGATGCCTACGAAGAGCAAGAACTCGATGGAGACACTCGCACCGTGTTGCACCTCCATCCGCGCTTGGCACCGATCAAGGTGGGCGTGTTCCCGTTGGTGAAGAAAGACGGCATGCCCGACTTGGCCAGGGGCATTGAAGACTCCCTGCGGGCCAGAGGTATTGCCACGTTCTATGACCAGTCAGGAGCCATCGGTCGCCGCTACCGCCGCCAGGACGAAGTGGGTACGCCTTGGTGCATCACCGTCGACGGTGAGACCCGGGACGAAGGCACGGTGACGTTGCGCGATCGCGACACCATGGAGCAAGAACGTGTTCCCGTGGACACCCTGCCTGACTTGATCGCCGCCAAGTTGTCCCCGTGAGTCGCATCAGCAAGTTCATTCGCGAGAGGTTGGGGGGCAGTGGCCCGCTGGTCGTCAAGGGTGTTCCCGTGGCGCCGGGCATGGCCGTGGGCGTGGCGCTCTTTCACGATGAGGGCGACGTCGACATCCCCGTGCTGTCGATTACTCCTGAGCAAGTGAGGGCGGAGCATCGCCGTTTGGCCACAGCCATTCGCGAAGCCAAGCGCCACCTGGCTCAGGTCGAAGCCTCTATCGGCGAAGAGGTGGGCCGCCGAGATGCGCGCATCTTCTCGGTGCAGGCGCTGCTTCTGGACGACCCGGCCTTTCGCAAAGAGATTCGCAAGCGCATTCAAGATGAGTTGGTGAACACCGAGGTCGCGGTGTCCGATGCCGTGGCGTCTTGGAGCGAGCGTCTTGCGGGTGTGGCGGCCGAAGGAGGCCGTGACCCTGCTGCTGATCTTCGGGACGTGGGCCAGCAGCTGTTGCGCTTGCTAGCGGGGGAGCCCCGAGGTGCCGTAAAGGCCCTGGCAGAAGCAGATGGAAAGCGTGTGATTCTGGTCACGCGCGAGCTGCTGCCGTCCGACACCGCTCACCTCGACCGAGAACGGCTGGCGGCCATCGTGACCGCCTCCGGTGGCGGCGCCTCCCATGCGGCGATTTTGGCCCGTGGCCTAGGCATTCCGGCGGTCACCGACGTCGACGTCGGCTCGCTTCCCGCTCGGGGCGGACAGTGGATCGTCGACGGAAGCCGTGGCGAGGTGATTCTCTCTCCCACAGAGGAGCACGTTGCCCGGGCCACCGCGCAGAGCGAAGAGTTTCGCCGCATGCGCGCAGAGTTGTTGGCGAGCAGCCGAGGTCTGGCGCGCACCGCCGACGACGTGGCCATCGAGCTGATGATCAACGTGGAGAACTTCACCGGCCTGCCCGACGAATTGATCGAGGGCTTGCGGGGGGTAGGGCTCTTTCGCACTGAGTTCCTGTTCATGGAGCGCAGCAGTTTTCCCAGCGAGCAGCAGCAGTACGACTACTACGTGCGGGCTCTTGAGCGGCTCGATGGCCGCGAGGTCACCTTTCGCACCATCGACGTGGGCGGTGACAAGCCCTTGAGCTACTTGGCTATTCCGGTAGAACCCAACCCCGTGTTGGGTTGGCGAGGCATGCGCCTGTCGCTCCAGTGGCCGGACATGTTCTACGCCCAAGTTCGAGCCTTGCTGCGAGCCTCGGCTCACGGCCCCATGCGCCTGTTGTTCCCCATGATCACCATGGTCGAAGAGCTGATCCGGGCGCGGAGTATCGTCCGCGAGATTCAGGACGAGCTGCGTGAGAAGGGCGTACCCTTCGACGAGTCCATGGCCGTGGGCGTCATGATTGAAGTGCCTGCCGCTGCGCTGGCTGCTCGCAGCATGGCCGAACACGCTGACTTCTTCTCCATCGGCACCAACGATTTGTCCCAATATGCCTTGGCTGTTGATCGCAACAACGCCCGGGTCGCCGACCTTTACCAGCCGTTGCACCCGGGGGTCTTGCGCTTGGTGCGCGAGGTGATTCGGGCTGGCGATGAAACGGGAACACCCGTGAGCGTTTGCGGTGAAATGGCGGGAGACCCCATGGCTGCTTTGCTGCTCTTGGGCATCGGCTTGCGGGCCTTTAGTATCTCGCCCTACAACTTACCCGTGGTGCGCAAGTTGTTCGCGGCGGTGACGTTGGACGAGGCTGAGCAAGTGGCCGCGGAGGTTTTCGCCATGGGCAACACGGGTGACATTCGGCGGTGCTTGCGCAAACGCACGCTGCAGTTCGTCCCAGAGTTGGTGACGCTCTTGCTGCCTGAGCCCGACGCCGACTCATGAAGAGACTCGCCACTCTTGCCGGTTTGCTCTTGGTTGCGTCGGGTTGCAGCAGTTGTCCCCCAGAGTGGGCTGACGAAGCGCCCATGGAAGACACCGCTCACGATGACGGCTATCGCTACGCAGCCGCGTCGGTGGGCGAGTTGAGTGTCCACCTCGATGCGATCAATCTTGCGTTGACCCGAGCGACCCGACGTTTGGCTGACGCTCTCGGTCTCGACGTGGAGGGCCGCTTGTCCGTGGTTCGTGCTGGGGGTCTGCTCTTCGTAGAGGCCCGTAGCTCTGCCGCATCAGGGAACACCGTGATCTCTGAGCTGGATGGTCTTGAGTTGGTCGAGCTGCGCAACTGCGATTCCCGGACCTACGCCCGGGTGCGCCTGGCGGTTGGCGGCTGATGGCTGTGGGGGCGAGAAGTTTACGGGGAGCCATGAGCACGTACACGTGGGTGGCCACCGCGGTGACTGCCGGGCTGGCGCTCGTGCTCTGGCTGGGCCCGTGCCACGCACCTTCCCCCGCTGCGGTGACGCTGTCTGCAGAGGGGCCTTGGCTGGAAGCCACTCTCGACGATGGCTCGCAGCTGTGGGAGTTGCTCCCGGGGGAACCACTCTTGCTGACTCCCGGAGACTACCGAGTCACGCTCTTTGGAGCGGACGGTCACGCGCGCCGGCAAGACATGACTGTGGGGCGCATCAACCTGACGCTGGGGGGCGATGTGCCCCTCTCCCCTAGCGGGTCCGAGTCACTCGCTC
>JBLIMM010000408.1:0-3773 GCA_047638635.1 Pseudohongiellaceae bacterium | reverse complement strand
GGAACTCAGGGCCGCGAGCGTGAAGCGAGCCATGTCGCCGGCGGTGGTGTGCAGGCTCGTGGGCGCGTCGGCCACGCTGGGGCGAGCTTTGCGGCGCACGGTCAGGGGCAGGCGACTGGGCAAGCCGTGGCCTGCCGCCGAGCTGTCGTTGTAGTCCTCCCGCCAGACCATGGCGGTGCTGTCCATGGCCAGGGGCTCGAAGATTCGCTGGGAGAGCAGCTCGCTCAGGGGCGCTCCGCCAGCTTGCTCGAGCGCTCGCTGGGCCAGGCGCAAGGCTTCGGGAGAGTGCAGGAAGGGCATGTCGTCCGGGTTGGCGCCCGTGAGCTCGGCACTTTGGGAGAGCAGCATGGCCATGGTGACCCCGCGGGATTTCCGTGCGTCCTGGGGCAGGTCAGGGAGCAACTCGCCCAGGGGTTGGTCGAGGTCGAGGGCCTGCTCGGCTGCGAGTTCTAAGGCGAGCTGGGCCATGATTGGCAGGATCAGCCCTGCAGCCTCGAAGACCGTGTCATCGGTCATGGGAGCGTTGTCCGAAACCCGGCGAACGCCGAAGGCGCCGGTCCAGCTGATCTTGCCCTGCTCGATGAGGCAGACCGTCAGCCCGGGGACGATGTGTTCTTCGAGCAGGCCGGGGATCACCGCAGTGAGCCGTTCTTGGGCGGTGAGTGACGGCGTTGCTGAGACGGCCGCCTCTTCGAGAGCCTGCTCAGCAGCGGGGGCCATGGCTTCGGCGTTGGCGCTGCTGTGGTCGTCGCCTTGCTGGGCCTCGCCTGATGGGGCGAGGGCGGCCTGGGGTTCGGCGCTGGCGCAGCCCGTAAACAGGCTGCCGCTCAGCAGCAGCGTTGCGGCCCAAGTTGTCCAGGAAGGAAGGGCCGTGCCAGGTCGGTGAGTCACAAGGTTCATGAAAGTTCTCCGCCGTCTTCAGAGCCCGCAAGGTAGCGGTCTTTGAGAACGTTGATGTGGTGGGCGAGATGGCCCGCATGAAAGTAGACCAAGGCGCGCACGGTGAAGGAGCTCTCGCTGGCTGTGCCGCGGCGGTCGAGGATGTCTGGTGTGAAGCCTGCGAAGAGCGTGATGTTGGCCCGGCGCAAGTGTTCGAACTCTAGCAGCAGATCTTTGAGGGGGCGCTGGGCGTGGTTCGCTCCGTCAGCGAAGACGTCTTGATCCATGCCGGGAAGGGGCGTTTGGTCACCCCGAGCAAAGCGCAGGGCGCGATAGCTGAAGACCCACTCCCCATCCATGACATGACCCAGCACTTGCTTCAGGGTCCACTTACCGGAGGCGTAGCTAAAATCGTGTTGGCTCTGGGGGATGTCCCGCAGCAGCGCCAGGGTCTCGCTGAGTTGCTCGCGCAAGATAGAGATGATGTCGCCATCGGGTACCAGCGCCATGTAGCCCGCGAAAAAATCGGGGTACTCGTCGGGGCCCGGGCGGCGCTTTGCAAGGTCGGTCACGGTCATGGCTCCTACTTTCGCTGGGCAGCAAAGCGCTCGCTCAGGTGACGGAGCCGCTGCTTGGCTGTTTTGACCCGGGCAGGCCAGGGCACTCGAATACGCGTGGGCGTAATCGGGTAAATGTCTTGGGGGCGGAAGGGGTTGCGCTTCTCGAAGGTGGCCTCGTCCTTGATGGTCAGGATCATTCCACCGAGGCCATCGGTGAGCAGCGAACTCACACCGGCGAGGCGCACCAGGCGGCGCAACTCGAACAGCAGCACCAGCTCGGCGGCGGGCTCGGGCAGAGCACCAAAGCGATCGATCATTTCGAGCTCGATGCCCTCAAGACGCTTCTTGCCCGCAGTTGCCAAGCGGCGCAACAAGGACATGCGCGTGGATTCGTCCGGGACATACTCGGCGGGCAAGAATGCCACGCTGCCCAAATCGACCTCGATTTCACCGGGCTCTTTTTCAGCCTTGTGACCTCGAGCCACGGACACCGCGTTCCGCAGCAAGCGGCAGTAGGTGTCGTAGCCCACAGCCATGATGTGCCCGGATTGCTCGGCGCCGAGCAGGCTGCCAGCACCGCGCAGCTCCAGGTCGCGCAGGGCGATGGTCAAGCCCGCATTGAGGCTGCTGAACTCTTCGATGGCCTTGAGGCGGTCGGTGGTGTTCTGGGAGACCTTGCCCTTGGGCATCAAGAAGAAAGCGTAGGCCTGGCGGTTCTCACGGCCCACCCGCCCGCGCAGCTGATGCATGTCAGCAAGGCCGTAGCGATCGCTATCCGTGATGATGATCGTGTTCGCCCGAGGGATGTCGATGCCAGACTCGACGATCGTGGTACAGACCAAGACGTCGATGTTCCCGGCGGCGAATTCATCGAGAATGTTGGTGAGTTCTCGAGCGGCCAGCTGACCGTGGGCCTGGGTGATGCGTGCGTGGGGGACGAGCTTTTGAATGCGCCTGGCCGTGCGATCCAGAGACAGCACGCGGTTGTGCAGCACGAAGACTTGTCCACCCCGGTTGATCTCGTGACGGACCGCATCGCGGATGAGTTCGTCACTGTCGTAGGCCACTCGGGTGATCACGGGGCGCCTGCCAGGGGGCGGCGTCTTGATGGTCGAGATGTCCCGCAGCCCTGACATGGCCATGTGCAGCGTGCGCGGGATCGGCGTGGCCGACAAGGTGACCACGTCGACACTCGACTTGAGTTGTTTCAGTCGCTCTTTATGACTGACGCCAAAGCGCTGCTCTTCGTCGACGACCACCAGACCCAAGTCAGTGAACTTCACGTCTTTGCCGAGCAAGCGGTGGGTCCCGATGAGGATATCCACTTTGCCCTCGGCGAGATCCGCGAGGATGGCCTTCGTTTGCTTGCCGGTGCGCAGGCGCGAGAGCACTTCGATGCGCACGGGCTCTTCGGCCATGCGATGGCGGAAGGTCTCGTAGTGCTGCTCGGCGAGGATCGTCGTGGGGACCAAGACCGCAGCTTGCTTACCGGCGAGCACGGTCTTGTAGGTCGCCCGCACGGCCACCTCGGTCTTGCCGAAGCCTACGTCGCCCACTACCAAACGATCGGCGGGGCGTTCGCTCTCCATATCTTTGCGCACGTCTTCCCAAGAGGTGCGCTGATCGGGGGTGTCTTCGTAGGGGAACGTGGCTTCGAAGGCCACCTGAGCCGCTTCGTCCGGGGGATGGGCGAAGCCTTCGCCACCCGCACGACGTGCTTGCAGTTCGAGCAGTTGCGCAGCCAAATCTTCAACGGCTCGGGCAACCTTGGCCTTCTTGCGAGCCCAGGTCTTGCCGCCGAGGCGATCGAGTTTCGTAGAGCCGGACTCGCCGCCAATGAAGCGCTCGACCAGGTCGATACGACTGGCAGGCACGTAGAGAATGGTGTCTTCCGCAAACTCGAGCACCAGAAAGTCTTCTTCGCCCTGCTCACGGGCGAGGCGCTTCATGCCTTTGAAGATGGCCACGCCGTGGAGCAAGTGCACCACGTAATGCCCTGGGGAGAGTTCGGACAACGAGCCCAACGCGCGGCTGGCCACAATGCGTCCGGGGCGGCGGCGGCGCACGGCCCGGCGGCCGATGAGCTCGTGATGGTGCACGAGCAACGGGCCGGATCCTGGGAGGGAGAAGCCGGCGGTGACTCGTCCCACAGAGAGGTGCAGTTGATCGTTGCTGGGCAGGCCCCTGTCGATGAGCGAGAGAGCTAGGCGATCCCGTTCACCCTTGCTGTCGCTGAGCAGCGTGACTGTGCGTCCTTTGTCGAGCCAAGCTTGGAGCACTGTCTCAAGAGGACGGTCATCGCTCGTGACTGCGTGCAGGGACAGGTCGCTCTTG
>JBLIMM010000407.1:0-3793 GCA_047638635.1 Pseudohongiellaceae bacterium | reverse complement strand
GGGTAGACCCCTGGGAAGATCCCTGGGAAGAACCCTGGGAAGAACCCTGGGAAGAACCCTGGGAAGAACCCTGGGAAGAACCCTGGGAAGAACCCTGGGAAGAACCCTGGGAAGAACCCTGGGGCGCGAGCTGAAACAACAAACGGTCGCCCGGTGACGGGCGACCGTTTGTGTTTAGTGGCCGCTCAGTGAGGGGCCACGGTTTGTGCTCAGCGGCCGCCGGTGACAGCCTCAGAGATGGTCTTGCGACTCCGCTGCCATTCTTCGCGCTTGGCAGGCAAGTCGGGCTCAGTCTTCAAGATCTGGCGCTCGATCTTTTTGGGGAGATCAAAGCCGCGCTCGTAAAGCACGAAGGGCATGTGCGGCTTGATGCATTTGGCGCAGGTGTACTTCGTGTCCATCTTCTCGCGGGGCGTCTTGAAGTTGGCCATGTTGCGCAGCGAACGATAGAGGTCGCTGTTCCAGAACTCGGCGAACTCTTCGCGGGTCTGGCCTTCCCAACGAGCGAGGTCGTGGCTGGGTTCGGTGGTGCCGTCGCAGCAAGGCAGGATGCCCGCATCCCAGTTGAAGAAGATCGAACGGTAGAGCCAAGAGCAGGGGCTCACGTCGGCCTTGGGACGCTTGGCGTTCTCCTGCACTGTGCGCTCTCCGCGAGCCACAGCCTGGTCTTCTTCGGAGATGGCCACGCCAGGGCTAGCCTTGACCTTGCCCTCGCCCGCATTGGCGTCGGCGATCTCGTCATCGCGCCGGGGCCGCCACTCGTCTTTGTGCTCGGGCGGAATGTTCGGGTTGATGAAGCGGATCGCGTTGACCCCGATCTCTTTGGCCATCTTTCGGGCCAGCGGGATCTCGTGCTGGTTGTGGCTGAAACGCAGGAACTGCCAGTCCACGAAGGGCAGCTTCTTACCGAGCCTGCGCTTGGCCTCGACGATGGCGCGCATGTTCTCCTGCACCTTGGCGAAGTTGCCACCGACCATGTACTTGAGGTAGGTCTCGGAGCTCGCGCCGTGGCAGCTGACAATCAGGTGCTCAAGCCCGCTGTTCACCAGCTTCTCGGCGTCCTCTTTCTTGAAGGCGGCGAGGTTGCAGCTGATGGTCACGCCGATGTTCTTGTCGGCGGCGTAGCGGATGAAGTCGTAAGCGTCTGGATAGATGACGGGCTCGCCTGAGCCGTACATGTTCATGCGCAGCGTTGTCGGCGCCAGGATATCGATCACCCGTTTGTAGGTGTCGATGTCCATCTTGCCGAAGCCCCGGCCATCTTCGCTGATCTGGCTGCGATCGCGATCGAGGCAGAAGGGACACTCGAGGTTGCAGACGTTCGTCGACTCGAGTTTCAGTACGTACGGAAAACCGCCTACAAAGTCAGACCCTCGCCAACGAGCCCATTCGACACGAGCCAAGTTCAGCAGCTTGCGCGGGGTCATGTGGCGGGTGAGAGAGTAGGCGTACCGGCTGAGAATTTTGACGTTCGTCAGTGTCGGGCCGGTTGTTGCGAGGACGAAGTTGAACAGCTTCATAGGGAGTGATCGTAACTCAGTCTGAGGGGGGCGCCAACTCGATGTTCGTTCTGATCTGCAAGTCGCCGAGGTGAAACGATCTCTTGAGTTTTGCCTCGGTTGTCAGGGTTGGGCGCCGAGCATGGCGAGGACAGCATAGGCGCTACAGAGCGAAGGGGCGCCTTCAAGCCAGCGGGCTGAGTCTTCGTTGATCCATGAGCCGTCGGTCCGTTGTTCGGCTCGAAGGTGCCCGTCGAGCCGCGAGCGCCAGTGCAGCGCCCTTCCGGAGCTGTCGACCAAGTCTTTGCCCAGCAGGCGCAGGGTGCGGGACATGGCGAGGTAGTAGTAGTAACGGCCGTCGGAACCTTGGCTGGGATCGGCAAAGCCAGGGTTCGTTTCGAGGGTGAAATGATCGGCTAGCCAGTTTACGGCGGCTGAGACACGGACGTCTTCGGGGCCCAGGCCACAGATCAAAAATGATTTTGTGAGGGCGTAGGTCATGGATCCATAGGACCGGGCGGCGTAACGCCCGTCCCCGAGGGCATCTTCGCCGGCTGGGCTGTTGCCAGGCATGTAGGTGGCTCCGCCATCGGTCCCGGAGACCATCGTGCCACCGTTTGCTCGAGGCCAGCTGTGGCTGGTGATTTCCCCGAGGTTCTGAGATCGCTCCAGAAAAGCGAGAGCCTTGCGGAAAAATGGAGAATCAGCGGGTTCCCCTGCCCGATGGGCGGCCTCCAAAGCCATTTGTGTGTTCGAAAGATCGGGGCGCTCATCGCCGCCGTAGCCCACGCCTCCATAGTGAGGGTCGTCAACAGAGGAGTAGCCCTCGCCGCCGTCCGCTTGCACGTCGACCAAGAACTGTCGCGCCCGATCGATGATCGGCCGATCATGCTCTCGCCCTCCGTCGAGTAGGGCTTCTAAGGCTACGGACGTGGTGTAGACCTTCACGCCGTAGTCATAGATGCCGCCATCGTCCTTGGCTTGAGAGGCGAGGAAGTCCAGGCCTGTGGCAACCCAGGGGGGATGCTCTCGGCCAAGGTGTTCACTGGCGCCCATGACCGCCGACAGGCACAAGGCCGTGATTCCCGGTTCGGGGCCGTCCCAGCCCGGGAGACCCAGGCCGAAGGTACCGCGCTGCTGGGCGAAGGAGTCGAGCTGCTGATGGGACTCGAACCAATCGAGCGCCCTTTCAAGGGAGCGTTCGGTGGGTAAGGGTTGCTCGACCTTGGGGGGCAGCGGCGGTGGATCAAAGCTAGGGGGGGCGTCTTTCGGCAGGCTGTGCAGGACGATGACTAAGGACAGAGCGTTGAGGAGCTCTGGAAGAGCTGCGTCATCCGCCACATGGGGTAGCTCTGGGGCCGTTGCTGGCAGGACACCCCGGAGCATGGCCGCCCGGGCCCAGCGAGCCCAAAGTTCGATCTCTGTGGTGGGCGGGGCCTCGATCTGGGCCGGGTCGCTGGCGAGGAGCGTGAGCCACGGGGGGCTCGCGCTCAGGGTGGGTAGCTCGTCCGGCCAGCTGACTCGCAGCTCTTCCTGGCTTCGCAGGGCGAGGAGCGCGGCTTCGTCGCTGTTGGTGAGCGGGGCGGTGACCAGGCGGTTCAGAGCCGCATCGCGGGCAGCCCGTAACTTCGGCGTGACGGAACTGGCGAGGGCCAGGGCGATCCAGCCGTCGGGTAGGGCCCCGGGCTCAGCAGCAGCCACGAGCTCAGCTGCTCGACGGAAGAAAGGTCCATCCAACTCGTTATAGCGACGGGGAGAGCGGGCCAGCAGATCGAGGACTCGGGCCGTGTCGAGCAGCTCAGTGCCGTAGCCCCAATCGGCGTTTTGCTCGGCGCGGATGCGTCGTACGAGACTGTCCGCCTCACCCTTGGTGTCTTGCTGGGCTGTGGCCGCGCCAAGGGTGATGAAGGCGCTAAGAAAGCATGCGAGGGCGAGGGGCATGGGACCTACTCCGGGAGGTCTGCTGCGACGAGTCGCCGGTCCTCACCGGGAGCGCCGTCCGCGGAGAGGAGACCCCGCAGCCGTAAGGTATAGAGCCCAGAGCGTGAAGGTCTACTGAAGAGATGGGGACGGTGGCTTTCTCGGCAGGGGCAACGGGCAGGGCAAGCCGCTGCTTACCACTGCCCCCGCCTCAGAAACCCAGCCGAAGCAAGCTGCTCGCCGCACTCGATCGGGCGAGATAGTTGTCCCCCGCTGCCAGGCGAGACAGGGCGGGGCGGCGATCTTGGTCAAAGAGCTGACCCACGGCCGCAATGGCGTAGGTGGTGGCGATACCCCGAGAGCCCTCTTTCTGG
>JBLIMM010000406.1:0-3865 GCA_047638635.1 Pseudohongiellaceae bacterium | reverse complement strand
CTCGGGCGGCTTCTGTGTCGCCTTGGGCTGCCGTGCTGGCGCCAGCAAGCTGAGGCACCGCGAGGGCTTGCCGTTGTGCACTGCGGGCCGAGGGCTGCGCACTAGCCTGTGTGGTCGCCCGTTCGGGAGCGAGTTCGCCATCGCGGGAAGACGGGCTCGCAGAGACTTCGCCATCACGTCGGCGATTCTGCTGAGTCTGATTTCGGGACGCAGTGAGACGCACCTTGAACGTGGAGGCCGACTCTTCGATGGGTACCGGCTCGGGTTCGACGATCACTTCTCTGAACCAGTACATCAGAGCCACGTGCACGAGCAGGGACACCAGCAGACACTTGTAGAGAATGTCGAGAGTTTCCCAGCGCCGTCCGAGCCAGGCCAGCAGCGCGATCAACAAGAGCACGGCCAGGATCGTCAGGTCGAGCCAGCCCAGGGGACGGCCAGGCAAGCGAAACAGCTCGAGTGATCGGGCGCGGGATAAGTCGGCAGGTTGTCCCTGTGCGAAGAGCAGGGTGAAGCCGTCGCCACTGGGCATGGGCGCCCGTTCGTCAGCCGCAGTGTTCAGGCCAGAGAGGGCTTCGGGTTCGGCCCACTGGCCGAAGTTCTGCAGGGAGCGGTAGAGGTCGAAGCCACCTTCACCCCCGTTGCGATTGCTCGCGAAGAGCAGGCCCAGGCTGTCGTGGGAGTAGGCGGGCTCTCGTTCGTCGAAGGGCGTGTTCAGTGGGGCGAGGGGCTCGACACGCCAGGCGGCCTCGGCCTGGCCTGAGCTCAGCTGTAAGGACCGCGGAACGGCTAGGTACAGGTCGAGGTCGTTGCGCCGTCCACGGGAGCGGTTTGAGGCAAAGGCGAGAGCGCTGCTTCCGGGAACGGGTGCCGGGTCGAGGTCGTCGAAGTCGCCATTGAGCCCGGCAGGCAATCGCTCGGCAGGATGCAGCTGGCCGTCGTCAAAGGGGGCGAAGAGAATGTCGTAGCCGCCCGCGCCCCCAGCGCGATTACTTGCGAACCACAGCCCGTGGGGGCCAAACGCGGGAGCGAGTTCGTCCGCAGAGGTATTGAGCAACGCGAGAGGTCTGGGGTCTACGGGCTGATCATCGACGAGATCGGCCACCCATAGGTCGACGTTGAGCCCAGGCTCTCCGAAGGCGTAGACCAACAGCCGACCGTCCGGAGAAATCGTGGCCCGGCCTTCGTGATCGTCGGTGTTGATCACCGGCGGCAGGGGCACGGGGTCGTCCCATACGGCGAAGCGTAGCTGCTCGAGTTCACTCAACTGTAGCTCGCTGCGGCCGTCGGTGTAGCTCGTCGAGTCTTGCAGGTAAGGCAAGAAGCGCAGGTAGGCGCCAAAGAACCCCGCGCCCAACAGGGACAGCACGATGACGGCGTTGCGGCCCACTTGGCTGCGACTGTTGGGGGACCAGGTCACGAGGTCAGCTGCCTTCCATGGTGCCGACGGCGAGCTCTAGCAAACCCGCCTGGGCGCAGGCGTCCATGACCCGCACGATGTGCTCGTGGTGCACGAGTTTGTCCCCGCGAATGGTGACAGGGATCTGCGGGTCAGTCTGGGCTGCTGACTTGAGCGCACCCAGTAACTCTGCTGCAGGCAACTCTTGCCCGGAGAGCACGATGCGCCCGTCGGCAAACACATTGATCACCAGTTCTTCACGCTCGGTTTCGGGCGTCTCGCCGGCGCTGGCTTCTGGCAGCTCAATACCGATCTCTTTCTCGGGGTCGAGAAACGTCGTGGCCACCATGAAGAAGATCAGCAGCTGAAAGACCACGTCGATCATGGGCGTGAGGTTGAGGTCTGGTTCGTCATCGCTGTTGCGTGCTTTGATCCTCACGAAGGGCTGCCTGTCACCGCCGGGTCAATGGACGCCGGCATGCGTTCGGGTGTTGCAGCGACGCTGAGGGGCGCTGCTTTGCGGTGGGAGCCCAAGTGTTCCGAGACGGCTACGTAAAGGTCTTCGGTCTTGCGCACGAAGTGATCGATGCGACTGCGAAACCAGTAGTAGGCTGCATTCACAGGGATGGCCACGGACAGCCCTGCGGCTGTGGTGACCAGGGCTTGACTGATGCCGCCCGCCAAAGCCTCTGGGCTGCCAAGCCCTTCGCCAGACGAGATGGTAGAGAAGCTCTCGATCATGCCCCAGACCGTTCCCAGCAAACCTAGCAAAGGAGAGATCATGCCGATGACAACGAGCGGTCGCAGGTTAGCCGAGAGTCGATCGACCTCCCGCGCGCCCGCATCTTCGACAGCCTTCTCTCGTTCCATCCAAGTGGCGTCGGCGCGCCGCAGACCCGCAGCGAGCACTCGTGCCTGAGGCGTCCCAGCTTTGCTGCAGAGCTCGACGGCCTTGTCGATGCCATCGTCGCGCACTGCCGCCAAGAGCGCGTCCCCGAACTGTCGCTGGTAGAGCCGTCCTTTGCGCAGACGGACCGACCGCTCGACCATGTAGGTCAGAGCGATCACCGAGCAAAAGCCTATGGGGATCATCAACGGGCCGCCGCTGATGAGGATCTCGAACAGAGATTCGAGCTGTGAGTTCAGGTCGGGCATGGGACGCTCGGCAAGGGGCGGTGTGGGCGCAGAGTCAGCAGAAAGTTAGTGGCGTTTGGGCGGTGCTCGCAAAGTCACAGTGCGCTGAGCAGTTTCTTGGCGGTACCGGCGGAGGGGGTCTGCCCGTAGCGCTTGAGCACTTCGTCGTAGCGGGCCGCCGCTTGGTCGGTCTGCCCCAGAGCAGACAGGCATTGCCCGGCGAGCACGAGGGCTTCGGCTACTTCGTCATCGTGCGCGTAGAGCACGGCCACCTTGAGAAACTCAGAGAGCGCTTCTTCGGTTTGGCCGTCGGCGATGCTGAGTTTGCCCAGGGCAATGCGAGCGCGGGCGGCCAAGACTCCCTGGTCGTCGGACACCACCCGTTGCAGCGCTGCCTTGGCTGGGCGGCTCTTGCCTTGTTGGGCCAGGGCCCGTCCCCGCCAGAGTTCGGCTTCGTTGCGGTTGGCGAAGTTTGGCGCCGTGCGGGCCAGCTGGGCCAGGGTTTGTTCGGCGTCGTCCCAGCGCTCGAGTTGACAGAGGGACAGACCGAGGCGGAAGTGGCACGAAGGGGCCACGTCGTGTCCTGGGTGTTCTTCGAGCAAGAGCTCAAACCAAGGGATTGCCGCCGCAAACTGGTCGAGGCGAAACGCAGCCTCCCCGGTCAAGAACATGGCTTCACCAGCCAGGTCGCTGGACGGATGTTCGTTGACCAGCTGCGCGAAGTGGCTGCTCGCTGTGGCCGGCTCGTCGGCGCGTAGGGCGGTGAAGCCCGCCTTGTACAGCGCCTTGTCGGCGAGCGGGCTGTTCGCTGCCTTGGCTGCAGCTTGAAACAGAGGCAGGGCGCGGCTGTCGTCTCCGGCGGCGAAGTGGGCTTCGGCGACGAAGAAGCAGGCCTCGGCGATGTCTCGGTTGTCCGGGGAGCTGGCCATGGCTTGGCTGATGCTGCGGTGGGCGGCGTCTCGGTCGCCGGCGTCCAGAGCAATCCAGGTGGACTCGACGAGGGCGGCGGGGGCTAGGGTGCTGTCACGGGCCAACTCTGCCAGGAGTGCTTGGGCGCGGTCTGGCTGGCCAGCGGCTGTCCAGGCTTCGCAGACCGTGCGAGCAGCAGCAAGCAGCCGTTCACTCTCCGGAGAGGTCGAAGCCAGGGCGCGCCATGCTTGCTCGGCCAGCTGGGGTTGCCCTTGTTCGTGACGGCACCAGAGCAGCAGTTCGAGGGAGGCGCGGGTGAGTTGCTCGTCGATCTTGAGAGGGCCGCGACTCTTTCGGGGGATGTCGTTGCCTAGCTGGGTCTTCGTGGGGAGCAGCGGGGCCAGGGTGCTGACCGCGTCGTCT
>JBLIMM010000405.1:0-3921 GCA_047638635.1 Pseudohongiellaceae bacterium | reverse complement strand
TGGCCACCATGGTGGTGAGTTGCACCAGGCCGTTGGCCCGCACCAGATCTTTGTCGCCGATCGTCTCGGCCAGGTAGCCGTACTTGGCCGGGCCAAAGAAGGCGCTCTGGGTGCTCATGAGCAGCAGCACCAGCAGCAGCAGCCACAGCTCCCCGGTGGCGAAAGCCGCAACCCCCGCCAACATGACCAAGATCTCGGCCACCTTCGACCAGCGGATCACCACACTCTTCGAAACCCGATCCGCCACCGAACCAGCCAGCGCTGCGAAGACAATGAACGGCAAAGCGAAGAGCACCTGCGCTAAGCCGAACAAAGCTCCCTTCTCAGCCTCGTCAACGGCCACAGCCTGAATGACGAAGATCACCGCGAAGCGAAAGGCGTTGTCGTTGAAAGCACCCAGAAACTGGGTGCCCAGGTACGACATGAATCCACGAGATTTGAGACCAAGGCTCATAGCTGCACAGTTTAGCAGCGCACATCGTCAGAGCCCGCCTCAGGAATCGCCCATGGTGCTGACAGTGTCAGTGCGCTGAGCGTCCCTGGGGGAGCGGATCACTGCGATTGGTTCAGCATGAGCGAGTACTTTGAATAGCTGCTGCTGACGATATCGAGATCGCTGTCTCCATCGACATCACCGAGAACGAAGGTCTTCCCAACGACGGCGAAGGGCTGAACTGGTCCCAGGCCCCCGTCGCCCAGTCCGAGCAGCACCGAGACTTGCGCTGCAAAGAGCCGGCTGTCTACGGCGGCGAGATCCACGACGCCGTCACCATTCAGATCGCCCGCCGCCACATCGATGGGTTCACTCGAGAGGGAGAGCAGCTGCGTGGTTCCGAAGACCCCGTTTCCAAGACCGGGCAACAGTGCCAATCCTCCACCGCCGGTGGATGTGACAAACACAAGGTCGAGCAGCCCGTCATCGTGAAGATCCATCAAGACGGATGAACCCGTCGGCAAGGCCGACGTAGCCGCTGGCACCAAAGCCCCAAGGGTTCCATCGGCTAGTCCACGGCGCAACGCCACACCAGCAGGGCCCACGGAGAGCAGGTCTAGCAGCCTGTGGGTAAAGTGCGGTGATGGCGAGTGCACCTCGATGGAGGCAGATCGAGGCGACGAACCCCAGTCGAATCAGTGGATTCTTCGAGGATTCGGCAACGAAGTGCTGGCGCCATCGAGCTGTGCTCGGCGCGCGGCACTTTACCCACAGGCTGCTAGGAGCGAGTCTCCGTCCAAGTCCGCGAGATGCAGATCGAAGGCGTCGCCAATGCCGGAGTCGTACTCTCCTCCCGGGACATGGGTACCGTCTGGAAAGCCATAGCCGACCACCACTCTGCCCCCGCTCCGAGTCACCACGATCTCGGGCTCTCCGTTTCCGTCCAGATCGCCCAAAGTGATCGAGCCGTGCTCTAGAGCATCGTTGGGATCGACAAACAGTTGCGAGTCCGGGAACAAGGACGCGGCCTGGGAGCCCAGCCCGACCGTGAGGGACAGCCCATTCGTAAAGGCGATGCCCCCCGTGGCTGCGGCGTCAACGACCAACCCTTGCAGCACAAGCTTGAGCCCCTCTAGATCTGGGGGAGTCCGCCCGGAAGCGGCAAACCCCGCACTGCTCCCGGTCTCATCAAGTGTCGTGGGAAAGCGAAGGCTTCTCAACCCCGGCCAGAGCCTCGCACCGAATGCTGGGAGGGCTGTGGGGTCCAGCGTCGAGCTGACCAAGAGCTGCGCCCCCGCAGGCAGCCCGTTGGAAATGCGCGCATCGAAGAGTGGTTGACCGATCGCAGGGAGACCAACGATGTCGAGCACGGGCCCCCCTTGAGAGCCCGGCGTCCCCTTCCCTACGGCGTCCACAGCAGCGAGGTCTATGGGCCCAGCCAAGACTGCGCTCTGGAGCAACAACCCCGCAAGAAGGCTCAGCAACACAGATTGGATCATGTCCACGCTCCGAGAGTTCGCCACCGCGAACAACGGCGATCGTGCTTCATGCGGACGAGAAAGAACTGCCGCGGCAGAGCGACGGCTCAGCCCGAAAACCAAGACTCTGGCAACCCACCGTCCTGCCCAAACCTCAGCCGGTGATATGATCCCGGCCATGAACACACAGGACTCCCACACGCATTTCTTTGGCCGCAGCTTCTTCAACACTCTGGCCAAGGTCTCGCCTCGGCCAGAAGACGCCGACACCTTGCTGGCCGAGGTCTCTCAGCGCGCGGGTCTTGAGTTGCCTGACCCCGACCCGAAGGCTCACGCTGATCGTTGGCTGGCACAGATGGACGCCGCCCACATCGATCGCATGGTCACCTTTGCCAGCCTTCCCCCAGAAGCCCCTGCTGTGGCCGAAGCTGCCCAGCACGCCGCCGGGCGCTTGCTGCCCTACACGGTGATTGATCCCACTGCAGACAACGCGCTGCAGTTCGCCGAAAAGGCCTTCGGCTCCATGGGTTTTCGAGGGCTGCTGCTGTTCCCGGCCATGCACCACTTCGATGTGGGCGCGCCGGAGATGAGCCCCTTCTACGACCTAGCCCAAGCTCACAACGCTCCCGTGGTGGTGCACTGCGGCATCCTGCAGGTGAAGCTCCGTGACTTGGTTGGCTTGCCCCGGCCTTACGATCTGTCCTTCGCCAACCCGCTCTCGGTGATCCCCGCAGCCAATCGATTTCCCAAGCTGACGTTCATCATCCCCCACTTTGGGGGAGGCTTCTTTCGGGAAGCACTCATGGCCGGGCTGCAGTGCGAGAACGTGATGCTCGACAGCTCCTCCAGCAACAGCTGGATGCTCAGCGACCCGGGGATGCTCAGCCTGTCGCGGGTTTTTCGTAAGTCGATCGACGCCCTCGGTGCAGAACGCATTCTCTACGGCAGCGATTCGTGCACGTTCCCCAGGGGCTACCGCGTGGACATACGCGACGTACAGCTCGAAGCTCTACGCACTGCGGGAGCCACGGATGCTCAGATCTCGCGGATCTTCAGCGAGAACATGGCGGCGCTGCTGCCCTAGTCGGGCTTGCGGGCTTGTCGGGCCCCTATAACCCCGGTGCCACGTCGTGGCATCGGGCAACAGGACCCTAGGGACGGTCAGTCTTCGACTTTGACGTCGTCGACGTCCACATCGCGATCAATGTCGTCAATGTCGTCAATGTCGTCAATGTCGTCGGAGTCGTCGGGCGCCGACCCGGTCCCGGCATCTCGCAGGACCTCGAAGTCGCCTTCGCAACTGGGCATGACTTGCGGACCGTGAAGTCGCTTGGCTGCCAAGTTCTCGCCCAGCTCCGCCAACGTCATGGAGAAGACTTTCTCCATAAGCTGGCGCTGGAAGTGCTTCCATTCGTCGTGCATTGGGCAGGGCTGTTGGTCGTTGCAAGGTGACAAACCAAGAACACAACGCTGAGTCACATCGATGCCGTCGAGGGATTCGACCACATCGTGAATGCTCACCGCTACCGCGGGCTGAGCCAGCTTGAAGCCCCCACCACGACCCTTGGCGGAGTCGAGCAGGTTCGCTCGAGCCAGGCGGTGGAGAATCTTTCCCAGGAACTGACGGGGAACCCCAGTGACTTCTGCGAGGTCACGGGCGAGGATGCGTGTGCCCTCCTCGAGTATCGAAATATGGGATAGCGCTCGAATGGCGTACTCGATGGTGGCGGAGTAAATCATGAATCGTCTCTCGGGCGGGCACGTCAGCAGGAACTAGCCAGAACCCTCTCGGTTCGGCCCGAGGCAGTCTACCACCGACACCCAGCGGCCCCAGCGCCTTCTCAACACCATGAGCCAAACACCCATCCACTCCCTTGAAGCATTTCACGAGAGCATCGCCGCTCACCCACGCGCCATGCTCTTTAAGCACTCTCCTGTATGCCCGGTCAGCGATCAGGCCCACGGAGAATGGCAAACGTTTTTGGCTGACCATCCCCAGGTGCCGACTCT
>JBLIMM010000404.1:0-3925 GCA_047638635.1 Pseudohongiellaceae bacterium | reverse complement strand
GCGCGTCCATGTCGTGGCCCTCGGCGGCGCACTCGTGGCAGGCCTGGGTTGAGACCGGGCCCTTGCCGGTGGCCTTCGCTAGCTCGACGGTGACGATGCCGGTGGGCACGGCCAGGATGCCGTAGCCCATCACCATCACCAGGGATGCCAGCATCTTGCCCAGCACCGTCACGGGAGCAATGTCGCCGTAGCCCACGGTGGTCATGGTCACGATGGCCCAGTACATCGACTGGGGGATCGAGGTGAACCCCGAGGCTTCGCCCTCGATGAGGTACATGGCCGAACCGACGATCATCACCACGGTCATGATCGTGAACAGGAACACCAGAATCTTGCGGGCGCTGGCCTGCAGCGCCATGCGCAACTGGCGCGCTTCGCCTACGAACTGGCCTAGCTTGAGGATGCGGAAGACGCGCAGCAGACGCAGTGAACGAATGACCACTAGCGACTGGGTGCCGGCGAAGACGAGCGACAGGTAGGTCGGTACGATGGCCAGGAAATCGACCACGCCGAACAGGCTGAAGACGTAACTGCGGGGCCGGCCAACCGCCGCGATGCGCAAGCCGTACTCGATGGTGAAGAGGATCGTCAGGGTCCACTCAATGATGCGCAGAAGCGGGCCGTGCTCCTCGGCAATAGACCTGATGCTCTCGAGGCAGACCACGACGATGGAGCTGGCGATGCAGAGCAGCAGGGCCACGTCAAAGGCCTTTCCGGCCGGCGTGTCTGCTTCGAAGATCACTTCATGCAGTGTCCGACGCCAGCCGGAGGGTCTGTCACTCTGCGCTGGTTCGGTCATGCCGCCACGATAACCGAAGAGACCCCGCGACCCTCGTCCCGGGCCGCTGTGCCCCAGGAGGTAGAAGGCTGCAACGGTCGTCCAGCACTTCCACCACGCGGGCGAGCAGAGTGCGCGATGCGCGAAGTCAGGGCTTGGCCAGCAGGGACTCGATACAGATCTCACTTCAGGGCCTGTCGGGCTGCTAGGCTGCGCCACGACGAGCAGCGCGCCCTCCCGGAGAAGTAGCGATGAGGATCGGTCTGGTAGGTCTGGACAAGAGGAGCGCCAAGATGGCCGAGCGCCTGGTGACGGGCGGTCACGAGTGGTTCGTCCCGCCGAAGAGGTTCGACGGATGAACCTGCGGGTGGTGGACAACCTGGTCTCGGCCGCTTGCGCCGAGGTGCATGCGGCCCTCGCCGAGGGCGGCGTGCTGCTGCTCTCCGGGGGCGGCACACCCCAGCCGGTGCATGCTCGCCTGGCCGAGAGCAAACTGCCCTGGTCGGCGATCACCGTGGGCTTCGCGGACGAACGCGCCGTGCCCCCCGACGATCCGGCCAGCAACTACGCACAGGCCTGGCAACAGCTGCTGCGGCACGTGCCCGCCCAGGTGCTGCGCATGCAGGGCGAGCTGCCGCCCGCCGAGGCCGCCCGGGCCTACGAGGCTGTGCTGCCCAAAGCGATCGATCTGGGCTTGCTGGGTCTGGGCATCGACGGCCACACCGCGTCGCTCTTTGCGGGCGACCCAGCCCTCGACGAGCCGCGGCTCGCGGTGGCGACGAGCCGCGCACCGGTGGCGCCCCACGAGCGCATCACGCTGACCCTACCGGGCTTGGCCCGGGCTGAGCGGCTGGTGTTCCTCGTCGCGGGTGCGGAGAAGGCGCAGGCCCTGGCCGCGATTGCAGCAGGGCAAGACTTGCCAGCGGGGCGGGTGCGCTCGCGCCACGGCGAGCCGCTCTGGTTGGTGGACCGGGCTGCGGCGTCGCTGCTGGACTGAGGCGCGCGGCGGCCGCTACGTGCACAGAGAGTCCGTCTCCCAGGAGCCAACGACTCCCTCTCGTTGGTGCGGACGGGGCGCGGGAGTACAATCGCTAGCGTGAAGTTCCAGAACTACTACGAAGTGCTCGGCGTGGACCGCGCTGCCGACCCGAAGGCGCTCAAGAGCGCCTACCGCAAGTTGGCGCTCAAGTGGCATCCCGACAAGGCCAAGCCCGCCGAGCGGGACGCCGCCGAAACGCGCTTCAAACAAATTAACGAAGCCTATGAGGTGCTCTCCGACCCGGAGACCCGCAAGCGCTTCGACCGCTTCGGCGAGAACTGGAAGCACGGCCAGGACTTTCAGCCGGCCGCCGACGACGAGCGCATGTCTCCCGATGATTTCAAGAATCGCTATGGCGCCGGTGGCTTCAGCGACTTCTTCGAGAGCATGTTTGGCGACCGCTTCGCCCGCGATGTGGACCCAGCCGCCGGCCCGCACAAACGCTTCCGGCACCGGGGCGCCGACGTGCGCGCGGAGCTGGCCCTGGGCGTGCTCGACGCGCGGCAGGGTGGGCGCCGGCGCGTGACGCTGCCTGCGCTCCAGACCTGCGAGCGCTGTGGCGGCGTGGGCTTTGTCGAGCGGCACGTCTGCCCATCCTGCGTGGGCGTGGGGCACCAGCGCGTGGAGCGCACGGTCGATCTGACCGTGCCCGACGACGTGCGCTCCGGCCAGACCCTGCGATTACGCGGCATGGGTGACCCGGGGGGGGAGGGCGCCGAGTCGGGCGACCTGCTGCTGAGCGTGCAGCTCGTCTCCGATGAGATCTTCCGGGTGGATGGCAGCGACCTCGAGTGCGATCTGCCGGTGGCGCCCTGGGAGGCGTTGCTGGGTGCGCGCGTCCCGCTGCGGACGCCGGACGGCGAAGTCACGCTGACCATCCCAGCCGGGACCCGCGCGGGGGCACGACTGCGCCTGGCAGGCAAGGGGCTGGGCCGGGGCGAGGCTCGCGGCGACCTGCACGCGCTGATACGCCTGGCGCTGCCCGACTCGCTCACGGCGCGGCAGCGCGCGCTGCTCGAGGAGCTCGCTGCAGCCGGACCCTCTGGCGTCGAAGGCGGCGCCCGCGGTTCCACGGAGACTGTCCCATGACCGAGCTGCGCATCACTCTGCACGGCGAGAGCTGGCTCGCGATCGAGACCGTGGCCGAGGTCTTCTCCTGTGAGGTCACCCTGGTGCGCGCCGTGTACGACCGTGGCCTGCTGGGGCCCGGCGAGCAGGTGGGCCAGGCGCTTTTCGTACGCTGCGCCCTGCTCGATCGGGTGGCCCGTATCGTGCGTCTGTCCGTCCACCAGGGCTTCGAGCTGGAAACGATCGAGGCGCTGCTCGCTCTGGAGGGATGAGCGCGCGCCTCTGGACTTGCTCGAGTCACGTGGCTGCCTGACCCGAGCGACAGACCAGTAAGGCCATCCTGGACTTGGATTCCCACAAATCTTCTTTGGGCCACCAGTAACACTCGGCTGCAAATCGGGATTCTTTCTCTGTGCCTGAACTTCCCCCGGAGATCTCCCATGCTTTCGCTTTCAGCCTTCGTCGTTTGTTTAGCGATCATTGTCCAACCTGTCGCTGCCCAGCTTCTGCCCGTTTCCTCTGATTCGCGAGAGTTGACTTCTGGCTCGACCAGCGCTGCGGACGTGTCCATCGATCAGTGCTTCATCCAGGAGCGTGGCCACGAAGCGGCTGACAGCAGCCCGAGGTTCTTGCTCAGCGGCGGCGAATTGGCAGCTTGCATAGAGAACGATCGAATTCTGTGGTTAGTGCGCGGAGAGCTGGGGGATTCAGGGGCAACGGCGAGCCTGGTAGAGCTGCTGGCTGTGGGCGCCAGGCAGGGAGTTGTCCCTCATGGGGAAGATCTGCTGCCCGGTGTGGTGAACCGTTTTCATGGCAGCCCGGAGCAGTGGCGCACTGCCTTGCCGACGTGGCGCGGTGTGCGCTACGACGAGCTCTGGCAGGGGATCGACCTGTTGCTAGAAGCTGAGGAGCAGACGTTCAAGTCGACCTACAGGGTAGCTCCAGGAGCGGACCCGTCCGACATTCTGTGGGCTCACCATGGTGCGGACGGGGTGCACATCGACAGCGACGGGCGACTGATCGTGGACACGGCTGCTGGC
>JBLIMM010000403.1:0-3930 GCA_047638635.1 Pseudohongiellaceae bacterium | reverse complement strand
TCGTCACTCTCTTCACCTTCAGAGAGATCGGTCGATTCCTTGTGGGGTTCATCCGTTAAGTCGAGGGCTGCGGCGTCGCCGGCGTCGCTGCTGTCCGCGCTCTGCTCGTCTTCATCGCCAGTGGCACCCTCACCCTCATCCTCATCCTCATCGCCAGCGGGAGCGCCAGCGGCATCCTCATCGTCCTCGGCCTCCGGGGGTGTGTACCGTTCCGAGGTACTGCGTAGGTCGAACAACTGACCGTCCACAATCACCAGGCGAACCTCGGCGTCTTCATCCATGGGCTCCCCTTCCCAGGCGGTGAGACTCGCCAAACTCCCGGGAACCAACTCGCCACGGGGAGCAGCGCCACCGAAGAGCAGGTTGGGAGCTGTGGTCAAGGCGGCGATGGCATCGGCTCGCTCCAATCCGCCGTGTTCGATGGCGGTGGCGACTCCTGCCAGTAATTCAGCGGCGTCACCATCGAAGGAACCGAAGGCCACCGGGACTCCGGCTTCAATCAGCCGAGCGGCGCACGAGACCCGCTCGATCCAACTGTCGTGTCGTTCGCCGAGAAGACGATCGGGATCGCTGCTGTCGTAGGCTTGGGGTGCGGGCCAGCTGCCGTCCTCTAAGCGTTCGGGCAAGTCGCTGCCATCACTTTCTTCGCCGTCTGAATCTTCGCTGCCGGTTTCGTCGTCGTCTTCCGTATCAACGTTGGTCTCAACGTCGTCGTCAAAGGGGTTCTCCGGCTCGTCCGGGAAGTCGAGATCGAGGACCACGCCTACGTTCTGGGCGAGCAGCTCATCTTTGAGTTCCCACGCTTCGCGCCCGCCCACGATGACCAAATCGATGCCGCCAAAGGTCTGAGCCAACTGCAACGCGAGACGAATGTCCTCTTCGGCGTCTGCTCGCAAGGCCAGCTGCTGGCGGCCTTCGAGAACGGGCAAGATGGCATCCAAGCCTGGGTCTTGCAGAGGACGGCGAGCAGAGCGGCCATCGGCAAAACGCTCAGCGATGAGTCCTTGGTGCTGGGCATCCAAGAAGAACTGGCGCAAGTGAGCCATGACGCCCATGAGCGTGGCGGGGTAGGCCGTGCCCGAGTAGTTACCGGGGCTGCCGCGCCAGGTGAGCGCACCGAACTGCGCCGACGTTCCGCCGAGCATGGCTTCGCGCGCGGGCAAGCCGCTAGGCAAGAGCCAAACGCCCTGGCCTGCCAAGAGCATCTGGTCTGGCGCCACCATGAGCGCTCCGAACCCTGCCTTGCGATGGTCGCTGAGATCCGTGTCTGCAGATGTCAGTGCTAGGCGCGCCTCCCGGTTCGGTGCCAAGCCCCGCCGGTTTCCGTCCACCATGGCGGCCAGAGTGTCCCGCCCATCGTCAATGGGACGGCCCTGCATCACCTGGTGATCAGCGAACGTGACCAACCCGTGATGGCTGGCGTCGACGAACGCTGCAGAGAGGTTCAATCCTCGAACGTCAATGGCCTGGGCGTCCGCAGGCAAGGGCAAGTCAGTCCCCACGGCTTCGACCAACCCGTTACGCACGATCACCATGGCGTTCTCAAGGGGCTCGGCATCCCCCGCGAGCCAGACAGTCCCGCCCACTAAGGCGAGTGAGCCGTGGTCAGTGGTGACGGAGGTCAGCGATGAGGCCGAGGTCGCCAGCAGCAACGTGGCGAGAACAACGGAAAGGGACGATCGACAAGACATGCGGTGACTCCGGGCGAACAGTTGGCCGCACGAGCCTAGCCGCGCTCAGGCCGAGGGTCGAGCGGCAGACTCGAGAGCTTGTCGACGGAGGCCTCGCTGGCGCCCCGCATGCAGCGCTTGTCGCGCCAGATCTTCGGGGATGATCTTCCCCGAAGAGGCACGAAAACCCATGGCGAAGCGCGAGCGGTCTGTGTGTGTCACCCATGACGGCAGGTCCGCAAGTTGTGACAGCATGCGTAGCAAATCCGCACCGTCGTGAGCTTTTCCCACGCGCATGCCATCCAAGTCGATCAACTGCACGTTCACCGAATCTGTTCCAGGACAGGTCCGGCGGTCCCGGGTGCGGGGTGGAGGCCCTGGGTCGATCAAAATGTTCTTGCTGGAAAGGTCCGCGTGACGGAGGCCCGCCCGGGAGAGTCGCCCCACCACGTGTCCAAGAGCAAAGGCTAAGGGGCCCCGCTGGTCGACTGTGGTCGAACCCTGCATGTCTGCAGCGATCTCGCGCAAGCTGGGCGCGTTGCCCAACTCGTCCGTGACCAGCCACGAAGAGCCGTCGGATTCTTCGACCAAGGCCAAGGCCCGAGGTGTGGGCACGCCGTGGACGGCGCAGCGACGAGCGCTCACCCAGGCCACTCGAGCGCGGGAGTGTCCGGCCCAGCAACGCAAGGCGAGCAGCGGACCACGGCGACGGTAGTGCTTGATCACCCGGGAGGCTTTCGACACCCCACTGCTGCTCACCTGGGCTGCGCCGGCGTCCCCTAAGAGCGTCCCTCCATCACTGACCAGTTGACGGTGATGTTGAAGGTCTTCGATCAGTTGCTTGGGATCATAGTCCCGCCGACGGTGGACACGCTGCCCGTTCAGCTGTTCACGGACGAATTCAGACGACGTGCGCAGACATCTCGCGCTGCGGCCGCGACGATAGTCGCTGGCGAAACGGTCGAGCGCAGACGACAAACTGCGCACGGCTAAGCTAGGCAGCTCTCCCCACTCGGAAGCATAGAGAGCAGCAAGGCGGGGAGCGTCATCGAGGGAAACCGTCTCGCGCATGGAGAAGACCAAGCGCGCAAGAGTGTCCCAACGCTGACGAGCGCTGAGTTTTCTCACGTGCCAGAGGGAGTGCAAATCGATGATCACCAACTGGCCATCGCCGTCGATGAGCAAGTTGCCTGAATGCAAGTCTCGGTGAAGAAACGGATGCTTGTGCATTTGGGCGACGACCGCGACAGCCTGCTCGGCCAGGGCAAAACAGGCCTGCTCGTCGTGGGCATGGCTGAGCAACACGTCAGCCAAGGGCCGGGCCGCCGGAACAAAGCGCGAGAGGAACCACGCTTCGACGAGCCGCCCGGATTGCCAGTTGTTGGCAAAGGCAATGGGACGAGCGCTGGGTAAACCTGCCCGGCAAAAACTCTCCATGGCTCGGTATTCTCGCTCGGCCCGGCCACCGAGCAGACGAGTCTTGAGAGCCTCCCCTTCCCGAATGCGGTAGTGCTTGAGCAGCAACCCACCGTCAACCCCAGGCACCCGCCAGACGCTGCGCAGGCGATTCTCTTTGATCAGCTCGCGGTCAGCGGGCAAAAGGCCAGCCTCAAGGTCGCGGCTGAGGGCGGACAACTCGCCATGGGGCGGCGAAGCCCATACCCAAGGGAGGCGGCTCATAGATCCGGTTCTGCCTGGTGCGGCGGGTGAGAAGACCGTCTCGGACATCCGAGGCTGCTCACCATACTAAGAAGCCGGGGTCACTCCACTGCGTGAGTGACGCCAGCAGGGATGCTAGCCTCCCGCTCGTGCGCGTCGCCCTGATCTACAAGCGTTATGCCCTCCACGGGGGCTCTGAGCGCCAGCTTGCCATGCTGGCCCGTGATCTCGTGGAGAAGGGGCACTCGGTGCACATCTTCTGCCGCTCCGTGCGCTCAGAGCCCAGCGAGGGTGTTCAGCTCCATGTGATGCCGGCCCTGCCCCTCTCAGGGACCCTTGCGCTCTTCGCGTTCTCTGCCTGGGCCCGCTGGGCCTGCAAGCGCTACGAAGCGAAGCAGGGCTCTTTTGATGTGCGTCATGCTTTCGGCCGCACGGTGGGACAAGACGTGTATCGCGTGGGCGGTGGTTGCCACCGCACGTACCTAGAGCACGCCCATGCACTGGATCGCCCTGCACTGTGGCGGCGCCTTTCCCGGGGCAGCCTCGCCCAGCGCTGCAAGGCGAACCTTGAAGAACGAGCTCTTTGCGGCTCCCCTCAGCC
>JBLIMM010000402.1:0-3945 GCA_047638635.1 Pseudohongiellaceae bacterium | reverse complement strand
GAACTGCAGGTTGTGGATCGACGCCAGGGTTTCGAAAACCGGCTCGTGGGCGTAGTGCAGGTGGCGCAGGACCATACGGCTGTAGTTGCGGCAGGTGTAGCAGCCGCACTTTCCTTCGATGGGCTCATTTTCGTGGCGATGAATACGATCGCCGATGCGAATCCGACCCCGCCGAGTGAACAGTGTGCCGCCCCGGGCGTAACGGGTGGGGATGACACAATCGAACATGTCCATGCCCCGCTCGATGGCCTCCAAGATGTCTTCGGGGAGCCCGACACCCATCAGGTAGCGCGGGCGATCTTCGGGGAGCAGTGGCGCCGTCCAGCCCGTGACCGCGCACATCAGTTCGTGGCCTTCACCGACACTGACGCCACCGATGGCAAAGCCATCAAAGCCCAGCCCAGTGATGGCGCTGGCGCTACGACGGCGCAAGGCTTCGTGGACGCCGCCCTGCACAATCCCGAAGAGGAGCTGCCGACCTCCGAGCTTCTGGTCGAGGCAGCGGGTGGCCCAGCGAGTGGTGCGGGCCACACTGTCCGCCACGTACTTGCGCGGTGCGTCGTGGGGGCAGCACTCGTCAAAGGCCATCACGATGTCGCCGCCCAGACGCCGCTGAATGTGCATGGACGTCTCAGGGTCGAGCATCACCCGCGGCTTGCCCTTGCCCCCGGGGAACGTCACCCCGTCTTCGGTGACTTCTTTGCCTTCGAGGCTGAAGACCTGAAAGCCACCTGAATCAGTGAGGATTGTCCGCGGCCAAGCCATGAAGCCGTGGAGGCCACCGGCCCGCTCCACGAGGTCAGTGCGGTCATCGAGGCTGAGGTGGTACGTGTTACCGAGGATCACCGACGAGCCAACGGTCTCGACGTCACGGGGCAACACAGCCTTCACCGCACCGACGGTCCCCACCGGCATGAATGTCGGTGTCTCGACGACGCCATGGGCCGTGTGAAAACGTGTACGGCGGGCACCGGTAGGATCAACCCGAAGCAACTCGAACTGGATATCGCGAGCCATAACCTCAACGTACTCGTAGAGAGAGAGCGAGCAGGACCCAGCCCACAATCAGGGCTGCCCCACCGAACGGAGTCACCATCCCGAGGGCTCTGGGAGCACCTGCGGTGAGAGCGTACAGAGAACCGCTGAAGAGCGCGATGCCTCCCAAGAACCAGGGCACACATCGCACCGCCGCAGGGTGTCCGCTGCGCACCAGGGCAGCGACGGCTAGCAGCGCCAGGGCATGGAGCAGTTGGTAGCGCACACCGGTTTCAAAGACCACCAGGGCCTTCTCGGTGACCTTGTCCTTCAAGCCGTGGGCACCGAAGGCGCCGAGGGCGACGCCGAGGCCGCCCAGCACGGCACCCCAGAAACCAGCGTTCACTGATTGAGCCCCCCACCAGGGATCCAAAGCCGTTCTTGGTCGCCAGCAGCCACCCGTCCCAACACAAAGAACAAGTCGGACAAACGGTTGAGGTAGACCAAGCCCAGAGCGTTCACCCGATCGGGTTCAGCGTCCAGGAGCTGCAGCAGGCGGCGCTCCGCTCGGCGGCACACCGTGCGGGCCACGTGGTAGCCGCTCGACAAGGGCGTGCCACCAGGGAGCACGAAAGTCGTCAAGGGCGCGAGGGACTCGTTAGCCTGGTCGATCCAAGATTCGATGTTGTCGATGGCTGCCTGGGTAATCCTCAGGCGGCTGACCGGCGGCTCTGGCTCACCGTCAGCGCCGAGAACTGGCTCGGCCGTGGGCACGCAAAGGTCAGCGCCCAAATCAAAGAGATCGTGCTGCAGCTTCCCCAGGCCAGCGCGCTCGTCTTTATCGAGCGCATGATCAAGAAGCTGCCCCACCACCGCGTTTAGTTCGTCGACAGTGCCGTAAGCCTCAATGCGCACAGAAGTTTTGGGCACCCGGGTGCCGTCACCGAGAGCCGTGCTGCCCTGGTCGCCCCCGCGGGTGTAGATCTTGTTCAACCGAACCATCGTGAAGAAACCTCAACGGGCAACGAGAACCCCGCCGATCAGTCAGTGGGAGCCGCTCATTCTGGCTCAGAAGACGCCCAATCCAGCGGACGGATTCGGTCTCTTTTCTTTCGGGGGACAGCGATTCGGCAGAAGCCGCAGAACAGTTCGCCGTGCACAGGATCTTGGAGCCACTTGCCGGCGGGCAGCTCTCAGTGAGCTGCCGCTTGCCGTAAAAAAGTGGCTCCCCAGGTAGGACTCGAACCTACGACCCTCTGATTAACAGTCAGATGCTCTAACCAACTGAGCTACTGGGGATCCGTGCTGAAATCGACGGGGGAGTCTAGGCCGTGACACCCCGCTGTGCAAGGTTTCCGCCAACAGGGAGATAATCGAGCAGCTGGGCCAGCACAGCCTTCATGTCGGTGCGCTTCACAATCATGTCGATCTGGCCCTTTTCGAGCAGAAACTCCGACCTCTGAAAACCCGGCGGCAGCTTCTTTTTGATCGTGCCTTCGATGACCCTCGGACCGGCAAAACCGATCAGAGCCCCGGGTTCCGTGACGATCACGTCGGCAGCCATGGCCCAAGAGGCGGTGACTCCGCCGGTGGTTGGGTGGGTGCAGATCGAAATGTAGAAGCCTCCCGACTCCCGATAGGCGGCCAGAGCCGAGCAGGTCTTGGCCATCTGCATCAAGGACAAGATGCCCTCATGCATTCGCGCCCCGCCAGATGCCGCCACGAGAATCAGCGGCAAGCGGCGCTCGCTAGCCAACTCAATGGCCCGGGTGACCTTCTCGCCCACCACCACGCCCATAGAACCGCCCATGAAGCGAAACTCGAGCACGCCAAAGACCACCGGGTGCTCGGCGACCGACCCCAATCCATAGCGCATGGCCTCTTTCAGACCGGTGCGGTTGGATGAGTCAGCGAGTTTCTCCGGGTAGGGCTTGTTGTCGATGAAGCCCAGGGCGTCCACCGTCTCCATGCCTGCGTCGAACTCCTGCCAGCTGGCTGGGTCGAGGGTGTAGGCGATGCGCGTGTGGGAAGAGATCGGGAAGTGAAAGCCACACTTGGGGCAGATCTTGAGTTGATCGTCCACGTCCTTGCCGAAGATCGTCTCGTCGCAAGCCGTGCAACGGACCCAAAGATCGCCGGGAATGTCCCGCTTGCGATGGCGTAGCCAGGGGAGTGAGCCCATGGATTGTCTCCGCTGAGATGGCCGCCCTTAGGCGGTGGTTGCCAATCGAGCTTCGGCGGTCTCTCGCATGGACGCGATGGTCGCTTGCCAGTCATCCGCCTTAAAAATTGCCGAGCCAGCCACAAAAACGTTGGCTCCCGCTGCCGCCGCGTCGCCAATGGTCGTGGGCGAGATGCCGCCGTCGATCTGAATGTCGCCGTCGTACCCCTGGTTGCGCAGCCACTCGATCTTGCTGAGCACTTCGGGCATGAAACTCTGCCCACCGAAACCGGGGTGCACACTCATCACCAAGACCATGTCTAGCTGGTCGAGCCAGTCGGCGACAGCTGTGATGTCCGTGTCGGGGTTCACCGCCAAGCCAGCTCGTCCTCCCGCCGCACGAATAAGAGCCAGGGCCTCGGGCTCGGTCTCGACGTGACAGGTGAGCACCGCCGCCCCCGCTTGCACGTAGCGCTCGGCGTATTCCATCGGGTTGGTGATCATGATGTGCACGTCGAGGGGCCGCTGAGCCACCGCCGACAGAGCCTTCACCACCGGCAAACCAATGCTCAGGTTAGGAACGAAGTGGCCGTCCATCACGTCGACATGGAGCCAGTCGGCTCCCGCGGCTTCAACCAGGGCGACATCTCTGGCCAGCTGCACAAAGTCAGCGGCCAGCAGCGAAGGTGCGATCTTGACGGGCGGTACGGTCATGGGCTCATAGTCTCACCGAATCAGGCCCATTGCCAGGAAGCAAAGGCCATAGGAACACCTCGCACGATCAGGCTCGCTCGGTGGTTCAGTCTAGG
>JBLIMM010000401.1:0-3989 GCA_047638635.1 Pseudohongiellaceae bacterium | reverse complement strand
CGACTGGCACCCCCACGGCCGCCCTGACCACCCTGACCCTGACGGCGTCGACCGCCGAGCTTCTCAGCGAGCCGTAGCAGAGCCGCATCCTGGGGAGAGGCGCGCAGGCCTTCATCCACCGCAGAGAGGGCCTCTTTCTTGCGCCCGAGCGCCTCAAGGCAACGAGCACGGTTGGCCTGAACCACCGCATTGTGCTCGCGCTCACTGGAATCACCGGGCTGACGCCGCAGAGCCTGATCGAACGAAGTCAACGCAGCCGCCCAACGAGAGAAATCGACTTCGGAACGACCGCGGTCGAACCAGAAGCGCACGTCGTTGCGAGCCGCCTCTTCGCCGGCCTTGAAGAACGAAGCCAACGTGAGCGGAGGCAGCGGAGCCTGACGCACGGCGCGGATCAACTCGGAAGGCAGGTGGAAAACGTTTGCGATCTCAGAGCTTTCCCCGGGCAACGTCTTCAGCAGGCTGGTGACCATCTCGTGAAGCACAGCCTCATCGCTGGCCAGCTCGACCATCAAGGCCTGAGCCACCAGCGGATGCATGGTGCGCACGGTCGTGCCGTCCTGCTCTGTCACGCAGTCGCTAAGAGGAGCCAAGGCTCCTGCCAGAGCTGCATCATCCGCACCGAGCACTGCAGCCAAGTGCGCCTTACCCAAGAGCATGCCATGCCCATGAACGAGCGCGATGGCCAGCAGAGCCTTCTGAGCTGGGCTATCGGCCTCAAGACCGGCCACGAAACCCTTGAGAGCCTCGACAAGTGAGGCGCCATTGGTCGCCAAGGAGAGGCCTTCCATGAGCACCTGGCCAGGAGCCTGAAGGCTTCCAGCGGCTGCGGACTCGTCCACTCCATCAGCCAGGGCGGACTGCCCAGCCAACCCGGCAGCCATCGCTCCCGCTTCCCCGGCAGAGAGCCCTGCGAGCTCTACATCACGAATGGTGACGTGTTGGCGGATACGGTGATCCAGGCCAGAGCGCTCCCAAGCGGCGGAATCGGCCACGATCAAGAATCGCGCCTTTCCGTGGGCAGCCGTCGCCTGCGAACCCAGGAGCTGGGGCAAGTTTGGCAACTCAGAGGCATCGTCCATGACAAAGACAGCACGGAAGTCGTCGGCTTCGGCAGGCACATAATCATCCGGGACTCCCACTCCGGGAGCCAGCCAGAAGACCCGCATGCCTTGCTCGGCGAGATCCCAGGCCACGCGACGGGCGAGGGTCGTCTTGCCTTCACCCGGCCGGCCACGCACCAAGACGGTGAGAGACTTACCGTCTTCGGGGGCATCGCCCAACAGCTGCTCGGCAATGCCAGCAGCCGCCTCACGGGTCACATCAAGGCTGGCTTTGGCAGGTTCCCACCCGGAAGCATCGCCCCGGAGAAAACGTCCCTTGTCGGCATCGCCCACGGCAGCGCGGAAGGCGGCGGTCAACTCGTCGAAGCCACGAGGAGGATTGCCAGTGGCTGGCTTGGGGACCTCGAGTTCTTCAAGGACCTGAGCCAGATCGGTCAAGGCCTTTGCCGCGGTCATGTCCTTGGGATACTCGATGACCACGGTGCCGTAGTGCACCGAAGCGCGCAGGGCCGCAGAAGGGTCAGAGGACCCAGCAGCGACCAAAGCGATGTTCTGGGGCACGTGACCGTTGAACGCCCGGCCCACGTCATCCAGCAGCTCAACCAGGTCTGGATCGTCGAGAGCAAAACCGGTGAACAGCACCGTGCGCCCAAACGCAGCCTTCAAGAAAGACTGATAGCGGCTGTCCTGCTTGGTCAGCACTTTGCGGTCTTTGTTGGTCAGCACCAACGTGTCCGGAGCGTCAGCGGCACCCCGCAGACGCGCTAGAAACAGGTCTTTCCGGTCAAACGCACTCACGAGGCCCTTGCTGTTGGGGCCGAACAAGCGGGGCTCGTCCTCGACCTCTGCTGGCTTGGAAACCTGCAAAGCATCAGAGACGCCCGTGGTGATGATTCCTGGCTGAAGCAAGGTAAACAGAGCAGTCAAGCCCGAATCCACCTCGCTGTGGCAGCGGGGGTCATCCTTAAGGGTTGCCCTGTCGCCGTCGCCGAGAGCCTGCTTCAGCTGCTTGCGGCTGCTGATCTCAGCGGTGCCGTGGCCAGCCCCCACAAAGACTGCCAGGGAACGCTTGCGGGTGGCACTACGCAGCGTCTTGAAGACACCGCCATCGATCCAACGAGGCTTGCTCATGCGAGTCGTCCAGGGGGACCATCGACCGACGTTTGCTGCAACCTTGGCGGCAACGCGGGGGTCCCCAATTATCAGTGCGGGGAAGCGGAAGGGGCGCCTACGCTAGTCCCCCGCCCAGAGTGTGTCAAACCTAGCTTGCAGCACCTTTTGTGCCACCCGCCATCCCAGCGCGGCAGTCCTCCCACAGGCTGCTAGATCGGCAGGCCTCAGGGGCGTATGACATGCGGTTAGTCTCCCGGGCCACTTGGCCGGAGATTTCGCGTCCCGCAGAGCCCCCATTCCAGAAGCTTTCCATGCCAACTTCAGCTCCTCGCAGTCGCAAATCCCCGAACCGCCGTCCCGCCGCACCGGTAGGCAACGCCATCATCGGCCAGTCGGGAGGCCCCACAGCGGTGATCAACCAATCGCTGGTGGGCATCATTGAGGCTGCCGCCAAGTGTGCCTCCATCGAGAAGGTCTTTGGCGCCCGTCACGGCGTGGCCGGCATCCTGGATGATGACTTGGTTCGACTGGACAACCAAAGCCCTCGCACCTTGGAGCGCGTGGCCCTGACCCCCGCAGCGGCCCTGGGTTCTGTTCGAAAAAAGGTTACTCGCGACGAATGCTTGGCCATGTTCGAGACATTCCGCCGGCGCAACGTGCACTACCTCTTCTATATCGGCGGCAACGATTCCGCCGAAACGGCCAACATTCTGCTGGAGTGCGCCAAAGAGGAGCGCTACCCGATCCGGGTGATTCACGTGCCCAAGACCATCGATAACGATCTGCAGGTCACCGACCACTGCCCCGGATACGGCAGCGCCGCGAAGTTCGTGGCTCAGGCATTTATGGGCGATAACTTGGACAACCGCTCCCTTCGAGGCATCAAGGTCAACATCGTCATGGGGCGGCATGCGGGATTCCTCACCGCAGCGTCAGCCCTGGGGCGGCAGCACGACGACGATGGGCCCCATTTGGTCTATGTCCCAGAGGTAGCTTTTAACACCAAGCTCTTCGTGGCCGACGTGAAGCGCGTCTACAAGAAGCTAGGCCGCTGCCTGATCGCGGTGAGCGAAGGGGTTCACAACGCCAAAGGCGTGACCATCGCCGAGAGCCTCGCTGAAGATGCCGAGCGGGATTCCCACGGCAACGTGCAGCTCTCTGGCTCTGGAAGCCTGGGAGACCATCTCGCGGGGCTGATCAAGGCTGCGCTCCCCGGGGTCCGGGTCCGCGCCGACACATTCGGCTACCTGCAACGGTCGTTCGCCGGCTGCTACAGCGCCAGCGACGCCACGGAGGCCCGCCGAGTGGGCAGAGACGCCGTGGGCTTCGCGGTGGCCAGCAAGGGCGGCACTGTGGTGCTCAAGCGCAAGCCCGGAAGCCGCTACGGCGTCACTACGGCCTTGGCCCCGCTAAAGAAGGTGGCCAAGTTCACCAAGTCCATGCCGCGCAACTACATCAATGCTGCTGGCAACGACGTCACGCCGCGCTTCTTGAAGTACGCCGGTCCCCTCGCCGGCCCCCTGCACACCGTCGGCCGCCTGCGTGGCATGTAAAACGTCACTCTTGGCAGATTAGCTACGAAAGCTGTCGGCCTGAACCATGTTCACGCCAACAGGGTAGTCGTAACTCCGCCCTGCTGCTGCTTTAAGGGCTGCCACGACGGCGAAGCCCCCTGCGATGACGTAAACCGCCACGACGAGCGGAATACCCACCAGAAACGGCACCAATAGCCAGCTTCCCAGGGCCAGCAAGGCCATCATGATTTGAAAGTTGATGGCGTTGCGCCCATGTAGGTCAACGAACTCGCTTTGA
>JBLIMM010000400.1:0-3997 GCA_047638635.1 Pseudohongiellaceae bacterium | reverse complement strand
GAGGGGCACCCGTTGGGGCACCCGTTGGGGCACCCGTTTTGCTGGCGAGGAGAGTGTGGTAGCGGAGGAGGGATTCGAACCCCCGACACGCGGATTATGATTCCGCTGCTCTAACCGACTGAGCTACTCCGCCACGTGGAGCGGGGGGAGGATAGCGAAGCCCCCCGCCAGCCATCAACAGCCGCCTTCCTGGCAATTTCAAGGCGCGCACCCTTGGCCAGAGACAAGTCCCTCCGCGGCCTCGCCATCCCTCGCAGATCCCCTGCAAAACGCCCCTTTGCAGCCCAGACCAAGCCTTGCCCAGGAGGCCGTTCGAGCGTCGAAGCACGAGATCAGCCCTCCGGCCACAAAAAACCAGGCCCTTTCGTCGATATTTTCAGCATATGCACAGAACTTGGGCTAACCTTTGCGCGGTTCCAACTTGGACGTCGAGACCCGGCTACGTGCTGCCCGGCGCTGTCGCAGGTTCCTTTGTCCATCTAAAGAGTTGGTTCCACCTAGTTCGTCCAGCTGAGTTGCGTCGAGCACGCGTAAAAACCTCCTCCCCCCTTTCCCGAAAATCCTTGGCTGGATGGCTTTTAACCCGGGGCAGAACCCCCTGAGACCCCAGGTCTCCCGGGCGGTTTCTTCCGCGCGCCCGCTCCCGCACCCCAGCGAGATTTGGCGGCGCCCCGCTTGATCGTGCGCGGCTTAGCTGTGCCCGCCTTTCCGGCGAGCCCCTCGCCCACGCGGCTCGCGAAGCGCTGGCGATGAATGGCCGCGATGGCGATGGCTGCTGCATCCGTGGCATCGAGCCGCGCCGACGCCGGCAAGCCCGCCTCGGCCAAGATCTGCAGCCTGGTGGTGAGCGTGGGCCCCAGCATCACCCCCACCATGTGGGCCACCTGCTCTTTCGTGGCGCCGCCTTTGCCGGTCACAGCCTTCTTCACCTCGGCGGGACTCATTTCATCGAAGGCCGCCTCGTTCTTGCCCAGGGCAGCCAACAAGGCTCCACGAGCCTGGCCCAGAACCACGAGCGAACGGGTGTTCGGGCCATGAAAGACCGATTCGACGGCCGCTAGCTCAGGATTATGGCGGGACAGCAAGATCGACAAACCGTCGTGCAGCTGCCCCAGGCGCTCCGGCAGGGGAGCCTTCTCCCGGGCTATGAGAACACCGAGATCGATCAGTTGCAGCCGTGACCCGACCTGTCGTACCACTGCCCAGCCGGTCCGTCGCGAACCCGGGTCGATTCCCATGACAATCATGGGACCATCATAGCCAGCTGTTCTCGCTCACCCGTACAACCCACCTCACTATGGCCTCCCGCCCCCACTCTCCCAGCTCTCGAGCCGCGCTGATCGTCGTCGCCGCTGGCACCGGTCGCCGCCTGGGCGCCCCGGTCCACAAAGCCCTCGTCGACCTGGATGGACAGCCCCTCGTCGAGCACACCTTGCGGCACTTGCTGTCGCTGCCCAACCTCGATCCGGTGGTCTTGGTCGGGCACGAGAACGATCGCCAGGAGCTGGCTGCGCTGCTCGCGCGTCTGCCGCGCCCGGTGCAACTCGTCGAGGGCGGAGCTCGCCGGCAAGACTCGGTGGCTGCGGGTTTACAAGCCGTGGCAGCCCAATGCGATGCCGACCCGAGCGGCGACACCACGGCGCCCAGCGTGGTTCTGGTCCATGATGGAGCCCGGCCGTTCGTGCCCTTGGCGGCCATCGAGCCCCTGATCGCCGCGGCGTCCGACCCTGGTTGCGCGCTGCTCGCCGTGCCCGTGACGGACACCCTCAAACGGGGCCAAACCGACCGACCGAACCAAGTCGACGCCACCGTGCCTCGAGATGGCCTTTGGGCTGCCCAGACTCCCCAAGCCTTCGACCGGGCTCTGCTGGCCGAGCAACTGGCCCAGGCCTCTCAGAAGGGACAGACCATGACCGACGAGGCTGGCATGTTCGAGGCGGCTGGACTCACCGTGCGCTTCGTGGAAGGATCTCCACTCAACTTCAAGGTGACGACGCAGGACGATTTGTTACTCGCCCGCGCGCTCCTACCCAAGTTCGTTGCCATGAGAAACCCATGACCCAGTCCGCCAACCTGTCCGTGGGAATCAGCATGGACTCGCACCGTCTCATCGACGGAGGCCCGCTGATCCTTGGGGGCCTGTCGATTCCCTTCGAGAAGACCCTCAAGGGCCATTCCGACGGAGATTGCCTACTCCACGCCATCATGGACGCGGTGCTCAGTGCCGCAGACTTGCCCGACTTGGGCACCCTCTTTCCTGACACCGCAGAAGAAAACCGCGGCCGCTCCAGCGTCGACATGGCCGCAGAGGTGGCCCGCCGGATCAGCGTCGTCGGTGCTCGAATTCTCTCCATCGATTCGGTCGTGGTCTGCGAGCAACCTCGCATCGCGCCCCTGCGCGACGAGATGCGCGACGCCATCGCTGGGGTCTTCGATTTGACCCGCAGTCGAGTCAACGTCAAGGGCAAGACCGCCGAAGGCATGGGCCCCATAGGCCGAGGCGAAGGCATCGAAGCCCGGGCCGTCGCCCTGGTCGAGCGGGGCTACACAGGTTCCTGAGAGCGGGCCTTCGCCGACGCAGCAGCGCGAGCCTTGCGTTTGGCCACTTCGTCGAGCACCTGGCCATAGAACTCGGTGACCAGCTGAGCCTGAATGCCCGTGTCGAAGCGCTGGCGGGCTGCTTTTAGGGCACCGGCGCCCAAGCGCTGACGCAAGCCGTCGGCACCGGCCAATCGTGCGAGCCCACGGGCCATGCCGTCGACCGTCTCTTCGACCACTAAACCGCTGGTGCCCTCTTCGACGATCTCGGGCAAGGGTGTGCGCGGGGTGACGATCGGGGGGAGTCCCAGAGCCATTTGCTCTCTGAGCGCGCGGCAGGTGCCGTCGGTCCCTGGCACCAAAAACAGCGTGCCGTCCAGGGCGCAGAGAGCGCCGGGGTAGTTGTCCCCTTCGATGTAGCCCGTGGAACGGACGTAGTCGCTGAGCCCCATGGCCTCGATCGGGTCGAGCAGCAGGCGCTGAATGTGCGTGCCCCTGCCGATGACTACCAGACGCAACTGAGGGTGATCAGCCACCACCCGTTGCATGGCCGCGAGCAGCAAGTCGAAGCGCCGGTGCGGCTGCACCCTGGCCACGATGCCAATGGCCACCTCGTCATCGGCCAAGCCCATTTTCTTGCGCTGCTCGGTGCGATCAAAGCGCGAGGCGTCGAAGCGCACCAGGTCGATACCGTTCTCGATCAGCACCATGGGCACGGGATAACCGCGCACCGACACGCTGCGGGACGAGCCGCCATAGGCCGCGAGGGTGCCATCCCAGCCGCTGTTCGTGGTGACGATCAGGCCATCGAGAGATCGGCGCACGATCCGTCGTGTGCGCATGGTCCCTGAGAGGCCTACGGGATCGTAGGACGTGCGCACCAAGCAGCCAATGCCCGTGGCCCGCACAGCCTGGCTGGCGATGCGATGGTCATTATCGAGATGGGTGTGCACGATGTCCGGCTGGAAGCGCTTGAGCAGCTCGATCGCTGAGCGCACATCTTCGCGATTGGCCCGAAAGCGGGCGTGCTTGCTCAGGTGGAAGCCGTCGAGCGTGGGCACCTGGCGCGCTTCGATGTACGGCAAGATCTTCGACGGCGAACCGCCGGGAGAGCTCCCCGACACGAACAGCACGTCGTGATCAGCGCACTGAACCTGGGCCACGGCGAGAGCAGGCTCGGCAGGGCCGGTCCACTTCCAGTTGGCGAACAGATGGAGAATCTTCAAGGGAGGCCTGCCCGAGGGTGAGCTCCACTCTAGCCCGACCGAGTCGGAGCCTCAACCAATCGCTAGCACCCCTTTCCCGCCTTGAGCTGCCGGCGGCGAGCCTTCATCATGGGGACGTGTCGACACCACTGACAATCCTCCACGTCGCTTCACAGCGTCACTGGGGCGGGGATGTGTCCGCCTGCTTGTCCCTGGCCGCGGGTCTTGCCCAGGCTGGCGAGCGCTCAGTGCTG
>JBLIMM010000399.1:0-4006 GCA_047638635.1 Pseudohongiellaceae bacterium | reverse complement strand
TTTCGCCTCCGAGTTGACGGGTCAGGGCGGAGCGAACCTCAGCGCACGATCATCACATCGTCGAGGGGTTTGCGGGGGATGGCCGCCGCCGGCACGGTGCAATCGCTGGCGGGGTAACCCACGGGGATCAACAAGAAGGCCCGCTCGTTGCGTGGACGCTGCAGCACTTCGGTGAGAAAGTTCATCGGGCTGGGAGTGTGGGTGAGCGTGGCGAGGCCCGCGTGGTGGGCAGCGGCGAGCAGCATCCCCGAGGCGAGACCCACTGACTCTGTGGGGTAGTACACCTGGGTGCCATCGTCTGCGGAGATGAGTTTGAAGACCACGATCAACCACGGGGCCACTTCTAAGAAGGGCTTGTCCTGGTCGGTGCCCAGGGGCCCTAAGTCAGCCAACCATTCTTCGTTAGCCCTGTGCTCGTAGAAGTTGCGCTCTTCTTCCTCGGCGGCCTCGCGAATCCGTCGCTTAAGATCGGCGTCTTGAATGCAGACGAAGCGCCAAGGCTGTTTGTTCGCTCCGCTCGGTGCAGTGGTGGCGCAGCGGACGATCCACTCGATGGTCTCGCGGCTCACAGGCCGGTCAGAGAACTCACGCACTGTCCGCCGGCGGCTCAGGACGTCGTAGAAGTTTTCGGCAGCTTGGGCTGGAGGGAAACCTGGGTCGTAGCGGTCGGTGAGCGGTACGAAAGTCGGTTCGTTCATGGTTGCCAGGAGGCTCTGCGGGTGGTGCGGCGAGTGAAACTGCGGTTCAGCATAGGGCTCAGGGATTCAGCTCAGAGTCGATGACGAACTCGGAAACGAACTGCTCATCTACCGCTTTTGCCAGCACCATGCGCAAGCTTGCCAGAGCCCGTTTGATGCCCGGCAGTCCCTTGTTGGGGTGTCCGCCCTTGGCTTCGTTCGTGGCGACGGCCTGGCTGCTGCCGCTGCTGAGGTTGTCGATCTGCAAGGTGGCGAGGCTGTAGTAGAAGTGCCCCACGGGGGTTTGGCTTGAGTAGCGGGTGGTGCTGCGGCCGTGGATCGCATACTCGAAGCGATTGTCGTAGAGCGTGGTGATTTCAGCTGGCAAGGCTGTGTCTGAGCTGGCTGCCAAGCGCTTCCCGGCGGAGCTGCTAGGGTCGACCACTAGCACGTCGAAGCCGAAGGACGACAGGTGGTCCCCCAGTTCTTCGCCGCTGATCTGTGTGGCCAAGGGCGCGTTCTCAAAAGTGTCTGTGAGCAGCACCAAGATGGACGTTTGGCCGCTGGTGGGCAGGTGATAGACGAAGCTCTCGGAGGGAGTCCGTGAGCGACCAATGCTCGGAGCGAGTCGGCCGAAGTCAGCTTCGACGAAGATCTCGTTGGCAGCCATCCCCGTGGGGACGAGATCGCTCACAGAACAGAAGATCAGTCCGTTGTTGTCTGTGGTCGAGGAGGAGTGGGCCAGCGCCGGGCCGCCGTGAGGGCTGTCGCCGGATGTGAGCGCTTCCGGTGCGACGAATCGGGCGGGGAAGTGCGCCAGTGGGAGTGGCTGTCCGGCAGAGCTGATCACGGTGAACCGTGCGCTGAGGCGCTGAGGCAGGGAGCCTCGGACTGCGCTGCGTTGCCCGTCCCCTGAGACCTTGTCGATGCGGATGGCACCGGCCAAGTTGGCCAATCGCAGGGAGGCTTCGTCGAGCAAGCTGGTGGCCCGGCGGAAGTTCGCCGCAGCGCGAGGTTGCAGAGGCGAATGGTCGGCCACCACTTGCGCCTTGGTGGCATCGAGCATCCGTTCGCTCACCGCGCCGTAGGCTTGCAGGGCAGCAAAGAGCGCTTGAGCCGGGTTGCTGCTGCTGAAGTCAGCGGGGGTGTTGAGAAACTCTTGGGCCTCGGTGAGCGCCTGCTCAACTTTTGGCATCAACGTCGAGCAGGTTAGCTCTCGGGAGACTGTCACCAGCACCACGGTCTCGCCGTTGCTTTCGTCGACCCAAGAGTCGAGCACCTCGTAGCCCGGGAGGTCGGCGGCTGAGTCGAGGCGGATGGTCTGGGACAACTCCTCGGTCCAGCTGACGTCTTCGTTCTCGCGGCGCTGGTTCGTCTCCACGGTGACCGTGGAGCGGATGGCGCTGAGAATGGTCTGGGTCACGTCCGTCAGCGCCTTCTGCACGGCGATTTCTCGGGCGGCGCCACTGGTCCCCGGGGCGTAGCCGACCCCAGCCATGTGGGACGAGCGGCGAACCTGAGGGTGCTGGTATGGGGTGAGCACCCAACTCGGGGCGGAGGCCGAGCGGGAGGCTGAGTCGCCGCTGAGGCCGGCGCCATCAGTGGACGCGCAGGTCGGGACGACGGCCAAGAGCAGCAAGATCAGCAAGATCAGCAAGGCGGAGCGTGTCATGGACCATCTCGAATGGAGGCGAGGAGCGTCAGGCATGGTGCCCTCTAGGGGAATGCAGCGCGATTCAGCCCGCGAAAGAACTGGGTTGGGCCCCGCAGGAGAGTGAGACCCGGCAATCCGATGTAGTAGCTGGGGCCTCAGCCGATCATGATGACGGGCCGGGTGGCCCCGTTCCAGCTGGTGATTGGCAGCCAGCGCTGCTGCGGCTGGGAGTGAGGCCTCTCCGGCAGAATCTCAAGGAGTCCCCATGTCGCCTCGTACCCTTGCAGCGCTTTTCTTGTCCCTCGCGGTGCTGGGCTGTAGCTCACTGGGGGCTGGCCACGGTGGTGATCAAGCTCCGGATTGGGTGGGCTATTTTGGCCTTATCGATGGTCCAAACGGCCGTCTCGTTGAGGCCGTGGGCTCCTCTGCTGCGGCCGTGGACCCTAGCAGCCGGCGCATGACGGCCCTCAGTAACGGACGTTTGCAACTGGCCCTCACCGTTCAGAGCCTGAGCAGCTCGCTGGTCGAAGAGTGCCTCGAGGCTCTGGGTGAAGGCGTCTCTGTGGACCTTGTTGAGTCTGGCCGCCTGGTGGAGACCGTGTCACGTCAGGTCACTGACGGGGTCATGCGCGTGCCAGCGGGGGAGTCTGACCCTCTGCCTCAGCGCTGGACGGATCCGCTGACCAAGACCGACTACGTGCTCATGAGCTTGCCCCTGGATGCCTTTGCCACCCAGTACCGCCGGCAGATGGCGCGAGCTTTTCAGCGGGAGTCGACCTTGGGGGGCATCACCGCTGGCGACGATGAATTTTCAGAGGTGATCGAAGAGCAGCTAGAAGACCTCGAAGATCTTGATCTGGATGACCTGAACGATCGTTTCCCGTCGCGAGTCGCTGGCCGCAGCTGACGCCCGGCCCTCACGCTGGGCCCGACCTGCACCGACGCTGGGCCCGGCCTGCACTGACGCTGGGCCCGGTCTGCACCGGCGCTGGGCCCGGTCTGCACCGGCGCTGGGCCCGGTCTGCACCGACGCTGGGCCCGGCCTGCACTGACGCTGGGCCCGGTCTGCACTGACGCTGGGCCCGCACTGCGGGGCGGCTCCGGCAGGGAACTGTCATTTGCTCAGGTGTGGGCGAGGGTCGGCGACGGTGCCTACCCGCTCGGCTCTGCGACGCGGTCCGCTCTCGGAGCCCTGGACCTCTGCAGGTTGCCAGCATCCCCCAGCCGTGTGATCAGCGGCCAGTCATTGGGGGCTAGTCGTGCTGGAGACCTGGGAGGCAGCGGCCAACCCCGTCCCACACGGGGTAGATGGCAGGGCGCAGTCGCTCGTCTTGTGTCGTCGTCTCGAGCGCCTGAGTCCAAGAGCATCGGTGTCATCGTCAGAGGTCTCACGGCGCTACACACCGGGAGGTGAACGGTCAGTGCCACAGCGGCCGACCTCTCGTCCCACGGGGAGTCAGACGGGGGCTGGCGGCCCACGTTGCTTACCTTTTTTGGCTGTCTCTCCGGGGAGAGATAGGGAAAAGCCGATCTAATGGCTATCTGATCCTTTGACGTTCCTCGAAGAGTCCTACAGTCCGCCTAAATTGACCCGTTTCGTGACTAGTCGAGAGAAACCATGGGTAGGCATTCACCTGTCTTGGGCGTGGCCATTGTGTTGGCGACGTCCACCGCG
>JBLIMM010000398.1:0-4041 GCA_047638635.1 Pseudohongiellaceae bacterium | reverse complement strand
GCGAGCAAGATCTGCGGCAAGACGGCCATGGGCACCACGGCGGCCGCTTGATCTTCGCTGGAGCAACTGCTGGAGATCAGTAGGCCGAGCCCTGTCCCGGTACACATGGCCACGAGGAGCTGGCTGATCGTGGGCCCCAGGGCCGTGGGCAGTTCTCCCGACGCGGCAACGATCGTTGCGAGCACCAGCACTTGCAGGGCGCCCAAGAACCAGAGCACACCGAGTTTGGAGGCGAGGTAGGCCCACACGGACAGATTGACGTCCCGCTCCCGGCGATAGAGGGGCCGCTCTTTGACGATCTCTTTCGCTGCGTTGTTGCAGCCGAACCACACGGCGCAGATGCCCAAGAGGAAGAGCATGGTGGACTTGGACTGGGCCTGCTCGCGAGGGAGAAGACCCTCGAGATTGTCGGGATGGAACACGCTGCCAATAATCACAGCGATCACCGCAGCTTGGGCCAAGGCGATCAGCTGAGTGCGCGTGTCAGCGAGGGTGACGCGACCGTAGCGGCCCGACAAGATCAGCAGCTGATGCCAGCTAGCGGCCATGCGCTGCAGGGCGCTCAGTCCTTGCTCTGCCTGGGGGGCGCTGTCGCCCAACGCGATGGCGTCCAGGTGAGGTGCAATGCGCGCGGCGAAGGTCTTGCTCGTTGCAAAAGCATCGGCCCACTGGCCGGCCTCTCGCTCTGCCAAGGCGCCGTACACGTCCGCCAGTCGCGTCACGCCGAAGTAGTCGACGGTCTCCTGGGGCGAGCCAACGAACGCGAGGGCGCCGCCCTCCGCCATGACCACCAGCTTGTGGCAGAACTCGTTGACGTTGGCCAGGGTGTGAGTGACACAAACGACCGTGGTCCCGCTGCGGGCTAGTTCACGGAAGAGCTTCATGATCTCACGATCGGTGCTCTCGTCGAGCCCCGACGTGACCTCGTCGAGAAACAGCACCTCTGGTTTGCAGACGATTTCATTGGCCAGGCTGGCGCGCTTGCGCTGGCCGCCGCTCAATCGAGCCACTCGGGTTTGAGCTTGGGGGGCAAGCTCCACTTGGGCCAGGGCTTCCTCCACGAGCTTATGAATCTCGGCCCGCTCGGTGTCCGGTGGCAGGCGCAGCCGAGCTGTGGCCTCCACGGCCTGGAACACCGTGAGATTCTCGTGCAACAGCTCGTGCTGGGGGACCAGGGCGATCCCTTGCTTGAGCACTTCGAAATGAGCGTAGAGGCTGACGCCGTTGAGCCGTACATCACCGTCATTGGCGGGGTTTCTGGCGCACAGGGCGTTCATCAAGGTCGTCTTGCCTGAGCCGCTCGGGCCGATGAGGCAGGTGAGTTCCCCCGGCTCTAGGACCACGCTGACGTTGTCGAGAATCGTGCGCTCGCCCCCTGCCCCGTTGACTCTTCGGGTGAGATTCCGGCCCACCACACGGAGCTGCCCGGTGCGGCTCGACTCGATCAGCGAGTGCCCCGTAAAGCTCAGGGTGTACGGGCCGATGTCGATGCGGTCGCCGACGACCAGGGTGTGTTGGCCCCGGAGGCGGGTGCCGTTGACGTAGGAGCCGTTCTGGCTGCCTAAGTCTCTAAGAACGTAGCCGTCACCCCGTTCTTTGATCTCCGCGTGGCTGCGAGAAATCGCCGGGTGAGGGAGTAGCAAGCCTGACTTTGGCCCACGCCCTACGACAGTGAGTGGGCCCAGGCGCACCTCTCCTCCCAGAGCTTTCGGCGCGTCTTGAAGGGTGGGCGCGTTGCTCGGGTCCATGGTGTTGAGCCCCGCTTCCATGGTGTGTTCCAGGAAGACAAAGCGGTACGTCTCCACTTCGATGCGGTCACCGTGAACCAGGGGGGTGAGGCCCTGAAGTGGCTGGCCGTTGTGCAGTGTGGGGACGTTCTGGGAGAGGGGCTCCACCGAGCAGGAGTTGCCCTGGTGCTGGATGCGAAACTGTCGCCGGGAGCAGTTCACCGAGTTCAGCGTGTAGTCCGCATGCTCACCCCGGCCAACGACCAGGCCAGAGCGAATGGGAATCACCGTGTTCTTGGCGTCACGGTAGAGCGCCGGGTAGTCGGACCCCAGTGTGTCCATGTGCGTCCTTCCCCTCAGTGCGATGACTCATCATCAACCAACCGCCGCGCCAATTGGGCCGCCGGTGTTCTGCTCGAGACGATGTGCTCTTTCTGTGCCTTTGGCAATCGCTTAAGCCGATACTCAAGGCGCTGAGCCAAGCCGCGCTCGCCGACCTTGTCCTGGTAGACCAGTTGCAAGGGCCCCTTCCCTCGGAGCGCCCGGGCGCCACGTTTGGTGTCTGAGCCGTGCTCGGCGAAGCGTCGTTGCACGTCGGTGCTGATGCCCGTGTAGAGCTTGCCGTCGGCGCTGCGAACGAGATAGATGTGCCAGAGGTCGGGCGGCATGGGGGCTCCAGCCCCACAGTTTACGGGTTTACCTCGGTGATCTCTCGCTTTGGTATGGGGCCAGTTGGCGAGAGGCTCGACGCGTTTGGCCAGCTATAATCTAGCCACCGCGGCGCTTGCGCACGGTCTCCGTGCTAGCGCTTCGCTTCTCTTGGAGCTGTCTTCGCCATGACCATTGCCCTGCAGTTCCTCGGCGCGGCCCGCCACGTCACGGGTTCGAAGCATTTGCTCACGGTCAACGGCAAGGGCATTCTGCTCGACTGCGGCATGGTCCAGGGCCCGCGAAGGATGGCCGATAAGGCGAATCGCACCCTGCCTTTCTCGGTAGGCGAGATTGATGCGGTGGTGCTCTCACATGCGCACATCGACCACTCCGGGTCTTTGCCAAAACTTGTGAAAGATGGCTACTCCGGCCCCATTCACTGCACCGAGCCCACCGCAGACATGCTCGAGATCATGCTGGCGGACTCGGCTTACATTCAGTTTTCCGATGCGCGCCACTTGGGCCGGCGGGGGATCGACTTCGAGCCGATTTACGACCAGGATGATGTGGCCGCAACATTGACCCAAGTGGTGGGGAAGCCCTATCACGAATCCTTCGAGGTGCTTCCCGGGGTTCGGGTGACCTTTCTCGATGCAGGGCACATCTTGGGTTCGGCGCTCGTCGTGCTCGACGTGGACGATGGCAAGCACAAGCTGCGCATTGGCTTTACCGGCGACCACGGTCGCAAAGACCTGCCCATCTTGAGGGACTGCGAGCAGTTCCCTGAGCTGGACGTGCTGATCACCGAGTCGACCTACGGCGACAGGTTGCATGACAGCAACGTGGATATGCAGGCTGCTCTGGAGGATGTGGTCAATCACGAGCAGCTGGACGGCGGGCGTATTTTGATCCCGGCGTTCAGTGTCGGGCGCACTCAGAACGTGGTGTTGTCTCTGGGCATGCTGCTGCAGCAAGGGCGCATCGATGAGTTGCCGATTTGGGTCGATTCGCCACTGAGCCGCAAGTCGACGGCGATCATGGCCAACCATAGCGAGGTCTTTGACAAGCAGACCCGGGCGCTCATCGCCGGGGGCCATAGCCCGTTCTTCTTCGATGGCGTGCGCTATGTGGCCAGCGTGGACGAGAGCAAGGCGCTCAACGACGAACATGTGGGAGTGATCGTTTCGTCCAGCGGTATGTGCGAAGCCGGGCGCATCTTGCATCACCTGGCGCGGTCTGTGGGCAACCCTCGAGACTGCGTCTTGATGGTGGGCTATCAAGCCGAGGGCACCCTGGGACGGCGATTGATCGAAGGTGTAAAGGAAGTGAAAATCTACGGCAAGACGTATGACGTCCGCTGCCAAGTGCGCTCGATTGGCGGCTTCAGCGCCCACGCGGATTGGCGCGAACTCATCGAGGCCTACGGCCACTTAGGCCCACATTTAGAGCGCACGTTTGTGGTCCATGGCGAAGAAGGGCCCGCGACGACCCACGCTGAGCGGCTCACGGAGTTGGGCTTCAAAAACGTCGCGGTGCACGTCCAAGGCCAGCGTTTTGTGTTGAGGGACTGATCGGCGGAAGGCTCAGTGTTGAGCGGCCTGGAAGAGGCCACTTTTACAGGGGCATGGCCCGGCCTAGAATGCCGCGTTCGCCACCGGCCTTC
>JBLIMM010000397.1:0-4094 GCA_047638635.1 Pseudohongiellaceae bacterium | reverse complement strand
GCTCGGCGTGAATCCGCCCCGGTTTCCGACGCGAAGAGGCGGGTATGAATCAGACACTGCTCGCATCGACACTCTTCTTGTCCGCTCTAGCTTGCTCGTCCGTCGAGAACCGTGACCCCACCGGCGAGCTCTTCCCAGCCGTGAAGGGTGAGGGACTCGACGGCAGCTCAGTGAGCCTGCCCAACGATCTAGCCGGCGCCCCCGCGATCCTGCTGGTGGGCTACGTGCAGGACACCCAGTTCGACCTCGATCGTTGGATGCTCGGCCTGGCCCAGGCTGGCACGCCTGGCCGCGTGCTTGAGCTGCCCACGATCGACGGCATGGCCAGCCTGTTCTCTTCGCGCATCGATGAAGGCATGCGCGGCGGCATCCCCCAGGAAGACTGGCCGGTGGTGGTGACCCTCTACGACGCCGCCGCCGAAAAAGTGCTCGCCTTGACCGGCGACGAGCGCCCGCGCAACGGCCGTGTACTGCTGCTCGACAACCAGGGCCACGTGGCCTGGTTCCACGACCGCGGCTACTCAACGGGAAACCTACTGGCTCTCGACGCCGCGGTCCGAGAGCTGCTCGCGGCCGGCAAGACCCCAGACAACGCCCCTGTCGCCCCTGTGATCGATGCGCTCTAACTGAGGCACCACCCCTGGGCAACATGAGGCTGCCAGGCCCTCAGCGTCTCGCCGAGCTGCTAGGCGCGACTCAAGCTGCAGCGCACCGTTGGTGCGCTCAGGCCCACGGCTCGAGCTCTCCTGGGGCCCTACTTGCCCTCAGTGCGACGATTCTGCTGGCCGCCACGACCTGCCTTGCCTTTGACGGGCACCCAATCATTCTTCATCTCGGGCTTGCCGGGGATCACCCCTCCCGCAACAGCGTCCCCGCTGCCCTCGTCGCCCTGAGTGTCGGCCTTGCGAGACGCGGCGTCAGCGGCTCGGACCAACTTGGCCTTCGCTCGACGGAGCTTGTCCTTCTTGGCCTTCTTAACTTTGTTTGCCTTCTTGTTTGCTATCGACATAGTGCCCGGGACTCTACCACCACTGGCTGTGGCTGGCGACCGTAAGCTCGCCTCAGCCTCAGCGATTCAGCCGGCCCAGCGGTCCCAGCGGTCCCAGCGGTCATTAAGCGATCCACTCCGTGATGTTGCCGGTGCAGGCCTCGCCACGGCGACCGAGCCGACTCGACGCCAAACAACCGGGGCGGGGGTCACCGAGTGGGCCAGGGTGGAGGCCGTGACCATGCCGAGGCAAGCGCCCAGCGTGCCACTGGCAAGGACCAGCGCGAGCACGAAGGCCAGGTGATTCCAGCCGCTCAAGATGTGCTTTGTGCCAAGCTCGACAAAGGCCCCGGAGTCACCGCGGCCCCCGGAGGAGCTACGGCCTCGGTGATCGCGGTCAGAGCCCGCAACGCAGACCTCGGGGGTGGCGGCCAGCAAACCTGTGCCAGTCACCGAGAAAACTGATGTGAGCTGAGCTGCCGGGCTGTCCCAACGGCAAGACTGCTATCGTCTGGCCCCGCAGTGCACGTCGCCGTGTGCTCCATCCCGGGACCGGAGACTTCCTTGGACATCCCACCGCTCACGCTGCTCGCCGGCATCGTCGGACTGGGCGTGACGATTCAGCTGCTGGCCTCGCGCTTCAAGCTGCCGTCCATCGTCTTCCTGCTGCTCGCCGGCCTGGCGCTCGGCCCCCTGTTCGGTGTCTTGCGACCCTCGGAACAGTTCGGCGAACTGCTTGAGCCCCTGGTGAGCCTTGCGGTTGCCATGGTGCTCTTCGAGGGCAGCCTCTCGTTGCGTGTCTCGGAGGCCCGCCGTCTCGGCCGTCCGCTGTGGTCCCTGACGATGGTGGGCCTGATCTGCTCGTTCACCCTGACCACCTTGGCTGGCGTGGGCTTGGCCGGACTCTCCTGGCCGGTGGCCGCGGTTATCGGATCGATTCTGGTGGTCACCGGACCCACCGTGATCAAGCCCATGCTGCGTCAGGCGCGGTTGCCCAAACGCCCGGCCTTGCTGCTGCGCTGGGAGGGCATCGTCAACGATCCCCTCGGTGCGCTGATGGCCGTGGTGGTCCTCGAGATCGCGCTCATCGGAGCCGACGCGGGGAACAGCTGGGCACCCTCGCTGCTGGCCTTCGTGGGTCTGGCGTTGGCCATGGCGCTCGCCGGCTGTACCTCGGGTTGGCTCCTGGGCAAGGCGCTCTCCCGTGGCTGGATCGCCGAACATCTCAAGGCACCGGCCATCGTCGCCGCCGCGCTCGTCACCCACGCCGGGGCTGAATCGCTGCTGCACGAGTCGGGCTTGCTGGCGGTCACCGCCATGGGCGTCGTGCTGGCCAACATCGAACACACCAGCCTGGAGGCCATCCGGCAGTTCAAGGAGAACGTGGCCACGCTGCTGGTGGCTGTGCTGTTCCTCGTACTTGCCGCCGACCTTTCCTTCGATGATCTGACCACGATCACACCCGGTGCCGGGGTGCTCGTGCTGGTGGTGCTCTTCGTGGTGCGGCCGCTCTCCGTCTGGCTAGCCCTGGCGGGCAGCGACGTCCCCTGGAACGAGCGGCTGCTGATCGGCTGGATCGCCCCGCGAGGCATCGTCGCCGCCGCCATGGCTGGCGCCCTGGCCCCAGAACTCGAACGCGCCGGCTTCGAGGACGCGCGGCTGATCCTGCCCGTGCTGTTCGGCGTGATCTTCCTGACCGTGGTGCTGCACAGCCTGACGATCCGCCCCCTGGCCCGACGGCTCGGCCTGGCCAGCCCGTCTGGTGACGGACTGCTGATCGTCGGCATCAGCATCTGGGCTTGCGAGCTGGCGAAGACCCTGGGCGAAGCCTCCGTCGAGGTGCTCATGGTGGACAGCGACCGGCGGGCCGTGCTGCGGGCGCGGATGATGGGCATCGAGGCTCATCACGGCGACGTGATCTCTGAGGAGACCCTCGACGACCTGCCCCTTGAACGTATTCAAAGCGCGCTCAGCGCCACGCCCGACGACCACTACAACTCCCTGGCTTGCCTCGCCCTGCGACCCGTGCTGGGTTCGGAACAGACGCTTCAGCTCACGCCCACCCGGGCCGATGAGGCGGCGCCGCACCTGGAGGGCCGCGCACCCTGGGGCGCCGACGGGAGCTTCGACAAGATCTCCTCGCGCTTCTGGAGGAGCCGAAAATTCCGCTCAACCCAGCTCACCGAACAGTTCGGCTGGGGAGACTTTTGGGAGCAGAACCCGGAGGCGCTGGTGCTCTTCGCCGTGGGCCCCAAGGGCATCACCGCTGTGGACTCGACTGATGAGCCAGCCCCCGACTGTCGCATCGTCTACGCCCCCTGACAGCGGCGTCCCCGCCCGCGCTCCTCAGCGAGCAGCAGCTGACCAGGACAGCGGCATGCCCGGGGCGCCAGCCAGCCGGTTAGCTTTTGGGCCATGAACCTCCGCCTGCTCATGTTCGCTGCGCCGCTGCTCGTCTTGACCGCTTCCTGCCAGTCCTCTCCGAAGACGATTCAGCGCCACGGCAACCCCGAGCTGCGCGTGTTCCATGAACCCATCGCCAGTGATCATCGACCGGTGATCGCGACGCTCTGGCCGCGGTAGATCCAGCGGGGTGCGAACCCGGTCGCACCCCGGCCCCGCTCTGGTTCACTGACTCACCGACGCCCCTCTGCTCCAGGCGCTCGCTCTAAGCCCCGTTCGGCGAGCATGCTAGATATCAGAACACCTATTCAGCGACATCATGAGTTCTTCCGATAGACGAAAGCGCGTGGAGAGGATTGCCCAATGGAACAAAGTGCTCGAGCTGGAAGCGCCTTGATAGGGACTCTCTGGGCAGCCGCTTTGTGCTTGGGCTTCAACGGGCTGCTCAACTACAGCAGCGCTCCCAGTGACCCCGGCGTCCCGGTGAATACGTGGCCCGAGAACACAGCACTCGGCGCTCGAACCGGCGATCCCGAGTTGCTGATGTTCGTGCACGCTCTGTGCCCGTGCACACGCGCGAGTCTCTCCGAGCTTGAGCGGGTGCTGTGTCGTGCAACGATGCTGCCGCGTACTCGGGTCGTGCTATGGACAGACCCTCAACAAGCCGAGCGTTTCGCTCACAGCGGTCTTCGTGAGCGCTTGC
>JBLIMM010000396.1:0-4101 GCA_047638635.1 Pseudohongiellaceae bacterium | reverse complement strand
TAGCAGCCAGATCACACCGCCTGTGAAAAAACGACGGGTCTCCATGACGACCAGCAAGCCCAGCAGCAGCAAGCTAGGCAACAGCGCTTGAAGGTGGAAGAACCCCGCAAAGCCCACAGCGGCACCGAAGCCAAACCAACGCCAGCGGGAGAAGCGACCCTCGATCGTCATCGCCCAAAAGGGCAGCAGGGCGAGTAGCGAGAAGAGCGGCGACTCCATGTGTGACGCTAAACCCAACACCGAGAGCTTTGCCGTCACCGGCGGAGCGAACAACATCAAGGTGCCGAACACCGCGGCCACTCGTCTGCTGAAGAAGCGCGCCAAGACGTACACCATCAGCGCCACTGTCCCCCCCTGCCAAAACAACACCGTCGCTTTGAACACCAGGGACGAGATGCCAAACAGCGCGTAGGCCGGAACCAAGATCAAGCCCAGGAGCACGCCCCCGCGAATGTGCGGCACCACAGTCAGCGGTCCCCAGCTCAAGTCCAGGCCATCGAGAAGTGCTGTGGCAATCGAGCCCGCGTGAATCTCGAAGGGGTACCAGCTGTCAAGGTGGGACAACAGCACGGGCACCCGAACCCACAACACCGCCACCAAGAACAACAAGGGCAGCGTCAGGGGAGCACGCCAGAGCCGACCGAGCCTGCTGCTTTCGTCAGGCACGACGCTGCTCCTGGAAGAACGAGAACAACGTCACGACGAAGAACAGCACCACCACCGCGATGCGCAGTGAGTTCACAAACCAGAAACCGCTGAACTCGGACACGGCCTGACTGTGATGGTGGAACAGCGGCAGTTGGAGATACATCACCAGCTCAAGCCCTACCAGCAAGGCCAAAAACCTTCGCTGGGTCGGAGCGAGCAGCACCGCCAGAGCAGTGACCCAAATGACCCACTGGGGCGAGAAGAATTCAGAAAACACCATGGACCCCAAAGTCGCGGCCAAGCAACCGAGCAACAGCGCCCTCCTGGTGCGAATGACAAAGCAAGCCAAGACGAAACCCGGCGCGAGCTGCAGAGCTTTGAACAGCAGCTCCAGCTGAGGACGCGCACTAGCCTGCAACCAACCCCAGCGATCGGGGTGGGTGAGCGCGTGCAGCAGCGAGGAGTGGTTTGGCTTGCGTACGTTGGCGTGCCAATCGAAAACGAACTTCACCGCTTCCAAGCCACCACCATCCCAGGCCCAGCAAATGCCTAGCACCGTGACTATCACTGCCACGACGATCAGTCCGGGAAACAACACCGCATCTAAAAAGACACGGCCAAGCGCAGCAGGTTCACCCCGGCCTATCATGGCCAGTCGGGTCGAGTGAAAGTCGTGTGACAGCAACAGCGGGACCAACACCACGGGATACCACTTGGTCATGATGGCCAAGCCTATCAGCAACGCAGTGAGCCGCCTTCGTCCGCGCAAGTGGGCGAAGAGCGTGGCACCCACGAGAAACGTCACCACCATGTCAAAGCGGTTGAAACCGAAGAACAAGGACGCCGGCAGCAGCAAGAGCAAGGCCCACCAAGGGGACCGTCCCATGCGGCGTAGGTTCGCAGTGGTCAACACCAGCAGGCCAAAGTAGAAGAGCCCCATGAGCCCATGATGCCAGTCACCGTAGGGCCTGCGATTGCGCAGCAGCTCTTCCCGTTCGCGAGCCTGCTCCCGGGCAGCGCTACCCAGCACCTCTCTTACGTGGCTCTCGTCTAAATCGCCCTCTAAGGCTAGCCGGGACGCCATACGCACCAGGTAGGCGCTGTCCCCAGCAGAAGAGTCAGAGACTCGCTTACAGAGCTCGTCAAACACGCTCTCGGCCGATCGAGGAGACAGTCCCGCATCCGCCAAGAGTGCGTGTGCAGCTTCACTCGACTGAAACGGCTCGCCCTCTTTGACCCCGTGATCAAAGAACAAATAGGGCGCGCCCATGAGCCAGGTGGACAGCTGCGGGTACTCAGAAAATTCCTGCAGATAAGGAGTGCCCCCCGAGGCAATCCAGCGCCCTCGCTGCTGGTAGGCCAGGCGGTCGTACCAGTCTTCCATCAAGTAGGGCCACGCGTTCGAGCCGTCCTCCTGAGCGCCCAGCCCCACATCTTCTGTAGACAACAGCAGCGCCAGGAAGCCCCCCAAGATCAGGGCCCCCACGAAAATCGGCTTGGTCGGCGACAGAGAGCTGCTCATGGCTGCAGCTGCCGCCCGGGCGACCTCGACAGCAACCCGCAGAAGAGAGAGCAAGGGGTAGTGCAGATCACCGCGATCGAAACCATCTTTGGGGGGGAGTTTTCAGGCCACAGAAGCCCATTGCGACGAAGCATAGCGATTCAGGGCCGCTGGTCATGCAAAGCGGCCCCCGTGATCGACCTTTCGGCCGACCACGGGGGCCGCTGAATCGTAAATCGTCAGGGTCAGTCAGTGAGCACCGACGTGTTCGAACAGACCCGCCGCCTGTCTCGCAGACCTGGTAGGCCAGAGAACCAGCGCCCTTCAGGCCGGTGACGTCTGTGTAAGCCCCGTCGTTGGCTGTCGTTGTCAGCAGGTTGCCATCGCGCCAGATTTCTACAGAGGACGTGTTGGCGCCGGACCAGCTCAAGTCGACTGTGACCCGCCCCTTCACCTTGTAGCCGTTGGTGGTGAGGCTCAAGCCACCGCCACCGATGGACGTCACGCTCACCGCGTCCGTGTCGCTCAGGCCACCCGCGTCGCTCACCTGGGCTGTGACCGTGTGGCTACCCACGGACAAGGTCGGGTTGATCAAGGACCCGTTGCCCAAGAATCCATCAAGATTGCTCCACCAAGAGATTGCACTGGAGAGATTGCCGCCCTTTCCACCGCTCCCACTGGCTGAGAAGGCGATGACGCTGCCGTCCACCACCGAGAGCCCGCAGGACGGCGCGCCAAGAGACACGGTAGGCGCGGAGTTCACCGGACCACTGCCAGCTGCGAGGTCCACACGAAAATCATCCATGGTGCAACGCATGCGCCGAGACTGCTTTTCGTTGAACTCGAACATGCAAATCTCGTCAGAGTCGTTGAGGTCGTGATGCGTGGGGTCCACGCTGCCGCAACTGCTCCGCGAGCAAGGCGAGTCGTTCGGCGACGACTCGGGGTTCGTGTCGCAGATCAAGTCGCCGTTACTGGTGCAACCCGATGTGCTGGAGCTGCCTCCCTGAAAGGTGTGAGAGAGCCCCAGGTAGTGGCCCACTTCGTGGGGCGTCGTGCGCCCCAAGTTGTAGGCAGGACCAATCGGCGAGTTGAGCCCAAAGGAAGTCCACAAGATGCGCACACCGTCTTGAGCTGCACCGACGAGCCCACCATCACTCGGCACGTAGGCGTAGCCCAGGTTGCCCTGGGCGGTGTTGCTGTAGATGTTCAGGTAGCGGTTGGTGTCCCAACGAATCGCGGCGGCGTAGTTGCCCTTGTCGTTTTACCACTTGCTACTGGCGTAGCGATTGATGCCCGTGGTGGCATTGCCGCTCGGGCCAGCGCTCGCCAAGACGAACTCGATGTTAGTGGCTGCCCCCCCCGCCGTTGCTTCCATTGATGGCGCTGAAGTCTTCGTTGAGGTGTCGATCTGGCTGTAAACCGATGCGTCACTGACAGCTCCTGACCCGTTGCCATGCTGCAAGATATGCGCGACCACTGGGATCACGTAGGTGGAACCGGTCGACGCGTACAGGCTGGACAGATTCTGCGAAAGAGCGAGGGGGGTGGCGACGGCCGCCAGCAAGAGTGCCATGGAGAGACGGTGGAACAACACATGAAGTGAGGACATCAAGACGGAGTCCTCCCAAGGGGGCTGTCGACGCAGTGAAAAAAGAGCCGCTGGAAACCTGCCCGAGTTCAGCGACGGCGCCAGCCTAGAAGCGTCTGTCTTCTGCGGGGCCTAGAGAGTCATGCCCCCGTCGGCTTTCCGCGGGGAACCAAGCGTTCTGTCACGGGCCCATCTAGCTATCAGGGCTACAAGGCCCGCGCCAGCTAAAGCAGGTCATCGAGCGCACCCCATGCCTCTCGAAAAGCCACCCCAGCGCATACCGAGGATTCCGGGAATCCGGCGCGCGTTCGTGGTGTAGACGGGGCTCTTCTCGGCGTCTGCCCATTACATGTCAAGGCAG
>JBLIMM010000395.1:0-4104 GCA_047638635.1 Pseudohongiellaceae bacterium | reverse complement strand
GAGAAGCCCTAGAAGCCCTAGAAGCCCTAGAAGCCCTAGAAGCCGCTCCGCTTAAACAACCGCTCCAGCTCAGTGCGGTCGATCAACAACCGTGTCGGCCGTCCATGGGGACAGGTGCTGTCATGCTCAAGCAGACGCCCCTGTTCGAGCATGGCCGTGATTTCCCCTTCGCCCAAAGGGTCACCAGCTTTCACAGCGGCATGACAAGCCATGGTGAACAAGCGTCGGTCGAGACCATGGGGCAAATCTCCATGGACGTCGGGCGGGTCAATCAACGCTTGCAGCAAGTCGCTGAGGTTCTCGTTGCGCAAGACCGCTGGCACCGCCGAAATCGCCAAGGTGTCATTGCCAAAGGGCGCCAACTCGAGGCCCATGTTCTGGAGTTCGTCAGCCAGCAACAACGCGGCATCGTATGCGCTGGGCGAGAGCTGCACGGTCTCGGGGATCAGCAGTCGCTGCCTGGTCATCTCACCCCGGGCTAGCTGCGCCTGTAGGTCGGCGTAGAGAATCCGCTCGTGCAACGCATGTTGATCCACGAGCACCAGACCTTCGGGGCTGTCGTAGATGATGTAAGTGTTGAGCACTTGCAGATAGCGAGCCGCCGGGCGGACATCCCCCAGCAGCAGCGACTGCCCCTTCGGAGAGTCAGGGCCGCGTTCGCTCACAGTGCCCGCAAGCGGCAGCTCGAGGGAGCGACTCGACGGTTGCCCAGCAGACGTTGGGCCTGACGTCGGAGCCCCTTGCCGCTGCCACTCTCGTCTGTCTGTTGACCGACCTGGCTGCGAGCTCGTGTGGGAGCCGTGGTGAGGGCCAGGGTTGGCGCTGGGGTTCTCTGACTTCGGCCATGCCGAGAGCCCTTGTCCCGGGGGCAGTGCTGTCTCTGGCGACGGTTCGAGGGCCAAGTGTTCCGCACGCACGCGGGGCGCCAAATCGGCGGCTAACAGCGCTTGGCGACAGGCTCGGCGTACGAGGCGAAACACGCTGTCCTTGTCGCGGAAGCGCACTTCGGCTTTGGTGGGATGGACGTTTACGTCCAGGCGCAAAGGGTCGACGGTGAGCTGCAGTACCCAAGCGGGCTGGAGAGATCCGGGCAAAAAATCTTTGCAGCCAATGCGCACCGCGGCAAGAACGCCGCGGTCTTTGATCAGGCGACCGTTTACGAAGAGCTGCTGCGCGCGAGGGCGGGGCTTCGCCGCAGCGGGGAGAGTCATCATGCCCTGCACCGCGAGCCCTTCGTCTGCCCCACTCACCAAGATCATCTGGCTCGCCAGGTCGCGCCCATAAACAGCCTCGATGCGCTGGGGGAGTTCTGACGCACCGTCGCTAGAGAAGCGCAGTCGCCCGTCCACCGTGATCTTCCAGCGAACGCCGGGGTTCACCAGGGACAGTGAGCTACAAACTTCGCGACACTTGGCAGCCTCAGTGCTGGTAGCTCCCAGGAACGCTCGGCGGGCAGGAGTGTTGAAGAAGAGGTCGCGGACTTCGACCACCGTCCCCTTGGGCGAGGCGGCAGGAGTGGCTGGGCCCAACTCGCCAGCGACACAATCTATGCGCACGCCCGCGCCATCGCTGCTCGTCGAACTTGTGAGCCGGCAGCGGGACACTGCGGCGATACTGCTCAAGGCCTCGCCACGAAAGCCAAAGCTGGCGATGTGGTAAAGGTCGTCCACATCGGAGAGTTTCGACGTGGCGTGAGAACCGAAGGCCAACGGCAGGTCTGCGCTGGAGATGCCGGCACCGTCGTCCGCCACGCGAATCAACTGCAGCCCCCCACCCTCGATGACCACGTCCAGCTGCCGCGCCCCTGCATCCAACGCGTTCTCAATCAGCTCCTTCACAACCGCCGCAGGACGCTCCACAACTTCACCAGCGGCAATGCGGTCGATTACAGCTTGCGGCAGTGACTGGATCATCGTCGAGCTCCACGGGCAGACGTCTGAAAAGACTGCGCCAACCTCACCGTGATGGCGTGCAACGAGAGCCCCTCACCGTCACGAAGGCGGCGGAGTGCGACGAGGGCTGTGGAGAACGCTGCGGACACGCTCTCTACCCGCGAGCGACGCAAGTCACGCTCAAGGAAAACCCTGCGACCGCCCTTCCCTAAGGCAGCATCAAGAGCGGTGGTTTGCTCCGCGGAACGCTTCCAGGGCGGGTGCGTGAGAGCGGTCACCAACGCTGGGCCTAAGCGTTCGTGGGCGGTGAGCTCTCTCGACAACGATGCGGTGAGACCACGCAAGATCGTGTCAGCCACAGCAGGGCCAGTGACCAGTTTCATGAACGGGTCGTACACACCCACGTGCTTCATTCGATCCACAAGTTGCAGAGCCTCCGCCACGTTCCCAAGCCGTAGGGCATCTTCGTACACAGCCAACAGGCGCACGCTCGACCGTGGCACATGCTCAGCCACGGTCTGCTTGTCGAGCCTCGTTTCGCCCTCCAGCAGAATCATCAGACGATTCAATGTCTGGGCGATACGGCCAGGCTCATTACCGATGCGCAATGAGAGTTCGTTCGCCACCGCAAGAGAAACGGTGAGCCCAGACAAGCGAGCTTCTGCGACGGTCCACTCGTTGAGATCGGTCTCCAAGAAAGGGCCGCCCGTGTGCCACGGAGGTGGCGCATCTCGCAGGGGAGGCAAAGCCACCAAGCCCCCCTCTTTCTTGATGCGTTTGGCCAGCTTACTGCGCCCATCGAGAGCGGGGACAGTGAGCAGCAAACGGTTGGGCGGCGCCCCTTTACCGATCACGTCTTCGAGGCTGGCAGACAACTTGCCCTTCAGCAGCGCACCAACGTCACGGGCGATAATGAGCTGCCCGGATCCAAAAAGGCTGGACGTAGCCCACGTATCAAGCAGCCGCTGGAGTGCGAGCTTGTCGCTTTCTCCCGAACGCTGAGTGAAGGTCTCTACGTCCCCGGAGTACCCGCGAATCGCAGCGTCAATCAAACGCTCCTTTACGAAGGGCTCCTCGCCCGAAAGAACCGTGAGCGCTGACAAAGCGCCGCCCTCCAGGCTCTCCATGCCAGTAGACCAGATATCGACAAAGCTCTGTCGCTTCATGGCCATAGTTGGCTCGCCCGCAGAATGAGCTCGGAGCCAACGCACCCGGCAAAGACCAAGCCGACGACTCCATTCATCGTGAAGAAGGCCGCGTCGATGCGTTCGAGGCGCCCCCCTCTCACGAGCCCGTGTTCGACGATCAAAATCAGCGCCGTCGCGACAATACCCGCGGACGTTAGCGTCTCCAGGTGCAGCGCGTGGGCGCCGACCAGCAAGCAGCCGATCATGGCCAAGTGCAACACACGAGAGAGCGCGAGAGCACGCAACGTGCCGAACTTGGCCGGCACCGCGTACAAGCCTAGCTTGCGATCGTGATCTACATCTTGGCAGGCATAGATGATGTCGAAACCGGCGACCCAAAGCAGCACGGCGAGGGCAAACCAAAGCACTCCCACCACATCGCTCTCTATGGATCCGCGAGCGGCCAAGTACGCGGCCGGCGGTGCCAAGGCCAAGGCGAAACCCAGGACCACATGAGCCATGGTCGTCACTCGCTTTGCCAAGGAGTAAGCGAACAGCACCACAAGCACCACGGGCGACAAGAGCAAGCACAGCTCACCAAGAAAGCCAGCCAGCACCACGAAGCCCAGCGAGCACGACACCACAAACACGATCATGGACTGGCGACTCACGCGCCCAGAAGGCAGTGCCCGCCCGGCTGTCCGTGGGTTACTCACGTCAAATTGATGGTCGACCAGTCGGTTGAAGCCCATCGCCGCTGAGCGGGCCAAGATCATTGAGCCCAAGATTGCCAACGACAGCCCCCAGCCGGGGGCCTGACCACGGGTGCCCACCAACAAGCCAATGGCCGCGAAGGGCAAGGCAAAGATCGAGTGGGCGACCTTGATGTCCGCAAGAATACTGGTCAGTACCGCAGCGCTCATGGGCTATCGCCTTCGCTGCCGTGGCTGCCTCGCCAGGTGTGGCGCAGTGGATAATCCAAGCCCGCCGCATCGAGTGCACGGTCGACCACAAACGCGATAATGTCTTCGATGCTCTGAGGCTTGTCGTAGAAAGCAGGCATGGCTGGCACAACCCGCACTCGC
>JBLIMM010000394.1:0-4120 GCA_047638635.1 Pseudohongiellaceae bacterium | reverse complement strand
TGACGCTCAAGTACGAAGTGCTGAGCCCCGTGAGCGGCATGTGGACGGAGGGAATCTCTGATTACCCGCCGGTTTCGCTGTTCTCCCTGGAGCGCGCCATCAAGGTGCGTCGGGGTTTGCTCGACGCCAGCGTGCTCAACCAGCCCGAAGGCGATGGTCCCACCGACAGCAACTACGCGTCCACGATCGAAGACGACGATGCTGAGCCGAACAACACGCAGCCTACTGCTCAGCCGATCTTCCTCGACGCGCCGCACCTGATCACGGGTACACCGCTGTGCATTACCGGTCTAACCCTGACCCCGAACGACGTGGACTGGTTCAGCTTCAAAGGTGCTGCTCTGTCGATCCTGCACGTGGAAACGCGTCCACCGAGCGGCTTGACCTACGTGCCTGCTCAGCTCACTGACCTCGATACTTTCCTGGGCCTGTTCGATGCTGGCGGTTCGCTGCTGGGCTTCGACGACGATGGTGGTCTGGGTAAGTTCTCCCGCTTCTCCACGCCGCTTGAGTTGAACACTGGCTACGCCGTGGCAGTCGAGAGCGCGCCAGACGCGAACCTCGACTTTGCCGGGGACGAGGGCACGAGCGTGGGGCCGTACGACCTCAAGCTTGAGCTTGAGAAAGCGGCCTACCTGACTAACTTCAGCGAGCTGATCGTGGGTGTGTCTCTCGACGGCACATTTATCGAAGACTTCATCGGCTTCAAGCAGATCGGCGGCGAGGATGTGCTGACCGCTGGTGTTCAGATTGACGGCTGGGGCATGAGCTTTAACGCGCTCACCCCGGCGAGCCAGATTTTCGTCAAGACCGGTGCAGGCTCGTTTGCTGGTGACCCGGGTTTCTCCGGCGCGCCGATGGCTGACACCTTTGTTCTTGGCCCGCTCGTCGATGCTGCTGGTTTCAATCGCTCAGGTTTCGCAAAGGCCGGACAGTTCGTGCCTTACATCGTCGTGCCCCGTCGCGGTATCCGGGTGACGAACGAATACCGCTTGAGCCTGAATGCCGACACTGTGGCTTCTACGGTCGAACTGGGTGTCATCGCCACGAACCGGGTGAGAGACCTCAAGTACGCCCGCATCATGGACGTCGATCTCTTCGGCACCGGTGCTGACCACTTCTACTGGAACTTCGATCCCACGAGCCCGGTGCGCTGTTTCCCCGTAGATGCCAGCTTGAACGTGGGCGACTTCCTCGATGATGTCTCTGCTGGTACCGACGAGGCTCCTCAAGGGGGCAGTGGGCAGCCCTCGCAGGGTGTTGGTGATGACTTCGGTGATTTCCAGCTGGCCATGATTATTGACCACGGCGATCTCGATCCGTCCAGCGGCTTCATGCAAGACCTCGCCTTCCCTGCCGCCTACACGATGGTGGTGGATTCGAGTGAGGCTGCAGCAGTGGCTACTGCTACCGCCAACTTGCTGGCAGCCGGTGTGACCACCTATTGCATCGCCGTAGATATTGACGGTGGCTCAGAGTCTGCTGGCGGCGGAACGTACGTTGCCTTTGGCGCTGGCTTGGGGCCGCTCGAGGACTGACCTCTTGCTAGCCTCTGTCACCTTCGGCGATTGCTGCTGAAGGCGGCGGCAGGGCCCGATGACAACAACGCCCCATCACGATGATTCGTGGTGGGGCGTTGTTGCGTAGAAGACGGATGTCTCTTGTGGGCGAGTTGCTGCGAGATCACAGGCAAGTGGTCATGCTCTGCATACTGGGAAAAGTATGCGCACATTGTTACCGTGCCTGCATGAAAGAGCCCGCACTGTCGTTTGTGACGACCCAACCTGAGAACTGGCCGCGCCCGAAGGGCTACTCAAATGGGATCCGTGTTCCTGCAGGGCGGGACATGTTGTTCTTGGCTGGGCAGATTGGCTGGGACGCAGCAGAGCAAATGGTGGGCGATACTTTCTTGCCCCAGTTTCGCCAAGCTCTCGAGAACATCGCCACTCTGGTGAAGCTCGCGGGGGGCGAAGTCGAGGACATCGTTCGACTGACGGTGTTCTGCCTGGACACGGACGACTACCTCGTGGATCCAAAGGCTGTGGGGCAAGCCTACCGAAGCGTCATGGGGAGGCACTATCCAGTGATGAGCCTGGTGCAAGTCGCGGGTCTGGTGGAGACGGGCGCGTTGTTGGAGATCGAAGCCACTGCAGCCCTCCTGCCCCTTGACCAAGGGGATAGCTGATGCCGAGAAACTCTCGCGGTACCCAGGACGCACGCCGTGCTGCCCTGAAGTCGATCCTGCGCCGTCGGCGCCCGCGTACCCAGCAAAACCTGGTGGACGCCCTCGAAGAGAAGGGCTTCCATATCACTCAATCGAGCCTGAGCCGCGATCTGATGCACCTCGGTGCTCAGAAGGTTGACGGGGCTTACAAGCTGGCCGCCGAAGGGGATAGCCAGGAGGATGCTGGCCAGCTCTACCCTACTTTGGGCGAGCTGCGGCCTTTCGTGCGCTCTGTGGTGCCGGCGGGCCCGAATCTGCTCGTGGTGTCGACCCGGCCGGGCCTGGCGCAAACCGTGGCTTTGGCCCTCGATTCCATGTGCATGCCAGAGGTGGTGGGGACGATTGCGGGTGACGACATTGTCTTTGTGGCGACTCCTCAGCGTCGGGCACAGCGAGGTCTTGAACGCCGTTTCGAGCTGCTTTTGGCGGATCAGAGCGACTAGTCGAGAGGGGTTTTGCTGCCGCTCTTCGCGCTACAAAAAGACAGCTGGCTTGGTGCTCAGCTTAAGCTCCGGGCCCGACATGGACGAAAAGGCATTGACGGCCATCGCTGGCTGGTACGAGTTGTTTCACGCCCCTGAGAGGGCGGGGCGCAGATCGACCGGACGGGAACAGTGTGGTCGACTGGCGGACGGCCGTCAGTGTGGACCGGGTGTCTCACCACATCCGGCAACAGTTGCCACATGACATGAGCGGACATGGGACATCACATCCTGCTGGTCGACGATACGCCGACCGTTCGATTCAAATACGAAGTGCTGCTGCGGAAGGCTGGCTTTGACGTTGATTCTGCCAACGGAGCCCACCAAGCACTTTCGATGCTGGATCCCGATCACCAATACGACCTGGTCATCACCGACCTGAAGATGCCTGATATGGACGGCTTCGGACTGGTCAAAGAGATCCGGGATAACTCCCGCCTCACCTTGTTGCCGGTGTTGATGCTGACAGGCAGCGACGATGAGCAGGACCTACTCGTAAACCTCGATGCGGGTGTCTCCGACTACCTGCTGAAGTCCTGCGGGGTCCCTGAATTGCTCGCACGGGTTCGCAACCTGGTGCGCATGAAGGTGCTGCAGGATGAGTTGACCAAGGCCTCGCAAACCGACGCTCTGACCCAACTCGCCAACCGGCGCTTTGGTGTCAAACGCCTCGCGGAAGAGATGGAACGAGCCCGTCGCTACGGGCGAGAGCTGTCCGTGGTCATCATTGATATCGATCACTTCAAGAACGTGAACGACACCCTTGGCCACCAGGCTGGGGACGAAGTGCTGGTATCGGTTTCGTCCGAGCTGAGCAATATTTTGCGCAAGAGCGATTGCGCTATTCGTTGGGGTGGCGAGGAGTTCCTCTTTGTCTTCCCAGAGACAGACGCTAACGAAGCCGCTAGCATCGTGAACCGTCTGCGAGCGCATCTCGAAGGACATCCGATCGCGGTCACTGCGAACGAAGCTTCGACTGTCCCCGTGACGGTCTCAGGAGGCGTGGCTCAGTTGGGCGACGACGACACTCTCGAAACCCTCGTCGACCGAGCCGACCAAGCGCTGTACAGAGCCAAAGAGACTGGTCGCAACCGCTTGGCTGGCTGGGTCGGCGGTGAGGTCGTCCCTGTCTGAAAGTGGGGCAAGTCCCCGACGTTTCAGAGGCTTGGCCAACCCCGCTCTAGCCGTCGCTAGCCGCCCGCTTCAACTCGGTGGGTACGTCTGATGCGCGCATGGTGTTCCAGCCCTGCATGGGAATGGGCTCACCGTTGTCGTCAGACAAGCACAGCTCGAAGTTCATGGATAAGCCCAGCTCCGGGGACCCTCGGCCGACTTTGACCAGTACCACATCGAAGCCGTCCGTCATGGTGACCGATGCTCGAGCCACTGCCACTTCACCGGGGGGCGGTGCGGG
>JBLIMM010000393.1:0-4139 GCA_047638635.1 Pseudohongiellaceae bacterium | reverse complement strand
GAACTCTGGCGACCTCAGCCCGTCCGGTGATCTGGGCTCCTCTTCGGTCGAATTTCCAGTGGGCTTCGATGGCTTTTGAACCTGGCCTTGATGACGCTCGAATGGGACGAGGTGGTCTACAGTAGTTACTTTGAATGACATTTAAGGTATTTATGAGACCTTCTTGCCGGGGGCACTGCCGGGCGGGGTCGGGCGTTGAGTCGGCCGAGGGTGCGCCTTGACGCCCTAGGGCCTAGGGGGAGCTGAAGCCCAGGGGGGCCGTTGGCCGAGAAGGGCCTCGGACGTGGCGTCATTCTCCATTGGAGTGACCCACGGCCTCGTCCATAATGCCCGGCCGTTGTTTCGCTCTGATGCCTAGGTTTCGCTCGCGCCCATGAAAGCTCTCGTTCTGGCTGGAGGTCGAGGTAGCCGCCTGGAGTCGATCACTGAGACCACCAACAAGTGCATGTTGCCCTTGGCCGGTCGTCCGCTGATCGAGCACAGCTTGGCCAATGCTCTGAGTGCTGGGGTGGACGAGATCGTCATCGTGGTGGGGCACCTGGCCGAGCAGATCATCAACAGCGTCGGGAACTGCTTCGAAGGCGTGCCGGTGAAGTATGTGATCCAGTGGGAGCAGCGAGGCTTGGTTCACGCCGTCGAATGCGCCCGAGCCACCATCGAGGGCGCTGACTTCATGCTCTTCCTGGCCGACGAGGTGTTTGTCGACCCGCGGCATCCCGAAATGATCGAGATGTTCATGAACGAAGAACTGGCCGTTCTCTGCGGCACGATCGAAGTCGAAGACCGCACTCAGATCACCAAGACCTACTCGATCATTACGGGCTCCCACGACGAGATTCATCGTCTGATCGAGAAGCCGGCGAACCCCATGAACGACATCATGGGCACTGGCAATTGCGTCTTCACCAACCGCATCTTTGACTACATCGCCACCACGCCGATCAACCAGCAGCGGGGCGAGAAAGAGTTGCCTGACTTGATTCAGTGCGCCATCGACGATGGTCAATCGGTGAAGCACTTCTTGGTGGGGCGGCTGTACGTCAACGTGAACACGCCCGATGAAATCGCTCGGGCCGAGCAGGCGGTCTTGCAGAGCTAGAACGATGGACAAAGCACTCGTCATCATTCCCGCTTACAACGAGGCCGACTCCATCGGTGAGTTGCTCGACCGTTGTGCGAAGCACGCCGACTTAGTCGATGTCGTGGTGGTCAACGATGCCTCCAGCGACGACACCCGGGCCATTGTTGAGGCGCGTGGTGATACTCAGATCATCAACCACGTGACGAACACCCATATCCCCGGTGGCGTTCTCGATGGCATGCGCCACGCCTTGGCCAACAACTATCGTTGGGCCATCGCCATGGACGCGGGGTTGTCCCACAACCCGGACGACATCCCCCAGTTCTATGAGCAGCGCGACCATGATGTCGTCATGGGGCGCCGCATCGGTAAGAGCAACACGCCGATGCGGCGGCACCTGCTCAGTGCGGCGGGCAACTTTCTATACAACTACGCTCTCGATCCCCGGCTGATCATCTGGAAGCGCACGAGCTTCGGTGATCTCACTAGCGGCTACCGGCTCTACAGCAAGAAGTGCATGGAGCTGTTACTCAGCCGCAAGATGGAGGCGCGCTCGTTCGATTTCATTATCGAAGCGATGATGTTCGCCTACCGCAACGGCTTGAAAGTGACCGAGATCCCGATCCATTACGAATTCACTGGCAGCTCGCTGAACAAGCGCGTCATCAAGGACGCCTTGCGCATGTTGTCCCTCATGATCTCGCAGCCAAACCGCAAGTAGCGCGGCTGGCTCGAAGGTCCCACACCTACCCATCACCCAGAGGTTTCATCGTGAAAGTGCTCGTTACCGGAGGCTGCGGCTTCATCGGCTCCCACGTCTGCGAGTTCTATCGCCAGCGGGGCGACGAGGTCATCAGCTACGACAGCATGACCAAGTACGAGCTCCACCGCACAGGCTACGCAGCCGACGGTGCCCGTGACTTCAACTACAACATCTTGAAGAACATGGGCGTGCAGATGGTCACGGAAGACATCCGCGATTTCGAGACTCTCGATCGCTATGCCGGTGAGTGCGATTACATCATTCACACTGCGGCTCAGCCGGCCATGACCATTGGCTGGGAAGACCCGGTGCTTGACTACACCACCAACGCCACGGGAACCTTCAACGTTCTCGAAGCGGCGCGGCACCATAAGATTCCCATCGCCAACTGCGGCACGGTGCACATCTATGGCAACGCGATCAACGACACCCTCACCGAGGGTGAGAAGCGCTACCTTCGCGATCCGGTCGAGATCCCCGAGAGCGAGCCCACGAGTCAGGGCACGTTGACTCCGCTGCACGCCAGCAAGGCTGCGGGCGAGCTGTACTGCAAGACCTACTCCGATACTTACGACGTGAAGTGCGCCAGCTTCCGGCTCACGGGGCTCTACGGTCCGCGTCAGTTCGGCGGCGAAGATCACGGTTGGGTGGCGAACTTCGCTATTCGCACCGTGGTGGGTCGTCCCATTCGCATCTTTGGTACGGGCAAGCAGGTCCGCGACATCCTCTACGCAACGGATCTCTGCGAAGCCTTCCAGGCTTTCTACGAGAAGCAGGTGTCTGGCATTTACAACATCGGTGGTGAGACTCGCCAGGCGATTTCGTTGCTCGAATGCGTCGACATCATCGAGCAGATCCAAGGCAAGCGCCCCGAAGTGCAGTTCGAAGAAGGCCGTCACGGCGACCTGCAGTACTTCATCTGCGACGCCTCTCTGGCCAAGAAGAATCTGGGCTGGGAAGCGAAGATCAAGCCCCTCGACGGTGTGGCCAAGTTGATCCAGTGGATCGACGAGAACAAGAGCATGTTCCAGGTCTCCTAAGGCCTGCAACGTTGGGGAGGTGCTGCCGAACATGTCGAGTCTAGGAGTCACGGCATGTTCGGCGGCGCGTCGAAGACGAGGTGTATGGCTAGGCCTCGTTGTCGGTGCGCTGCTGGGGAGTTGCGGCCCAGGGGCCAGCGAAATAGCGCCTCGTCCCAATGTGCTGTTCGTGCTGCTGGACACCCTGCGCACAGACCATCTGTCGAGCTACGGCTACCCTCTGGCCACCTCTCCCACCATCGATGGTGTGGCAGAGCGGGGCGTGCTCTTCGAGAGCTGTACAGCCCAAGCCAGCTGGACTTTGCCGTCCATGATCTCGCTGCTCACAGGGCAGCCGATATTTCGTTCGATCTACAGGCTGCCTGAGTCGTTTCCTGTCTTGCCAGAGCTGTTCTCGCAGGCGGGCTACCGCACCGGGGCGGTAGTGGCCAACTCGGCCTTGGCTGCCGATCGAGGCTTCGCCCGGGGGCTGGACAGCTACCAAGTGCGTCAGCTGCTCACGGCCCAGTGGGATGCCACGGAGGTCACGGGCAAGGCCATCGACTTTCTGGGAGCAGACGACGATCGGCCGTTCTTTCTGTGGGCTCACTATCTCGACACTCACGAGCCTTACACACCGCCGAGCCGTCCCTTCCGCCGTCGCTACAACCAGGTCTTTGACCAGTGGGAGCAGCAGCTGATCAAGGAGACCATTGAGGGCGCGCCCGAGGACGAGCAGGCGACTCTCTCAGCTCAACGTGCGCTGTTGGCCGGGGAGGTCGATCGCTACGACAGCGAGCTGCTGTACCTGGACGGGGAACTGGCGCGGTTATTCGCCCAACTCGATGCCGCAGGGCACAGCGACAACACGATCATCGTCATCGCCGCTGACCATGGGGAGACGCTCTTCCGCCGGCCGGAGCATCCTCAGCGAGTGCGCTCGACTCAGGCCTGGCGCGCGTCGAAGGATCAGCCCACGGAGTTGGGCGACTACGTGAAGTCGGGGCACGCGTACTGGGTCTACGAGGAACTCATTCACACCCCGTGGATTGTGGCAGGCCCGGGCATCCCTGGGGGGCGCAGAGTGAGTGAGTCGGTGAGCAATCTCGACTTGCTGCCGACGCTCTTGGGACTCGCGGGCCTTGGCGTACCGAACACTCCAGGCAGAGACTTGTCGCTGCCCTTGCGTTCGGGAGAGCGAGTGCCAGCGGCCGACTTTGTCACGAGCTGCTCCGACTCGACCACTTCGGCACGATTGGCGGACGGCACGAAGGTC
>JBLIMM010000392.1:0-4191 GCA_047638635.1 Pseudohongiellaceae bacterium | reverse complement strand
ACTCGCCGGACGACAAGGACGAGTTCGAGCTCCAGGCCGTCGTGCGTTTTTCGGTGCCATTGCAACGGCGCAAGCCGGCGGGCACGCTGCGCAAGCTTGAGGCCAAGCTGGTCAAAATGGAACAGGAACGGCGCTTCCTGTCCGACCGGGTTGTGACCGAGGTGCAGTCAGCGGTGAACGCCATCACGGCCACCTGGTCGCGGCTCGAGCAGGCCGCGCGCAACGTGTCTCTGGCGCGCCAGCTTGAACAGGCCGAACGGACAGAGCTGTCCCTGGGTGAGAGCGACCTGCTACGGGTCAACCTGCGCGAGTCCCAGACGGCAGTGGCGGCCTCGGCGCTGGTCGACATCATGTCCGAACACTACCTGGCCCTGGCGGGCTACCGGGCCGTGCTGGGCCTGCCCTACGATGAGATCCTGGCGGGTGAGCCCGTGGGCGGCGCAGGGTCCCCAGGCCGGTGACCGGAGCGCCGGCCGACTGACCACAATCTGGAGCGATTCTGCGATGCTAACCGCTGCCATGACTACGCCTCACCCCTAAACCACCGACGACGAGCGACCGCTGCTGAGCTGCCGCATCTTTGATGTCAGCGGAGCCCTGGCCCGCTCACCACGAACCGGGAAGTCTCACGAGTTCGTTCGCATCGACTGCCCCGACTGGGTCAATGTGATCCCGCTGACCGCCGATGGCGACGTGGTCATGGTGCGGCAGTACCGGCACGGATCAAGGGAGGTCACCCTCGAGATCCCCGGCGGCATGGTCGACCCGGGGGAGACGCCGGCCGCAGCGGCAGCCAGGGAGCTCAACGATCACCTCTGTCGTCTCGCCCGGTCGCACACTGAAAAGCTGAGGCGGGATCGGGTGGAAGCGCTCGGCGCCGACTGCGTATCGCTCGTGACCACCGAGGCTTCGGCAGGCACCGCTTACCTGATGGACCCGGTCTCTCCGGCCTTCGAGGACAGCGCCTTCAGCGCGCTGGGCAGCGGCATCGCCTCCCACGTGCTGGCACACGAGGTCGGGCACAACGTGGGCCTCAACCACAACGACCCGCCAGGAGCAGCTAGCGCCTCGAGCGCCTTCTGCTACAGCTTCGGCTACCGCACGCCGGACGACGCTTGGCGCAGTGTGATGTCCTCCTCGCCGGGGACGCAGGCTTTCTTGTTCAGCAGCCCAGCGCTCACCGTGGGCGGGTTCCCGTTTGGTGTGGCGGGTTCCGGCTGCCCGCTAATGACGCGGCGGACGCTGTGGCGTCCATGTCGGCGACCGACGACGTCTTGGCGGCCTTCCGCCCGACAGTCGTTCCGCTGAATGCGTTCACAGATCTTGGAGCTGGCCTGTCGGGAATGCCTGGCACGCCGCTGCTGGTGGGCAGGGGCACAATGATCGCGCCAGCCCCCGTTGCGTTAAACCTGAGCGGCGCGCTAGAAAGCTCCGTGGCCGCGCTCGTCATTGGACTTGCTGAGCTGGGGGTGCCTTTCAAGGGCGGTACGATGGTCCCGCAGGTGGACGTGCTCTTCATCGGGCTGCCCCTAGACAGTGCCGGCGAGCTGGTCGTCTCGGCGCCTTGGCCCGCTGGCCTGCCCTCGGGTTTCTCTAGCTGGTACCAGTTCTGGGTCACCGACCCGGCCGGGCCGCTCGGCTTCGCAGCATCAAACGGGCTCGCAGGCACGACGCCCTAAGAGGGTTGCAACTTGCCCGTTTGCAGAATCTCCGCGATAGTGTGGTGTTGCCTAAATCCTGGCGATCTCTCCCGAACTGGCCCCGCTATGCATCCCTTGTTGATAGCCATCCAGGCGATGTGTCTGGCGCTGCCTGCACCGTCGGATCCACCGAACATCCTGCTGCTGATCTCCGACGACCAGGGGGTGGACCGCGTGGGCGCGTACGGGGAGCACCCGCAGCCGGGGCAGACACCGGTGATCGACCAGCTTGCCGCCGAGGGAATCCTCTTTCGCAACGCGTGGAGTTCACCGGTCTGCTCGTCGACACGGGCTGGCATACTCACGGGACGCCTCGGCTTCCGCACTGGCATCACCTCCGCATTGTCGTACGGCTCGGGGACCGTCGAACTCTCCCTCGACGAGGTCACCATTCCCGAGGTCCTCGGGTCGAAATACGCCACGGCGGCCGTGGGCAAGTGGCACATGGCCAAGGAAACTCTCTCCGGCCTCGACCATCCGATACTGAGCGGCTTCGACCATCACTGGGGAACCATCGACAGCTTCGTGTCAGCCGACGGTCCCGGGATCTACTACGACTTCGACAAGAACGTCGATGGCACAAGCACGCCGTCGACGACCTACGCCACCACCGACAACGTGGATGACGCCCTGACGCTGATCAGCAAGCTTCCCGAGCCATGGTTCGTCTGGCTCGCCTTCAACGCACCCCACGCGCCGTATCATGTTCCACCGGATGAGCTGCATTCCTACAGCCTCTCGGGGGATCCCAAGGACTCCGCCAGCAAGCACGTCAAGGCCTCGATCGAAGCGATGGACACCGAGATCGGTCGCCTGCTCGCGGGGCTCGGGGATGGCGCCCTGGCCAACACCACTGTGATCTTCGTCGGCGACAATGGCACGACCACGCAGGCGACATCCGCACCCTTCAAGAGCGCTCACGCCAAGGGAACGGTCTTCGAGGGTGGCGTCAATGTGCCGCTCATCGTGGCCGGCGCCGGCGTGCCGGTCCACGGCAGGGAATGCACGGCGCTCGTGCAGACGACTGACCTCTTCGCCACGATCGCCGAACTCGGGGGCGCGCCAGAAACCAGCGCCGAGGATTCGGTGAGTCTTGTGCCCTACTTCCGTTGGCCCGAGCGTCCGTCACAGCGACGGTGGGCGTTTACCGAGCTACGCAAACCCACAGGTCCGGGCCCGTACAACACGGTTAGGCTCGCCGTGCGGGGAGCGCGCTTCAAACTCATCTTCGACGACGCCACGGTCCTCGCGGGCCAGAGTCAATATGAGTTCTACGACCTTCACCATGACCCTTTCGAGTCCAACGATCTGCTCCCGGGCAATTTGACGCCCTACCAGCAGCTGGTTTTCGATCGCCTGAAGGAACTCCTCGACGGCTTCATGTAACAGCGACGGGCGGAGCCTGGGTCAGATGTTCGCTGACATGTGCAGCAAGCGGATAAGCTGCAGCTCGTTGATCGGGCTCACGTGGCGGGCGTTACCGTGCGCGAGTTTTTGCGGGAGCTGGCCAAAGTCCCGCGATGCCGCGATGACCGTCATGCTGTCAAGCCAGAAGACGTTTCCACATCACGACAGGCCAGCAGTGGAGTCCTGGAGATTTTTCGCCAAGGCACGCAAGTGCGGTATGACCCGATCTTCACCTAACAGGGGAAGCTCACTCCTCTCACGAACCTCCAACTCAAGGACATCGAAAGTGCACCGCAACAACTTCTGCATCGTGGGCCTTCTGGCAGCGGTCCTGCTGTGCGATATCACAACCAACCTGGCCGCCAGGAGCCCTCTGCTCCCTAGCTCCGGGCCAACCGTGATGTTTTCGAACTTTGCCTTCGGCGGCGGTGTGCCCTTTGCCGGAGGGACAAGCTTGGCGGGAGTGCCCATTGCACTGACCTCCACGAGCACCGAGCCCTGGGGTGCCACTGCGTTTCGCGATAACCTCTCTCTTAATCCGGCCGAGGTTGACTTCGTGTTCACTTCGCCAATCTCTGAATTCCACCTCGACGTTTCGTTTGTCAAGGCAGATGAGTTCCTCACGAACTTCAGCCTCGGTGCTCCTGACAGTTTGACGGGTACGCTGGTGAACATCGCTGGGCGCGTCACCACGTCCGGGTCCGACGACTTGGGATTCGGCCGTCTGAGCTGGACCAACATCAACGTGCTGACGGTTGGCTTTACGATTGATGCCGAGGCGTCGGCGAGTGCTCCCGCCCTCGCTGTCAATCAATTCGGGTTTGCCCTGGGGGCGCCTCAGCCCATCTGGACCGATCAAGGGAGTTCCCTCGCAGGCGTTTCCGGCAGCCCTTTTCTTCAGGGCTGTGGCACGCTCGTGGGGGGCAGCCAAAACTCGGTCGACTTGAGCAATGCTGCACCTTCGGCCTTAGCAGGTTTGTTCCTGGGATTGTCAAGCGCGCCCGTGCCCTTCAAGGGCGGAACACTCCTCCCAGCTCCTTTGTTCGCGCCGGTGCTGCTGAACACGAGCGTGACAGGGACGATT
>JBLIMM010000391.1:0-4197 GCA_047638635.1 Pseudohongiellaceae bacterium | reverse complement strand
CTCCTTGGCAGCGGTTGGACAGAGCCAAACCTTGACCAAGAACACCCAAGAGGTGGGTTTCGTCGACTTGAGTAGCTCTGGCTCCCGCACCGAGGGGCTTTGGGCCTACGAGGCCCTGGGCAAACGCTATTGCTTGCAGACCCAGTCCACGGCGGGCCTACGGATTCTCGACACCACCGACCCGGAGAATCCGTTCCTTGTGCGCACGGTGGCGGGCAACTTCCGCAAGGTGCAGGCCTATAAAAACTACGCCTACGCTACGACTGATTCAGGGCCCACGGCGATCATTGATCTGACCGATCCTGCTGCGGCCGTGGTGGTGAATCTGTTTGGAATCGGGGCGCACACTCTGCGTATCGACGAGAGCAATGATCGGCTCTACTTGAACCGCTCCTCAAGCCTGTACATCTACGACATCCTGGCTGATCCCACCGCACCGGCGTTGCTGGGCATCTGGAGTGGTGGAGCCCACGACTGCCGACCGGATGGCGATCTTGTTTACGTCAATGGTTTCGTGTCGACACCCACGCGCATCCTCGACGTGAGCGATCCCTTCGTGCCTACGCAGATTGGCACTGTGGCCGACGGCAACCACGCCAGCGCGCTCTACTTTGCGCCCACCGGCGAGAAGGTTCTGTTGACCTGCGACGAACAATCCGGGGGCCACGTCAACCTTTGGGATGTGACGGATGCGTCGAACACGCAGTTCCTGTCGTCCTACCAAACAGACGACCAGTCCACGTCTGTTCACAACGTCGAGGTCAAGGGAGCCTACGCCTATATCTCCTACTACCAGGATCAGCTGCGTATTCTCGACCTGCGCGATTTGTCGAACCCGGTTGAAGTGGGTGTCTGGGACAACAACCGGCTCAACACGGGCAGCACCTTCTCTGACTGCTGGGAGGCCTTGCCCAATCACGACGCCGTGTATATGAATCAAATGAACAACACTGCGTCTGGTCCTAAGGGCACCTACACCATCGACTTCTTTCCTGCGTTTGGTGCGGGATCCGACGGTGCCGGCGCTGTGGAGCCCGAGATCTGGTGGTCGTTCGGTCCTCCGTCTCCGGGGAACGACGACTTCGCCATGCGCTTGACGGACGCAGCGCCCAACGCGCCAGCCTTTCTGATCATCGGCGCGAGTAACACCAGCTGGGGCCCCACGCCTCTGCCGCTGAACATGACTTCGGTGGGTGCACCCAACGCGGTCTTGAACGTCTCCGTGGACCTGTTGATCCCGGTGACGACGGACGCTTCTGGCAACGCCTCCGTGGCCTTGCCCCTACCTCTTGGCCTGCAGTACGGCACCTACTACTGCCAGTGGGCAGTGAAGGATGTCGGCGCTCCGAACCCCGGCGGTTGGGCCTTCACCAAGGGCGGCGAGCTGGTCCTGAAGTAGCAGGGCAGCTCTGCGAGGAGCGCACCTCTCCGCTCGCAGTGGCCCGACGTGGTGACTGCGAGCGGTACCAGCGAGCGGCCGCTGCGCCTGGTGCGTCAGCGTGTCTGACTGGGGCCAGCGCCCAGACGCCATGGGCGCTGCCGGTTTTGTTCCCGACTGGGAAACTCGTAGGACGGTAGGCGCAGCAGTTTCGGGTCGAGCTGGTCGAGGGCCTGCTGGAGCACGGCAGACACGTCGGGCAAGTCAGCATCGGCCAGCTGGGCCCGCAGAATCTTGGCGGTGTCAGCAGGGGAGAGGTTGAGCCCATCCAGGTTGGCCGCGGCATCCGGTTGACGATCGAAGCTGCTCAGGAGGAGAGCAGTGGCCTGACGCAGCTGCCCTTGCTCGAGGGAGACCCGCGCCTGTCCGGCCAGGGCCAAGGCGATCTCGGTGTCTGCGGCCAGGCGGCTGTCTGGATGGTCAGAAATGTCCTGTTCGTAGAGCTCCATGGCCCGGCTGTAGGCCGCCACGGCTGCGCTCTTGCGGCCCGCGCGGCGGTGAAACTCAGCAGCCACCGAAGAGGCGAAGCCCGCGTACCATGCCGCGCTCTCCCCGGAGTCACTGCCGGTGAGCCAGGTGTGGTAGGCGGCCTCAAGAGCGTCGATACCTTTTCGTGCCATGAGTCGACCGCGATACTTGGCGTGCAGCGCCGGGGAGTCGGGAAAGCGACCGAGGCCGGTTTGCAGAATCTGCTCAGCCTGGCCGTCCGCGCCCATGGCATCCAAGAACTCGTAGTGGGCGACGATCTGGGTGTCCGTGCCGTGGGGGTGCAGCGCCAAGATAGAGCAGGCTGCATGGACGTCCGCCAGCCACTGCCCGGGCCACTCTTCCTGCTCACGGAGGGCCTTGCGAATCGCTTCTTGGCGGCTCTGGGCGAAGACCGCCAGGACGACCATGGAGTTCCAATCGCTGGCATCATCGGGAACTCCGGCAGACATAGCGGCCCCGGACCAGCGCCAAGCGGCGGCTGTATCTTCCAAGTAATAAGCAGCCACTGCAGAGACCGTGTCTGCTCGCCACCCGGTGGCACCTAACTCTCTGGCTTGCGCTGCGGTGTTCCGGGCGTCTTGCAGGAGCAGGCTGCGTGATTCCTGCTCGTGCAGCGGTTGCTCGAAGGCCTGGGCCAAGAAGGCTTCGGCGAGGTCGAGATGAGCTGTGCCATCGTCAGAGGAGAGCACGTCGTCTTGTTGCACCAGCAGCGCATGTTCTGTTTCGGCGAGCGCCAATCGCGCAGCAACGGTTTGTCGGTACTGCGCGGCGGGGGTGTCGAGTTTGTCCGACCAGCCCAGGGCATCCACTGCGCCTGAACCCTCGGACAGACCTCCGTGGACTACGGCCAAGCGTCGAGCCCGAGGCGACGTTTCACCGATGCGTTGCAGTGCACCGATGAGCGCCTTCCGCTCGACGGTGGAGAGCGGTCCGCCGAGTGCTTCGACAATCAGGCTGATGGCGCCAGGGGACGTGGCTCGTTGCAGTGCGGTCCGTGCGCTGCGACTCAGTTGTGTGTCGTAACCACTGAGTGCCAAGCGGAGCAGCTCCACGGGAGCCTCTCCCTGGCCGGCCATCGCCGCATTGAGCAGCGCTTGACGCAGGGCCTGGTCCCCTTCTTGGTAGGCCTGCTCAACGGCGGTTCGATCGTCGATGTCTTGGCTTTGCACTCGCTCGACCAGGGGCCGGTCGCCCTGTGGCTCAGCTTCTGGGGGAGCTGGGCGGTTGGCGATGCCGTCACGAATCGCTGCAAAGACCGAGTCGGTGTCGAAGGCGTAGAAGACGTCGTACATCTCTTCGCTGTCGAGCTCCAAGCCGATATGCCTTGGCGCGACGCGTGTGCCTTCGAAGTAACGGTCGTGGAGACCGGGCTCGATGTCGATGTGCTCGCCGCAGGTCACCGAGCCGAACCGCGGGCAGAGGACGCGCCGGCCGTTCTCGTCGTAGTCTCGGGGCGTGTGGCGGTAGACGGAGGCGATCACGTTGACGTAAGGCTCGTACAACGCCGCGATCTCTGGCTGGCGGTAGCGAATGCCGGCGTAGTGTTCGCTGGCGATCTCTCCGTCCATGTTGACGGCCACCATGATCGGCTTGCCGCTGGCGAGGGAGACGGCCCGGGCGTCGTCGAAGTTGCGCTGCCAAGTGATCAAGCAGGGGCGCTGCCAGTCTTCGGCGGTAGGAGCGGGCCACATGGCCTCGCGGGAGACGCCGTTGGCCGCGCCGCTCTGAGCTAGCAGTGGCTGTCCCAGGGATGCGCTCACCAGCGTGGCCAAGAGTGCTGCAACATAGTGCCGAAATGTGTTCATGACTGGGCGTCCCGAGGCGTCTGGGGGCCCACGCTAGTGCCCGCCCTGAGCCGCGTCAACGGACAGGGCCGTGTCTGCCTTCAGGAGTCTTCGCCGGTGACCGGGGCGGCTGCGGCTTCGAGGGTGATCCAGAAGACCAGCCGGGCCACAGCGGCGCAGAGTTCGGGCACGATGAGGTCGGCGTGATCGCTGACCTTGTGATAGTCCTCGTGATCCTCGACGCCGAAATACAACGTGGGCACCGAGCGCTTCATGAAGGGGTAGTGGTCGCTGCCCCGAGCCCATTCTGGGTGTTCATCGTGGCGCACCTGCAACCCCACCTCAAGGTTGGCTTTGTCGCTCAAGCCTCGGAGCCAAGGGGACGCCGCGCCCCCTTCGCAGAAGATCTCCCCGGGCTCACCGCGGCCAATCATGTCGAGGTTGATCGCCGCTCGCAGTCGTTCGAGAGCCAGGGGCGGATGGTCC
>JBLIMM010000390.1:0-4197 GCA_047638635.1 Pseudohongiellaceae bacterium | reverse complement strand
CGAAACGCCTGAACTCCCACGGGTGTTCGGTGTGGCTCACCCACAGCTAGGTCGATCACACCGTCTGGCATGCCCGCTGGGTACACGTCGCCCAACGACGCGACACCTGCCCCGAACCAACCGCTCGGCGCTAGTTTGGCGCAGGTCAGCGTGCCCACTGTACCGCTGTACTTACACTCGGCCACCACGCCCATCGACCCTGAACCCCCGTCGTAGGCCACATCAAGCACCCAGAAGGCTCCGCCGTAACCACCGTCGTGATCGGCGAAGGCGCCCACCGCAATGGTCGCCGTGTTGGGGCCAGTGTCCATCAATGCAAGGGACGCGCCGAACACGTCATGGTTCCCCAGCAGCTCGGTGAATCCGCCCACGTTGTCACTGGTGACTTTCTGGCTCGCCTTCACTCCTCCGGCCCCGTCGAGCAGCAGCAGGTAGAGGGCGCCGAAACCGAGAACCCCTTCGTCCTCTATGGTGTTCGGGTCGTCGGCGACGAAACCGTCGTAGTCCACACCGACGCACAGATCGAGATTGCCATCGCCGTCGAGGTCGCCCAGTGGGCACAGCGCCGACCCGAAGAGGTACATGTCTTGGAGCGGGTTCGGTGGCACGGGATTCAACGCCAGCAGGTCAACCTCATCGATGAGCGACCAGGTGCTCTTGGGGAACCCTGCGTTCGGATTGCCAGCGCCTCCTTCGAGGGGGAACAGGAACACCCCGCCATCTTGTTCACCGGAGCCGCTGACGCTTTCGCGACCCATGGCGCCCACAACCAAGTCAGGCCAACCGTCACCATCGAAATCGCCCATGCAGGCCAGCGACGATCCAAAGGCGTCCATGTCGTCAATGGGTACGCCCAAGGACATCAGCGTCGACGAGCTCAACTTGACTGAACTGGACACGGTGCCGGCAGTGGTGAGAAAGAGGATGTACACAGCGCCCCTGGCCACCCCGCCATCTGGGTGGCTCAGTGCGCCCACGGCTAGATCGCACACGCCGTCACCATTGACGTCACCCAAAGCCGCCACAGACGCGCCGAACTGATCGATCTCAGTGACGCCTAGTGGATCGATCTCCAGTTGGTTGGGTGTGATCTTGGTGGCACCAAGCGCCATGCCATTGATGTCCAGATGTTGGATCCAGACGGCACCAGGCGCCAAAGGCAAGCCGCCCTCGGGAACAGCTTCGTGGTCGCTGGGCGCACCGATGGCCAGCTCGAGGCCGGCGACGCCATCGAGGTCACCCAGACTGGAGATCGAGTACCCGAACCAATCACCGTCGCCGGGCGCCTGCTCCGGATTCTCCACTCCCTGCATACACGTCGCCTCGGCGAACTGAGCCACTGCCCCCGAAGGCAACAAGGACAGCACAAGCAGGCTCGAAACGATCCTGATCAATACGCAACGGTCACTAGACATGGTGTTCTCCTATTTCCCATTGGTAAGTAAACCCCTAGACACCGAGGCGTCCCCCAAAAGACCAACCAACCCAACAACGCAAGCCTTGCGAGAGGTCCCCATGGACTTCTCAAAGAGGAGCCGGCACGCCGTTGCTGCGAACTCTTTCGATGTAGGCGCTCCTGGCGAGCCCACCGTATCTGCGGCGCGTTCCCCTCGCGCATACTACGCCGCAATCGTCGTTTCGACCATCCCTCTTGCCGGAGCCCCTTCATGTCGCTGAAAGACACTCGCTTCCTCATCACCGGCGGCAGCGCTGGAATTGGTCGCGCCCTCGCCGCCTTGGCCAGGGATCGCGGAGCTCGTGTGGTGATCAACGGCCGGGACGAAGGCCGACTGGCCCAGACCGCCAGCGAGCTGAAGCTCCCCGCCGTAGCTGGTGACGTCAGCCAGGACGCGGCCTCCATCGTCGCTGGTGCGGTGGAGCAACTCGGTGGCCTGGACGTGCTGGTCAACAACGCCGGCTGGGGCCAGAGCATGACCCTGGACGCGCTGGACGCCCGGGTGATGGAGGACATCTGGCGCACCAATGTGCTCGGTGCGGCGCTCATGGCCCAGGCGGCCCTTCCCCATTTAGAGGCCGCGGACGCAGGGGCCATCGTGAACATGGCCTCGACCGCTGCCGGCAAGGGCTACGCCGGGGGCTCGGCCTACAGCTCTAGCAAGTTCGCCCTGGCGTCGCTGACCCAGTGCTGGCAAGCAGAGTTGCGTCCCCGGGGCATTCGCGTGCTGCAGATCAACCCTAGCGAGGTGCAGACGGGCTTCGGCGGTCGCGACCCGGACCGCGACCTCAACCCGCGCAAGCTGTTCTCCGAGGACATCGCCGTGGCCACCCTTGCGGCACTCGAGCTCGACCCTCGAGGCTTCATCCCCGAGCTCACCGTCTTCGCCACCAACCCCTGGGAACAGAAAGGCTGAGTGCCCTGGCGGCGGCTGCCTAGGGGGCGACCACTGGGCAGAGCACTCACAGATCGAGAGCCCGGTGCAGCTGGCTGGCAATGCCCTCGGTGAGTCGCTGGGCATGCTCCTCGGTCAGCACAGGATCTGGCCAGAGAAACGTCCAGTAGAGTGTGTCGCCCAAGGTCACGGCGGAGGCCATGAAGTCTCCCAACGCTGACGGTGTGCTCACCACGCGGCAGGCTTCCAGGCCTAGCGAGCCGTAGATCGAGGGAATCTCTGTTCGACCCAGATTGGTGAGGCTGGTGGTGCAGAACGCATTCTGCTCCCACTTCTCGAGGAACTGTTTCGGGTCCAAAGTTCGGGCCCCCATCCAACCCGCGACCTTGGGGTTCAGCACAGCCATGCACAGATCGTCTTTTCGGGCGAGGCCACGGTGCAGCGAGTCGTGCACGTCCCGGGCCAACTCCCAGAAGCCGGTGCTCTGCGACAGTCTGGTCTCGTAGTCGAGGGTAAAGACGTGCAGCCCGAGCGCGTCCCCGGGAGGCGGCCGTAAACGCTGGGCCTGGTTCACCGGTCGGCCCATGGTGACCACGGGGCCGACCTTCGACGAGACGCCGTTGACCTCAGCCCTGTCCGCCAGGATGCCGAGCAGCATGGCTGCGGAGAGTGCACCGTGGACCGTCGTCTCTTCGGCGCGGCAACGATCAACCAAGCGCTGCAGCTGCGCGCCCTTCAACTCCGTGGGGATCACCCGAGTCCTGCGGGAGTGAGCGAAGGCCTCCCGGTCACGACGCACTCGCACAGGCGGCCCCCAGAGCCGGCTCCGGCAAAGCACGCGCAAGGCGAAGACGCCGCGACGGAGAGCAGCTCTCCACCCGAAACAGTCAGCGGGCAAACGGGCATCGAAGGGCAACACGTCGAGAGACGGCTCTAACTCGGTGACAACCCCACGTCGAGCCCCGGCCGCTGCGGTCAGCACGTCCCGCACGAGAGCCATGGCGCCGCGCCCGTCTGCGATGACGTGGTGAAAGCCCAGGAGCAGTGTAGACAGCCCTGCGTCGTGTCGCAAAAGCGTGGCCCGCAAGTACGGCCCCGCCAACGGGAAGCGCAGAGGCAGTTGATCCTCCGCCTCAGCGACCCAGGCCTGCTCGGGCAGGTGCTTGACCTCGAGCGGAATGGGCCCCACACCCACGGGAGTGAAAGCCGGGCCCTCAGGCAACTCTTCAACCCGTGCGCGCAACTGCGGGTGCCTTGCCTGAGCAGCGTCGAGCCCCTGGCGCAACTCGTCAGGCTTCAGAGCGCCGCTCACGTGGCAGACGATGACGAAGTTCAGTGACGCAGCGGCATCCATGAGCCAGATGCCTTCCTCGGTGGCCCCCAGAGGACGACGCAACTCGACTACGATCACGCCGACCGACCCGCCGCCGGGCGACCTTTGTTCGTAGGCTCACGCCGGGGGTAGCCCAGCTCCTGACGGACAGAGTCCCAGTCGCGATTCACTCGTTCGATCACATCGTCAGAGTGCTCGAAGACATTGCGCTCGTAACTCCCCAGCGAGTTGAGATAAGCCTCGAAGCGGGGACGCACCGCGGCGAAGTCACCAAGGCGAAGTTGGGAGTAAATCTTCTCGAGAGTCTCCAGAGGCTGCGCTTCGAGATCCGCAAAACTCGACTCCACGAAGCGGTCCGGTGGTCGTGACTGACGATCCTCAAGCAAGCGCCCCATCAAGCTCTGATAGCCAGCGACGAAACCGTCCACGACCACGTCGTCGCCCACCTGCTGCAGCTGCTCCGTGGGCAACACCTTCCGGTAGGAATGACGGAGGCTGCGAAAGACGTCGTAG
>JBLIMM010000389.1:0-4210 GCA_047638635.1 Pseudohongiellaceae bacterium | reverse complement strand
GTGGGCTGCCGAGTCGGCGATGATCTCACTGCCGGAAGCCGCCATCACGCCGAAGCAAACCTGGTTGCCCATAGTCCCCGAGGGGACGAACAGCGCAGCATCCTTGCCAAACAGCTCGGCGCCATGGGCTTCGAGCTGCGCCACCGTGGGGTCTTCTCCCAAAACATCGTCCCCCACCACAGCTTGGGCCATGGCCTCGCGCATGGCCTCTGTGGGTTGGGTCACCGTGTCACTGCGAAGGTCGTGCATGATTCTCTCGGGCTCGGTCGGCGCGGCAGTGTAGCAACGACTCCGCCGGGACCAGTATCCTGCTCTGCGCCATGACAGACTTCTCTACACACCTCGCGCACCAAGTCGCTTTGCCGCTGCTGCTCTGCGTCTTTGCTTGCACCGAACCAGGCACCGCTGTGAAGCCCCCAGCGACCAACGCATCGACCTTTGCTTTCGACGAAGTCTCTGTGATCGCGGGCCTCGACATTCCGCTGACCTGCGGAGCCACTCCGGGGGTGAAGAGCACGATTCTTGAGGTGAATGGCAACGGCATCGCCCTCGTCGACCTGGACAACGACGGCGACTTGGACATCGTCCTGGTCGATGGAAACACCCGAGCTGGACTGATCGATGGCACGGTGGTTCCACATCATGTGTTGATCAACCAAGGGGTGTCCGCGGGCGTTCCCCGATTCGAAGAGCTCTTTGGCAGCGGCTTGGCCATGAGCGGCTGGCCAACCGGTGTGACCACAGGAGATATCGACGGAGATGGCCGGGTCGACCTCGTCATCGGCGGACTCGCGCAGGACGCCTTGTTCTTCAATCGCGCTGGAGCTGACGGCGGCCTCACCTTCGAGCAGCAGCCCTTGCCCGGGCGAGACTCCCCCCGAGATTGGACCACGAGCCTGGCCTTGGCTGACGCTGACGGGGACGGCTTGCTTGACCTCTACCTCGCGCGCTACCTCTACATCGACCCGCTCCACCCGCCCCTGAATCGCATCGCTGACTTGCCCTGTGTTTTCGCTGGCATGAACGTCATGTGTGGCCCCCATGGCATGCCACCCCAAGCCGATGTGTTTCTCCGAGGGCTTCCTGGGCCGCCCTGGTTCGACGTGGCCACAGCGGCAGCAGGACTCGCCGACCGACCGCCGTCGTTCGGCTTAGGCGTGCTCTTCGCCGATCTCGACCAAGACGGCCATCCCGACCTGTACATCGCCAACGACTCCGTGGACAACTTCGTCTTGCGCAACCGCGGCGATGGCAGTTTTGAAGCGCTCGGTTCTTTGTCCGGCGCCAGCAGCGACATGGCTGGCCGAGCTCAAGCAGGCATGGGCGTCAACACAGGAGACATCGACGAAGACGGCGACTTCGACTTGGTGGTGACAAACTTCTCCAATGAAGCCAATGCCCTCTATCGCAACGACGGCGACTGGCTCTTTCGAGAAGTCTCTACACCCTCGGGAAGCGCCATGCTCAGCAAGCCCCTTCTGGGCTGGGGCGTGCACCTGGCTGACTTCGACGGAGATGGCCACCTCGACGAGTTCTTCGCCAACGGGCACGTGTATCCCGAGGCCGACCAAGCCAGCGGCGAATTGGGATACGCCCAACCGCTGATGCTCTTGCCCGGCCGAGGCGACGGCACCTTCGGGGCCAACGGCTTCCCGGATGACACTCCCCTGGTGTCTCGCGCTGCCGCCCGTGGCGATCTTGATGGGGACGGAGACCTCGACCTCGTGGTGCTCACTCTCGATGGCAGCCCCCGGCTGTTCCTCAATCGCCACGACAGCCCCCAGTCGTACTTGCTCGTCAGCCTCCGCGACCTGCCACCCCACGCCCCCGACGCCATCGGCGCCACGGTCACCCTGACCACCCACTCAGGCCAGCAAGTGCGCCAAAAGCTCTCGGCGCGAGGGTTTCAAACCAGCGACGATCCTCGGCTGCACTTTTCAGGGGGAGCGTCCATCGTCTCAGCCACCGTGCTTTGGCCGGGAGGAGTGCGGGAGACTCTCAATGTCTCCACCCTTGGTTTCGGCCAACATGTGCTCATCGAGAGGGGCCGAGGCGTGGTCTCCCAAGGGCCCCTCAGCAGCTCTCGTTAAAGCGCCGCAGTTCGGTGCTCGCGCCAGCCAAACTCTTTGGCCAAACTGCGCCTACTATGACCGCCTCAAACCAGCTAATGCTTGCCACTCTCGCCCTCGCGACCCTTTGGGCCGTGGCGGCCTGCGGCGAAGCTGCCAACGCCCCCTACGACCCCAGCGCAGTGGGGCAGCAGATTCCTGAAGTTCTCGCCGCGCTGACGGCCGGTGAACCCGAAGCCGCTTTGTTGGCCTTGTCCCAAGCCCGGTCAACTGGCGACCTGCAAGGGCTCGACCATTACGAAGCCGTCGCGCACCTCGATGCAGGCCAGCCTGCGGAGGCCCTGCTGGCCTTGCAACGAGAACTCACAGCGCATCCAGGCAACGGTAGTGCCCAGCTCCTCATGGCCGAAGCTCTCCTCGACATGGGACGAGTGGCCGAAGCGCCAGCCCACCTTGAACTGGCCACACAGCTCCTCGGTGAATCGCCCTACCTTTCACTGGTCTCCGGGCGAGTCTCCCTGGCCCTGGACGACGACCCAGGCGCACGCCGGCACCTGCTGGCATATGTGGCCAGCGACCCCTTCTCACCTCGCGCCGCCGAGGCCCATCACGGGCTCTCCCAGATTGCCCGTCGCATGGGTCAGCTTGAGCTGGCAGAGGCTGAACGGGAGATCTCGGCCTACCTGGAGAAGGTCAACCAGTACCTCAATGCCTATCGCCAGCGACTCCAAGAGTCCCCCAATGACAGCGAGGCGGCCCTCGGCGTGGGCATGACCTACCTCGACCTGTACCAGCACCTGCGCAACGACGAACTGCTCCTTGAACAGGCCGAGCGGGCCTTCCTGGCCGTTCTGGCCACGGATACCCAGAACTCGAGAGCCCTCTACAACCTCGGCTTCATCGCCACAATCACTGCTCGGACCGAGCTCGCACACCAGCGGTATGCCCAGACCTTGGCCAGCGACCCGGGGCATGTAGGAGCTCTGCTGAACGATGGAGCCCTCTCCCTCCGCGAGGGAAACTTAGAACAAGCTCGCACACAACTTCTCAGCGGCCTCGCAGCCTCAAAAGACAAGAGCGATAAGGTCCGAGCCAGACTAGAGTTAGGACGTCTCGAAGAAAGTTGTGACGCCCCCAGGGAAGCAGCCATGCAGTATCAAGCTGCATTGGCTGTTGACCCTGAAGATCCACGGCTTGTGGGACTGGAAGATCACGTGCAGAGCTTAGTCACAGGCAGTCATCCCTGAAACTAAGATTCTCTGCTTCGGTTCCCCGCAACCTGTCGCTCAAGGCCTCGTCCAGAACTGGTCGATGTGCCCTCGAAAGGCTGAATTCCGGGCTCTAGTGATTTTGACTGCCACAACCCCGATGGCGTGGCGTCTACAGTTCGATCGTTACTCTGATGCGTTGAGAAGTCCTGTCATGTTTATCTCCAAGAACCTTCTATCGGCCGGCCTTTTGCTCTGCGTGGCCACGTCTTCCGCTGCGGCTCAAGCTGCGGCTCGAGGCCCCCAGGTCGGCGGCCCCGTGGCCCTCAACAGTGCCGACGAGGCCGATCGCGCTGACCGGATTGCCCTCACGGGCACCCTCGGCTTTGCCCCGCTTCCGCCCGTCCTAGCCAGCAGCCCACGGGACCAGCTGATTTTTGCCGACCGCATCCCGCACAAGAGCCAGAGCTACGCCAACAGCTCAGCGGCCGTGCCGACGATGTTCGACGGCTTTGTGCCCCCCTCACAAACGGGCACGATCTTCCCCGAAGTCTTCAAATACCAGCTGGGAGACAGCTACGACGCAGGTGGCCCCAGCCATCCGATGGTGGTGGCCTACCACGGCTTCGGCTCGTCGGCGAACAGCGTCGCTGGCGCTTCGACCATCGAAGAGGAGTGCAACGCTCGGGGATACATCTACATGTCTCCCACTGGGCTCGATGACCAGCTCTTCGGCAGCATCTCCTGCCAGCAGCACATTGAAGCCGCGATCAACTTTATGACCAGCGGATTCAACGTCGACGCTGATCGCATCTACATGGTGGGCTTCTCCATGGGCGGCGGTGTGGTGGCAAACTTCGCCTCACGCCATCGCGATCCCGACGGCATCATGATCGCTGGGCTGGGCACGGTCAGCGCTGCCATGGACTGGAC
>JBLIMM010000388.1:0-4224 GCA_047638635.1 Pseudohongiellaceae bacterium | reverse complement strand
GGTCAGCTTCGGACATGGGTGGATAGATTCTCATAGTTCCGGAGTTCTTCCCACAAGGCTCCTGCCCAGGAGCCTGTCGCGTCATCGCCACAGGCTCCTGGGCGTGAACCCACTCAGGCGTCCGGGGACAACCAGGCTTCGAAGGCAGCGAAGTCGTAGGAGCGGCCCAGGAAGTCTTTGACCAGCTCAGCAGCTGGACGGCTGCCACCAGCCTCAAGCACCCGACGGCGGTAGTCGTCGGCAGTCTGAGAGTTCAGGAAGCCTTCGCTCTGGAAGCGGGTCGCCATGTCCTTAGCAATGACCTTCGACCACATGTACGTGTAGTAGATGGCCGAGTAGCCGTTCAGGTGACCGAAGCTGGCCTGCATGTGCGTACCCCGCACGAAGGGCAGCGGGCTGTACTTCGCCTGGAGTTCCTTCACCAGCAGGGTCGTGTCGAGTTCAAAAGGATCCCGGCTGTAGCAGTTGAAGGACAGGGCCGCGTAGAACATCTGTCCGGCCACGTTCATCGCCTTGCCGAATTCACTAGAGCTACGCAGCTTCTCAATCAACTCCACGGAAAGCGCCTCGCCAGTTTTGTAGTGCTTGGCGAAGAGCTGCAGAGTGTCCACGTCGAGCATCCACTCTTCGAGCATTTGCGACGGAGCTTCGACGAAGTCCCACTCTGTGCTGATGCCTGTGTTCATCATCCAGCGGCGGTGGCCAGCGAACATGCTGTGCATCAAGTGGCCGAACTCGTGGAAGAACGTGCGCACCTCGCCGTACTCCATGAGCGCGACGCCGTCGGCGGTAGCACCCGGATCAGGGAAGTTGCAGACCAATGTAGCCTGGGGCAAACGCCAGCCATCAACGCCATCGCGGTAACCAAAGCACGCGGCATGGCCGTACTTGTTGTCCCGGGGGAAGAGGTCCAGGTAGAAGCGCCCGAGTTGGACGTCCCCGTCAAAGAGGTCCCAGGCGCTGACGCTGTCGTGCCAAAGGTTCAGCCCCAGCACCTGGCGAAACTCAACACCGTAGAGGCGGCTATTGATATCGAAGATGCCCTGGCGCACCCGCTCGAACTCGAAGTACGGGCGTAAGGCCTGGCTGTCGAAATCGAACTGCTCTTTGCGGACCAGGTTCGAGTAGTAACCAGACTCCCAGGCCTCCACGCGAGAGGCATCCGGATCGTCTTGGCGCTTGCGCTCCAGCAGCACGCCCACTTCGACCACAGCGGCTTCCCGAGCCGACGTGGCCACTCGTTCAATGAACGCACCGGCGTTGGCAGCCGAAGCAATCATCTTGTCTTCGGTGACGTAATCAGCCCAGCTGTCGTAGCCCAAGAGCAGCGCCTTCTCGTGGCGCTTGGCGATCAAGCCGTCGAGCACTTCGCCATTCTCAGGCCACGCACGGTTTGCGTATTGCATGTATAGCCGCCGCCGAACCTCGCCATCCTCGGCGTACTTGAGCACCGGACGGTAGTCAGGGTAGGTCGTGTTGATCACGATCTTTCCGTCTTCGCCAGGAGCGTGAGCAGCGATGTAGTCGGCAGGCAGACCGGCAAGCTGGTCCACAGAATCGAGAGTGATTTCGAGTTTCGCCTCGGCGTTGTTGCGGTTGAACGTCTGGCCCAGCTCGACCAACTCCGCATTCAAGGCCTTCAACTTCTCTTGCACATCGGCGGGCTGATCGATGCCCGCGCGGCGGTAGTCTTGCAGCTCCTTCTCGACGGCAAAGCGCGTGGCCTCATCGGCCTCAGACAGGTCAATGGCAACGATCGCCTCGTAAAGCGCACGGTCGAGACCGAGTTCGGAGCCACGGGCCGACAGCACCACCCCGGCCTCCGTAGCTGCATCGCGCATGGCCTCGTCCGCGTGCACGGCGGCGAACAATCCCGCCTCGCTCGACGCTGCATCGAAGTGCATGTAGAGCTCGCTCAGCAACACAAGAGTGTTTTCGGGAGTGCGCCGGCCCTCCACCGCGAGAATCTCCTCATAGAGACGCTCGATAGCCTCCAGGTGCATCGCGTTGGACAACGTCAGCTGAGCTGCACTGCGATCCAGGGGCGTAGCAGCGAGGCTCCAATATTCGATCTTCTCCGCTGGAACCTCTGGGATCAGCGGCACGGAGGAACAACCGGGCATGACAACGAGGGCCAGGGCTAGAGCCGACGGGGCGCGGCGGGCAAGTGCAGCAAGCATGGGAGTTTTCTCTACCAGGGCGAATCGCGACCACAGAATGTCGCGGGACAAGAGGCGCGCCAGCCTATCAGACCACCGCCCTCCACCGCCCCCAGCAAGCCTCTGACCGCCGGATTGCTCTTAGGTAGCTAGCTCGGCAAACATCTCAGAGTCACTCACCGCTGCTCGGCCTCTTCTCGACGGAGGCTCAGGCCACCGCTGGCACGAAGCTCTAACAAGTAGCTGGCATCGGGGCGCAGTTCAATGAAAGGCGCCTCTCCGTGGATAGCCCGCACTCCTGCCTCGCGAGCGGCCTCCGGATCGTTGGCGTAGTCCCAGAAGCGGCGCCAGAGTGGTGCCACTTCTGAGCCGTCACCGTCGCCTCCGTAAGCCAGAGGTTCGACACCCACAGGGTCTAGAATCAACCCGTCCTCCGGGCGCTGGTCTTCGGTGAACATACGCCGAAACAAGCACAGAGACGCGCCTCGCCAAGAGTCGCCCTGCTCGACATGGTCATCATTGAACTTGATCACCAGCGACTCGATATAAGCGAAGCGGCCAGGGAGCACGGCCTCGATGCCAGGACCGAAAGGCGTGCCGTCGGTGGCCAGTTCGGTGAAGCGCACCCGAGTCTCGACCAACCCATCGCTCGCGTCTCGGTGCTGCTCAAGAACGGTCAGTCGCGCTCGCCGACGGTCGACCTTGAGGTAGCGCATGGCCCGCCCCAAGTCTTCAATTTCAGCCTCACGCTCAGCCAAGACTTCAGCGGACAAGCGCAGCTCACCGGTGAGCTCTGCGATCTTCTCTCGGGCCAAAAGTTCACGGACCCGTTGCCCGTCGAGAACGTCGGTCACTTGAAACCACGCCAGGGCGCACAGCCCCAGAAAGCCAGCAGCGACAGCTGTCCGCGCTGCGGTGTTGAACGAACCGATCATCTGGCCTGTCCTCCTCGTGAGAGTCGCGACGTTGATGAATCGCGGCACCTTGCTGCGATACCAGAGCGTGCGACGGAGCGTTCAGTCGCCGTCGTCGTCGCCGTCGTTCTGCTTACCGCCAAACAGACTTCCGCCCAAAAGCCCGCCGAGCTTGCCTTTGAGTTCATCTTCGAGCTCTGCCTCGGCTTCAGCTTTCTTGGCATCGAGCTCAGCCTGCAACTCACTCTTCTTGGCGTCGATCTCGCCCTCGAGTTCTTCCGTGCGTCGATCGACTTCATCATTGAGCTGAGCCTTGGCGCCTTCCACCAAGGCGTCCGTGAGAGCGTCGTCGTCAAAAGTAATGGTGGGATCGTCGATGGGGCCTGAGATGTGAAAGGTGAGCGTCACGCCGTCGACTGTTTGGGCGCCCCCTGGGAGATCGACAGTGACCCCATGCAACGTGACCGCCAAGGGGAGATCGAGAAAGCCCACGCCCTGTTCGGCCCAAGTGCCATCGAGGGACAGATCGAGAGTGCCCCCTGAAAGCGGGGCCTCGCCGCCCTTAGCCAGGCTCGACGCGATGCTCTCGGTTGAGAGACCGGTGAGCGAGAAGCGCACCACGTTGTCGCTGGGAGCCGCGGTTCGTCCGCCCAGGGCAAACTCGGCGTTCAATGCGCCGCTCTGGGAGGCCATGGTCATGCGCAGCGGCTTGGCAGACAGGGCGGGAGAGGTGGAGAAGTTGCTCACGCGAATATCGATGAGGTCGCCGGGAAGGCTCCCGCTGGCCACTCCGTCGGCGATGATCTCGTGAACTTCGAACGCCGGTGCCACTGCCACCAAGCGCTCAGCGATGACATTCGCGTAGCCCTTCTCGGCCACCTGACGAGCAAGACGCTCCTGGAAAGTTTCCCCCGGAGGCCCGTCGTCACCCGCTCCGTCCCCAGACAACTTGCCGAGCCACTCCCTGACTTGCTCCAGGCGAGCCTTCCACTCTTCTGCGTCCGCGAGGTAGTCCTCCAGCGAACCCAGCTCAAAGTCGCCCCCGTCATCGGGTTCGTCGACCACCACCTCGCCGCCCGCACCCAACACCAACTCACCGGGGGACGACCGCTTCACGTCGTTCTTGCCTTGAATGATCACCACCTTATCGA
>JBLIMM010000387.1:0-4243 GCA_047638635.1 Pseudohongiellaceae bacterium | reverse complement strand
CGCGCCCCGAGAAAGCAGCTTGGCAGCCTGTGCATAAAGGAACGCACTCAGCTCGCGTCACTTCCCTGGCCCGGGCGACGCTCAGCCCGAAGTGATCACTCCCCGTTTGAGTTTGCGGGAGCCTGTGTCGCCCTCCGAGTCGGACCGTTAGGAGGAGACACCTTCCAGCGCGTTGCTCGCGGGGAGTCCATGGCTCGCGCCGGTGCCGACCCATTAACAGAAAGGACAGCGCCCCTCGAGCTTGGCTCGCAGGGCGCTGTCCTGAGTGTGAAGAAGAGTCTTCAGCTTGGGTTGCCCCGCTGCGCTCAGGGCTGGATCGTCGTGAGCAGGGCGTTGCTGCCGGCGATGCCTTGCTGGGCGCCGGCGTCTGGGTACCAGTACTGCATGAAGATGTCGTCACCCACAGCCCCGATGGGCAGGGCGGGGAAGGCCAGCTCGAACTGGCCCAGGACATCGGTGGTCACGACGACGTTGATGTCGAGTGCGGGGATGAAGGTGCCACCGAAGAAGGGCAGCATCTGGTTAGAGAAGCCGAAGCTCAGCACGCCCAGGGAACTGGGGAGCGCGTTTTCGAGGCTGGCCGAGCCGGCGCCGCCCGTTGCGGTCATGGCGCCATTGGCGAAGAGCAGCACGGGACCGTTGCTGCCGTCGACTCCGCCACCAAGGGTCTGGTACAGGACTTCGCCGGCCATCACAGTGCCCAGCGTGGTCAGGCTGATGTGACCGCCGATGGGCTCGCCCAGTGAGTTGGTCTCGTCGGTGCCTACCACCGCACCCCGAAGAGCTTGGGTGACGATATCGAGCACTTCGGCGATCTGGCTCGTACCCGGGGCAATGCCGTCGCTCCCGCTGCCGATGCCCGCGACACGCAAGCCGTACAAGAGTCGTTCGTCAGGGGTGGGCTGCGGGGGGACCTTGCCGGTGATCTTGAAGCAGATGTCCACCTCAAGGGTGGTGCTGAGCGGCAGCACTACCGGAGCGGTAAAGGCGAACCAGTTTCCGTTCTGGATGATGTCCCAGGCCTCTGCACCGTCGTGGGTGTCTTGCCAGTTTCCAAAGCCAGGCACGGGCAGGTTGGTTCCGGCAAAGACCACGTTGGCTTCGGTGATTTCGCAGAGCTCTGCCAGGGACGGCAGGTTGATCGCGCAGCCGCAGAACTGGCCAGGGGATCCTCCGAAGAGCGTGTAGCCCTTCACGTAAATGTTCACCTCGAAGCGCTCTCCGGGGATGAACTGAATCGACTGGGTGTCGATGCAGACGCCGGGGGAGAAGAGCGGCGGCTGCACGCAGGGCAGCGCTGAACCAGCAAGGCTCGCAATGGCAAGGAGGGCGGTCGCTAAGTGGCGAAGGGGGCGACGGTTTTGGGTGGTCGTCATCGGTCTGGTTCCTGCTCTGCGGCGGACTGCTGCCGGCTTGGGTTGCGAGCCCGAACTCCTCGGGTCTCTGCTCACAAGAACTCGCGGGAGAGCCGCCGATCAGCTGCTAACTTTCCTGCTTCTTTCTTGGACCCCGTTCATCGGCCCCGCTTATGGAACTCGGCCGATATTTGGTTCCGGAGCGCTGCGGCGAGTCTTCGCGGTGGACGTGGTTACGCTGCCACAAACGCGCCCGCACTCTTGCGCGGCTCCTGTGGGAACCCCATCCTGACCAACCCGGTGCGAGGCGCCTCGCGTCGGGGTCTTTCTCCGCCGAGGAACTCATGCCATGGTTCGCCACGCCGCCCGACTCGCGCTGTCCTTCGCGCTTTTGTCCCTGATCACTGCCTGCGCCACCGACGCCACTGACGCCACCGTCACGTTGGCTCCAGGCGTCTACAGCAGCGCCCGCGTCGAGGCCGCTTGCGGTCAGTGTCAGTTCGACCTGGCGGGGGAGAGTTGCGATCTAGCCATTCGGGTCGACGGTCAGGCCTGGTTCGTAGACGGCTCGTTCATTGACGACCACGGCGACGCCCACGCCAATGACGGCTTCTGCAACACGGTGCGTCACGCGCGGGTGAGCGGAGCGGTGGTCGATGGACGCTTCGTGGTCAGCGAGTTCGAGTTGGTGCCTGAAGACGAAGCGGGCGACGCAGACGAAGGCTGACGGTAGCATCAGCTCGTTGTCTCAGCTCGGTGCATCGCTAGCTGCTTTGAGGGCGTCCGCCGAGGTGCGCGAGGCGAGTTCGGTGGCGGCGACCCGGTAGGCCGCGTTGCGCTCCGTGAAGCTCGTGGTCGAAAGGACCTGATCCACCGTGGGCACGAGGAAGCGCTCTTCTACCCCGAGTCCCTGACGATCTTGTCGAGGAAGCGGGCGCCCTCTTCTGGGAAGGGCTGGTAGAGCGTGTCGATGGTGACGCGTTGAGCGACGCAGTTGTCAGGGAACGCCGTGCAGACTGAGGCGATACGAACGGCGGGCTCAACTCGGGGACAAAATTCTTGGAGGCTGCCAGAGCAGTTGCGGCGACTACCAGACCTCGCCGTTCCAGCGGGAGGTCCACTCCAGATTGGCTGACGTACTCATGGTCACCACGCCGGGATCAGTCCAGGGGGCACCTGTGCCCTGCTCGCAACGCAAGTCGTAGGAGTACTGCTGGCTGGTGATGCTGAACTCCCACGGCGACAAGCTAGCGCTAGCGTGGCCGTTGCCGGTAGCGGTCCAGTCGGGGATGAGTTTGGCGCGTGCATGGTAGGCGAGGCCCTCGGGTGGCGGCTCGTCGCCAGAATGGACGAGTCCAGAGATGGCGCGCCAGATCATGCTCCCCGCCGTGAAGACGGCCGGGCCATCGCGCAGCAGCCGCTCACCTCGGGACGGTAATCCGTCCTCGGCCGTCTGGCCCAGCCACAGCAGGCCGCCGGGCCCTGCGAGTACGAAGACGTCGAGTTGCATTCTGGGAACATGAGGGACCCCGGCGTCGTCATCTCGCACTGGCCGAATGGTCAGGACGGCCACGGCATGAAAGTCTGGGTCGAGGGTCTGGCTCACCATCGAAGCGCGCACGGCCTCGAAGGCCTCACTGCGCGTTCCGCTGGTTGCCCAGTCTTCCGCCTCGCGCAGCTCGACCGAGATATCGAACGCCAGCTCGGCTATGAGCTCATCGCCGTGTCGCAGCTCGAACCGGGGCAGTCACTGGCCGAACCGCGCGCCGTCCTCACCGGGTGATGAGCGCCAAGGCATACCGCCGCCCAGGGCGCTTCCCTCGGGAACCACGGCACGCCAAACAGAATCGTCGACGGGATGCTGAGACGTCCATTCGCGGAAGGGGGGCGTGTTGCTGAAGTGAGCCCATGCGAAGGCCAGTGGAATGGTGAACCGGGCGATCGCGAGCAGGCCAATGACGATGAGGGCTCGAAGAAAATTGCTGCGGGGAATGCTGAAGCCTCAGGGGAGATTGGTGTGACAGTTCGTCAAGACATCACGCGAATCGTTCTAAAGCGGCAATCGTGCTGCGGGTGCAGGCATGGGCTCTACGCAGCTGATGAAAACGCTCACCGAAGGACTCGCCCATCGTCACGTTGCCGGGGCCCTGGCTTTGTGAGGGGCACGCGCCCGTCATGAGCAGGGTGGCTTCAGAAACGCAGCCGCTGCACTGTCGGAGGCTCCGGCGCAGGTCGTCACTACCCGTGGGGTGCCTTGCGGTAGACTGCGCGGCTCAATGAGACAGACTTGACCCGCTGCCACAGTGCCATTGGAGCCCCCCTGCCTTGACCGATCGTGATGCCACAAGAAGGCCGTGGGGTAAGAGCCGCGCGACGAACCCATCTCTCTGGCGATCGAGGGCAACTCAGCTCGCCGTGTTGGCCTTGGCCGTGGCTTGCGGGCCGTCCGAAACGGGGGACGGGCCCGATCCGAACCCCGCAGAGGAGGCGCGCAGGCCGAACGTGGTGCTGATCATCATCGACACCCTGCGGGCGGATGTGCTCAGCAGCTACGGCCACTCGGCGGACCCTTCACCCGCTCTCTCGCGGCTCACCGCCGACGGCGTGCAGTTCGACTCGGTGATTTCTCAGACCAGCTGGACCCTGCCTTCGATCGGATCCATGCTGACCTCTCAGTACCCCCGCACTTTGGGGCTCTACGCTGAGTTCGACCACGCCTTGCCGGAGCGCTTCGTGGCCCTCGCCGAGGTGCTGAACGATCATGGCTACGCGACGTTTGGTGCCACCGCGAACCCGAACATCAACTCCCGGGCCCAGTTCGATCAGGGCTTCGACGAGTACGTCGACAGCATCTACGTCTTCCGCCGCTCTCGGGACGATGTCGAAGA
>JBLIMM010000386.1:0-4261 GCA_047638635.1 Pseudohongiellaceae bacterium | reverse complement strand
TCGATCCAGCAGCGACGGTGCGGCGTGGGTCTGCCGCGAGGGCGTCTGTCTTGCGCCAGTGAGCTCGGCTGCCGAGCTGGCTGAGCAATGGAGCTTCGTCACCAAACCGTGAAGCCTAAGGGCCTCGCAGCGTCTGCGGAAAGCGCCGCGCGCCGAACACACGCTGCTAGTGGCTAGTGCTCAGCGAGGCTGGTTCCGGTCATGGCCGGGGCGGTCTCAACCCCTGCCACATGGAGAATCGTCGCGGCCACATCGAGCGTCGTCACGGCGGCGCGACCCTCACGAAACTGAGTGGAGGCGCGCCACCCCGGGGGCCAGCGCATTAGCAACGGGACAGTCGCTGCGTCTAGACCCTGGCCACCGAAAGCGCTGTCCCTCAGTTCGGGTCGCGGATGGTCCGAGGTGAGCACAACTAAAGTCGGCTCTCCATGGAAGGCCGCATCGATGTTTTGAAGTAACTCGTCCAACAGCCTGTCGAGTTGTGCAAGAGCATCCACATCGTCACTACTCGGCGGCAACATCTGGGCGCTGGACAAGAACAGGAACATAGGGCGAGCGCTGCGCCGCGCGGACGCTCGAGCAAGTTCGCGGCTCCAATCGCCACCGCCGAACTTGTCTAAGTCGAGCCGCTGATAGTCGAAGCGAGAAAACCTATGAGCAAAGCCCAGCTCCGGGACGAGGTGGCCTCCCTCCGTGCGAGCGATGGTCTCGTACCCCACTGAGGGTCGATAAAGGCGGGGTCGAGAGAAGCAGGCTCGAGGCTCGACGTTCCCTGGCCCGCGGGCGCCCTGCCATTCAGCAAGCTCAGCACCCCTGAGAAACGGTCTGTTGCCGGAGCGCTCACGGCATCCCATGAATCAGCCACAGAAGACCACTGGGCCAGGGCAGCCACCTCGTCGCTCGATCGCAACCCGGGGACATCGACCAACACAATGTGCGGACGCAGGGGCGGGCCGTCCGACACACCTTCGATGGTGAGATCTGCCCACAAGGCATGGTCGAACTCAGCAGCTCCCTCAGCGCCGGGCCCGGTGATCAGCGCCAGGTCTATCTCCTGCCCCGCGAAGAAGCTCAGGTCGACGGTGTCTTCACGCCAACCCTTGTGGGGCTCGACCCGGCGAGACCACACGGGATAGACCAGGCCGTCCAGGGTCACCTCCACGGAGAAGACCACGCCATCTCCAAGACCCTCGCGTGGGCTCAGTCGACGGAGGCCCAGACGCGGGTCGTCAAGCCAACCACGATGTTCACGCTGTGCGGGGGTTGGAGACGCCGACCAACCCAAACCCAAGTCATCAACCGCCATGGCTACCCGCAGGGAATCCCCGGCAAGGCAGTCGATCTCCATGCGCAACGTCGTCGAGGCCGGCGCCGCGAGGCTAGGTCGATCGACCGCCCCCACGCGCCCTCGAGACAGCAGCGTTTCGGCATCTTCGACTGCCGCACCAGCGACCAGCACGCGCTCATAGCGTGCCAGTCCTTCGTCGCTGTCTGCCACATAGCGAGAGGACAGCGGCCCCGGTGGACGACTCCCCAGGGCGACCAAGGAGCCTTCGCTTTCAACCCACCAGAACAACAGCTGAGCTTCGTCGTCCTTCCATTGCAGCTCCCGAGCCGCCGAGGCCTGAAACAGCGGGCGCAGGCTGCGTTGCTCGTGGACAAACTCCAGCCGTCCCGCACCTAAGTCGAGGCGCAGCGCGGGATGACATCGCCAACGACGAAGCTCCCCCGCAGGCTCGAAGCCCAAAGCAGCCGCCGCCTCTGCGGGCAGCACTGCGCCGCCCAACCAGTCGTTGATCCCCACCGACCAGGGCTCTCCTGCCCAGAGATCGGACAAACGCTTGCCTACCGCCTCGGGGAGATTCGTCGCCGGATATGCGCTGACCGTGAACCGCTCAACGTGCTCCAGCAGGCTATCCCCCGGGCGCAGGACGAGTGCATCTGGGGGCAAGCCTGCTGGGATCGACACAGGCTGCGGCGCACAGGATGTGGCCGCCACGCACAGCACCCAGAAAAAAAGCCAGCCACCTCTGAGACTCATGGGACAGCCGGCCACGGCCTAGTCGTCGTCTAAGAAGTAGTTAAACGACTGAGCTTCTTCGGTGTGCAAGATCTCGTACGCATGGGCCGGCGAGGCCGCGTTGAACAGCTGCCGCTGAACGTTCTGGTCGGTGCCCACGGCGCGAGCAAGAGCCGCAAGCACTTGCAGGTGGCGGCTGCGCTCGTTCTCGGGGGTGGCCAGCACCACGATGCAATGCACCGGGCGGCCATCGGGACTGTCGAAGTTCAGACCCTCGCGGCTAATACCCATAGCGCCCACGATGCTCTTGCCTGTCTCAAGAATGCCGTGGGGTACTGCGAGCCCGCCCCCAAAACAGGTCGAGATCTGCGCTTCCCGTTCGAGCACCGACTGCAGCAATCGCTTGCGGTCTGCGTCCAGATGATTCGTGCGAATCAGAGCATCGACTAGTAACTCAATGGCTTCTTCTTTCGTGGCCGCCGTTAAGTCCACGAGGATGTTCTCTTCGTGGAGGAAATCGATCAGCCGCGCGCGATCTTGGCCTGCATCCCCAGACTGCTTCAAAGCGTGACGGACCAAGGGCGGGCCCAAGATTTCGTTGAGCGCTACCACGCCGAGGCCCACTGTGAGCAAAGCCGGGCCAAACTCCGCCAAGCCGGGATCGTCCTGCGCCACCAAGATCAAGCCCACGGCTACACCCGCTTGTGGCACCAAGGCCATGCCGATGTAGCGGCGCACCTTCTCTGTGGCCCCTGCCAAGCGCAGAGCCAGATTGCCCCCGAGTATTTTGCCAGTGGCACGAGCAGCAAAGACTGCCAAAACCAACCACCACACCTCGGACAACTCTTCTACGTGGAGGTGCACACCGGCCAAGGTGAAGAACACTGCAAAGATCGCGGCGCGCACATCCACGAAGGCCGACTCTACAATTTCGTCTTTGTTCGGCGTGAGGTTGGCCAAGGTCATGCCCATGAAGAGGCTGGCCAACAACGACGAGACTTCGAGTTGCTGGGCCAGGCCCGTGGCCATGAGTACCGCAATCAAAGACGCGGTCGCGAGCCGATCGCTCTGAACGATGCGACGGGTCGCGAGGATCAACAGCACGCCCAGCCCGCCACCGATGGCTGCCGTGATGGCCAGGTCGGTGAGCGGTTGCAGCAGCAGCTCGAGCGCGGACAGCTCGCCTCCCAAGCCCCCAGCCACGACCGACATGTGGGCCATCTCGAACAAGAAGATGCAGGCCATGTTGTTGAGCGCCACTGCGCCCATGAGCGTCTTCACGAAAACGCCCCGGCTGCGACTCTCAGCCACCAAAGCCACCACGGTTGCGGGGGCCGTGGCAATGGAGACGGCCGCCAGTAACAGACCGAGCTCCCAGGGTTGTCCGCAGAGCCCCACCACCACCACGTAGACCAACAGCGGCGTCACCAGCACTTCTGCCAGCAACAGCAAGCCCAGCCGTGTCCGAGCTCCCCGCAGGCGCCGCAGATTCAGGTGGCCACCCACCACCAGGGTGATCAGCCCCAGGGAGAAGTGCGTCACTGGAGCCAAGGAGACGGCATCCTCAGAGCTCACCCAACCCAGCCCGGCGCTACCCAGCACCAAGCCAGCCAGGATCTGCCCGGTGACGCTCGCCAACCCACATCGGCGAGCCAGACGCCCACCCAGCAAGCCGACGACAGTAACCACAGCGAGGAGCAGCAGTGGATCGAAAGTCATGGGAGGCAACCAGCAATCGACAGGCGAAAAGGGGGGACACGCCTCAGCACGCCTCCCCTCGTAGTGCAGCACAAGAAGGCGCAGCGAATGAGGTCAGCTGAAAATGGTGGGGGCGCAGGGACTCGAACCCTGGACCTGCGGCTTAAAAGGCCGATGCTCTACCGACTGAGCTACACCCCCACGAACTGGCGATCGGGGCCTGGACCGCCGATCGTCAAAGTTCAGCTGTCTTGAATCTCTTGGATGCGAGCGTCGGACAGCTTGTCGATCTCAGCTTCACTCGATTTGGTCAGGTCCTGAATTGCGTCCTTGAGGTCACGAGCCTGATCTTCGGACAGCTCGTGCTCTTTGGCCGCAGCTTCCGCCGCCTTGTTTTGATCGCGACGAATGTTGCGCACCGTGACTCGGGCCTGTTCGGCGAGGTCTTTGACCCGGCTACCCATCTTGTCGCGCTGATCCTGGCTCATCATCGGCACGTTGAGCCGAACGACCTTGCCGTCCGTCGCCGGGGTTATACCCAAG
>JBLIMM010000385.1:0-4280 GCA_047638635.1 Pseudohongiellaceae bacterium | reverse complement strand
GCTTGTTTCGGGGGGCGTCATGCTGATCAGTTCGATGTGTTCCACTTTCATGATTTGCACGTTTCTGGCCATCACCGCCAGTGCTTGCCAGGAGTCTGATACGAGCACGGTTTCGGCTGTTCCCTCCGCCGTTGCTGGGGTGCTTGTCGTGCGGGTCGTGGGCTTCGAGACTGCAGAAACTGTCGTTCACACCCAAGGGCAGATTGAGGCGTGGCGCTGGTCTCGGCACGGTGTCTCTGTCGCCGCCAAGGGGCAGGCTGACGAGGCAGAAGTGAAACGTTGGCTGACGACTGTGCAGCTGGCCGTGAGCGAGTCCGGGTTGTTCCACCCAGCACCCGACGATCCGCGGCTCGAAGAAGAGGAGCGCCTTGAAATCGTGCTGATGTTAGACGGCGTCACGCAGCAGAGTGAGGGCAGCGAGCGCCTTGCAACTCCCATGCTGGTTGAGCTGCTGGGCTGGCTTCGCGGTCTTGACACGGAGCCTCTTGCCGAGCCGCTGACCTTGGCTTGGCTGCGACCGGCCGCGCCGCTCCTGGGCTTGGACAGTGGCCCCGACGAAGCGGTCCTCGCTTCCCACGATATTCCGCACCTCGATGGAGGGGCCGCCAGCGCTGAGGAGCGCGCGGTCTTGAAACGTCTAGCGACGATGCCCTTTCGAGTTCACAGCTTCGCAACGAATGAGAGTTCCGCTACAGCGGTTCTGGCTAACGCCCATGTGCGCTGGGAAGGGCGGGATTACGCGCTCTTCTCCGCGACGTACCCAAGGAAAGATCCATGATCATCACGAGATTCAGGACCGACGCCCCTATGAGAACACCACGCTCGTTCCTCACGATACTTCTTGTAGTGGTGGCCATGTTGTTCTCCGGGCGGCACGCCTTGGCCGGAGAGGGCACGATCAGCGGCGGCAAGCTGAACATGCTCGTGTACTTCGAGTATGACGAGATGACTCCCGCCACCTGGGAGCCGGTGCTCACCGCCTACTCGAAGTCGCTCTCGAATGCCACAGAGGGTGGTTTGCAGCTCGGTACGATCTCGTTCACGAAGTGCGCAGACCTGAAGGCTGAGGCGGATATCTGGATTCGCGAGGGCACAGGCGGTGCCAGCGCTCATCGAAACGGGCTGGGTACCTCGGGCTTGCACATGTTCATTTCCCAGGTCCACAAGTCGACGTCCGGGGCCGCGCTGGGGCAGTTCGGCCTGGTCCATGAGTCTGGTCACTACATCTGGGGCTGCCACGACGAGTACAAAGGCTACGTAGGGAATACCGCTGCGAACCTTGCGGCTCACTATTGCTCGACGGTCAGTGGCACAGTGGCTTGTCCCATGGACGGTGGGACCACGGTGGGACCCAACAATACCCGCACAGAGTTTTGCACCAAGGCGAGCTTGGCCCTGGCCGGCTCCCTGCATAACAAGGGCTCCACGAACGGAGCGGGTATGTCGGTGCGCACCAAGCAGGAGTACCACCTGGCTCAGTCGTGCTGGGAACGCATGGTAGCGAGCGGCAAGGGCGGGCTCACGGCGCCCACCATGGTGCCCTCAACAGCGCAGCCTGCACACACAGCGGTGACTTACGATTACTCCCGCTACCAGGGCACTCTCGCCATGGCTCTGGTGATTGATCGCTCCGGCAGCATGGGCTCCGAGAACAAGATGCAGCTGGCGATCAACGGCGCTCAGGCAGGGGTGGGTCTGATGAAAGACGGCGAGCACATCTCAGTCGTGTCCTTCAGCAGCTCTCCTGGCGTGACGTTTCCGGCGACAACGATCGTAGCGGGGACCAAGACGTCGGCGATCAACGCCATCGGAACGCTCTTCGCTAGCGGCGGCACGGTGATTGGCACCGCGCTGAACACAGCCATTTCTCAGTTGGGAACGGTCCAGGGCTGCAAAGAAATCATTGTGCTGCTCACCGACGGCATCAGCAGCAACCCGGATGCAGATGATCCCGCCGTGATCGCGGCGTTGATCGCGGGAGGCCACAAGGTCTACAGCATCGCCTTGGGTACCTCCACCGACGACGCACCGCTCACTGCAGTGGCTGCGGCCACCGGAGGCAAGTTCTTCAAGGCCACCACCGCCTCGCAGTTGCCCAACATCTTCAGCCTGATCTTCGCCGAAGCGGTAGGCGGTACGCCTGCATCAGTGCAACCCGAGCAGACGGTCGTTGCCAACCAGACGTTGCTCTTCGACTTCGATATCTCGAGCTTCGCCTCGTCCGGTCGAGTGGTGATCAACAAAGGGGCCACCGCGAACTTGGGCCTGCTGCTGATGTCGCCGGGGGGCACACAGATTGACGCCGCGAACCCTCCCGCTGGTGTGAGCGTCTTCGCCAGTGACGTGCAGATCACAGTGACGGTTCCTGCGCCAGAAGATGGGACGTGGTCCGTGTCTGTCACGGAGCAAGCTGGAGTCGATACGGACTTCGACTTTCTCGCCTTCGTTGAATCTTCGGGCCTGCAGATCGACGCCACGCTGTCCGAAGCCTTGGTGACCTATCCTGCTCCGGCGGCGCTGCAGGTGTCTGTGGTGGCTGGAGTGCCCGTGGGTGGCGCGCAAGTCACCGGAGTCGTGACTCGCCCGGACGCCAGTACTGTCCCCATCGAGTTCTTGGATGACGGTCTGGCTGCCCATGGTGATGAGACGGCCAACGACGGCATCTACTCCACTCTGTTCTTTTCGTACAACAGCAACGGTTCCTACACGATCGACATTCAGGTGGTGAACACCACAGGCGAAGGGGCTTCCGAGCTGGAGTGCTTCGTCTTTGGCTGTGGTGAAGAAGGTTTGGGGAGCTCGCCCATTGATCCGTTCACGGCGTGTATTTCACAGACCGTGGTGGTTCAAGGCTTCGTCCCCGTTGCCATTCCTGTCACGGCAGTCTTGGCCGAGCACGCCATGTTGCCAGTGGCCGGGCCGATCAATCTGAACAGCTCGCCGCCCACCGCGGTGGCTGGCTTCGTGGTCACCACCGCAGGGGACGAGCCGCTGATGCTGGCTGATCTGACCATGGACTTTTCGGGTGGGAGCGATGCGAGCATGCTCGAGCGCCTGTCCTTGCACAACGACCTCGACGGCAACGGAGAACTCGACGTGCCCTCCCTGCCGTTGGCCATGGGCCAAGTGGTCGGCGGGCAGCTGCTCTTCTCCCAGGGCAGCGGGCAGCTAGCCGTTCTCGACAGTGGCATGAGCCACTCGTTCTTGATCATCGCCGGTGATGGTCCCGTGGCTCTCGCCGAAAGCGCACCGGTGGCACCCGCTCCTGGTGGCCCGGGCTGGCGTGGATACACGGTCGTTGGGGTTCTGTTCCTCGTCATGACCGCGCTGTGGTTTGGCCTGCGTCGCGCGCTCGAACCGTCTGACCGTCGCCGTTGGGCCTTGGCTGCTTCGCTCGTCTTGGCCTCGGTGGCCGTAGTGGGTTGCAGCCGCTTCACCGACGGCGGCTCAGACCACGGCGGAGGCGCCTACACAGTGAGCTTCGATCCGGGCGACCTCTCAGGTTCCGGGGCGGTGACGTCCAACCCAGTGATGGGCACGGGCACCACGCTAGAGTTCGACATCGAGCTGTTGTAGTCGGTATGGCTGAGCAGCGCCGAGGTTTGCGCCTCGGTGCTGCTCAGGGTTTGAAGGACGCGCAAGCCTCGTCGACCCGCCTGATCACGGTCGGCGCCAGACGTAGACGTGGTGGCTGTCGGTGCTGTCGGCGTCGCTGATCTCCCAGCCCGCGCGACGAGCAACGTCCAGGCCCTGCTGGTGCTCGCGCAGGATGGGCAACTGAACGATGTCGAAGGGCCACTGCGTTTGGAGCCAGCCTCCCAGTGCTTCCAGCAAGTGCAGGTCGAGGCCCTCTTCAACACCCCGGTCCACCGTCCAATAGGCGAGGGCTGCCCGCGATTCCCCTGGCGGTGCTCCCTGCACCGGTTCCACGTAGACGCAACCGACGCAGGCTGACCTGTCCGGGGACAACACCGTGTAGGCGTAGGCCTCTCGAGCGACACACTCGCCCCAATGTCGGGCCAGGTCTGCACTGTTTTCCTCCACCGTGAAGTCATCTCGGGGCCAGTCGCCCCAGCGGAGCGTGCGTTGCAGAGAGGCGCGGCTGCCCATCAGTGCAGCGAAGTCGAGGGCTGCGTGGCGAGTCCCGAGGGGCTCCAGATGCACGCGGGCCGTATCCAAAGCAAGCGGCGGTTCGAAGCTCGGGGACCAGGGCCGCTCTGTTGTCATGGTGCAGCCAAAGAGAGACAAGACGACGGGGATAACGACTGCGAATCTCAGCA
>JBLIMM010000384.1:0-4285 GCA_047638635.1 Pseudohongiellaceae bacterium | reverse complement strand
CACGGCCTGCCACTCCAGGGACGCCTCCATCGACGGGCTGGTGGCTGCACGAGTCGGCAGCTGGGTCACCCGCAACTGCGGGTGCTGCGCAGCTCGCACGGTCTCCAGCGCGTCCCCCGCCATGGACACCGGCAGAGCCATGTTGGCTCCGCCCGCGGCAATCCAGACCTCGCCGATGAGCAGATCGTGGAGCAGCAACTCGTTCCCGTCATCCCGACCGCGGAGTACGAGCTCAAAGGGGCCACCGGGTTTCATGGGCGGCAGCGTGAGGGCGAAGCGGCCCGTGGTGCCCGCATAGCCGGAGACCGAAGCCTCTCCCATGCTCAAGCGCAGTGGCTCACGGGGCGCAGCCGTCCCCCAGATCAAGAGGGGCTCGCCAGCCTGGAGCACCATGTGGTCGCCGAACAATCCGGCGAGTTCGAGCTGCTGGGCGCCCAGCGGCGCACCGGCAAGCAGGCTCAGCAGCAACGTAAAGGCGGGCACGAGCCCCCGTGGAAGTTGTCCGATAGTCACCGTACGGTCTCGCGGAAGGGTGACGCGGGAAGTCCCGCGTCGTTCACCAAATCGGTCTGACTCTCCTGGTGCCAGCCGTAGCGAACGGCCTCGAGCGGACCAGCAGTCGCTGCGCTTGACAACACCACGCGCTCACCTTCTAAGCGGGCTGTAGCGGGCACCCAAAGACCATCGGCTGAGAGCACCTCGAAACCCTGTGGCGCGCCCCCGTGACGGGTTGCCAGCCCGGACGCCCAGTCAAAGGCCACCTCGAGGGAGCCGTCGTCCCGGCGGGTCACCGAGCGCACAAGGGGCCCCGCGGGCACCACGTCGAGCCGCCCGTAAACGTCATGCAGTGCGAGCCGCGCCAAGCGCTCACCCACCGTGCGTTTGTCCTTGGGATGAATGTCGTCGAGCGCACCCACATCAGTGGTCACGACCATGCCCGTGTGGCTGAACCGCAGGGCCGCCCGTTGGGCTTCTCGCAGCTCACTCAGATCGAACGGATCTCTTGGATAGCGGAAGGGCGCGATCTGCACGAAGAACAGCGGCAGCTCGGGTTTCTCGAAGACCTCGCGCAGGCCTGCGAGCAGGGCTTCTGTCTTGTGGGTGTAGAGCGGGCCATCGCCGACATCTTGTTCGCCCTGATACCAGGTCACCCCGGCAAAGGCGAATGGCGCCAGAGGATGAATCATGGCGTTGTACAGCGCGCTGGGTTGATCCTCTCCGGCCAGGGGATGATCGGGCAGGGTCGGGCGCTCCGGCAAGGCCGAGCCGCTCTCCAGGGCCGCGCGGCTCTCGCCGATCCAGCGCTGTAGGCCGGGGAGACGTGGCACGAGGTCATCCCGGTGAGCGTCGCGAAGGGCCGCTTGCGACACCAACACTTCGCTCCTTGCGGGCACCGCAGCGAATCCTTCCGGCGGAGTCCAGGGCTCGATGAACGTGCCACCGACCGCCGACATCACCAGGCCCACAGGGACGCCCAGCTCCTCGTGCAGCCGCCGTCCGAAGACGTAGCCCACAGCGCTGAACCAAGCGGCGCTCTCGGGCGTGCACGGCGTCCACTGCAACGGCACGTTCTCGAGAGGCTGAGCCGATGAACCCCGGGGCACCCGCAGCAGGTGCAATCCAGGTACATCAGCGGCACTCACTTCGGCGTCGCCGTCCGCAGCGAGCTTCAGCTCCCACTCCATGTTGGACTGTCCGGAGCAGAGCCACACCTCGCCGACCCAGACGTCCTCGATGGTACGCGCCGAGCCAACGCCGTCCCCCACTGTGAGCTGATGTGGACCACCCGCCGCCAGGGCTGGCAGGTCTACCCGCCAGCGCCCGTCGCCGCCGGTTGTGGCCGAGCCGTCGTGACCAGCGAGAGAGACGCTGATGGAACTTCCGGGGGTGGCTCGGCCCCAGATGGGCAAGGGCACGTCACGTTGCAACACAGCGTGGTCACTAAACACCGGCGCTAGGGTCAGCTCATCCGGTGCAAACACCGACGCCAAACACAGAACCGAGGACATGCAAAGGGAGATCAACACGGGGCTTTGTTCTGGGAGGGAAACGGATGCGATTGGGGGGACGCAGCGGCCCAGAGTAGCAAGGTAGGGGGCGAGAAAAGGCAAAGGCCCGGCCGCTCAGCCGCCAGAGCCCGTCGCAGCCGCAGGGTCCGACAGTACGGCGTCGTCTTCCCCGTCGGCACCGACGTAGCCCAGCTCGCGCAGCTCGCGGAGCTGCTCGTCGTCGATCTCAGCGCTGTTCACGGGCGAGCCGACGGGACCAAGCCCTTGGAGCTGTCGATCCAGATGTTCCCGGAGCTTCTCGGTTTTCCCGGGTTCTTCCTGGGACAGGTCATGTTGCTCCCCCGGATCGACGGACAGATCGTACAACTCTAGAACACCAGAGCGATCGTCGCGCACGAGCTTCCAGCGGCCCTGGACCAAGCCCTTCTTGTGGGTGCGCTTCTCCTGGGTCGTCAGCTTGAGCGGCTCGAAGTCGACTCCCAACAAGAGCGGCTCCGCTGAGACGCTCTCTGCGCCGACGACAACATTCGCCAAGGAACGACCCTGAAACCGAAGCCCCGGGGCAGGCACGCCAGCCAGGTCGAGAATCGTGGGCACCAAAGACACGGACGACACCGGTTCGGAAACGACTCGCCCCTCGCGAGCAGTCCCCGCGGGGCGAATGATCAGCGGCACCCGCACCAGCTCGTCGTAGAGCGAGCGCACGTGCCCGATCCAACCCCGCTCCATGAACTCTTCACCGTGATCGGCGGTCATCACCACCACCGTCTCGTCATCAACGCCCAGGTCAACGAGGTCGTCCAGCAACGCACCGATACCCTTATCCGTGTAGGCAATCTCTTCGTCGTAGAGATCTTTCAGATAGCCCAGCTCAGCATCCGTGAGCTCTGAAGCGAGGCGGCGCAGACGCTGAATCGTCTGACTTCCGTCGAGACGCCCCACGCTCTCCGCTGCGAAGTTGCTCTCGCTGTGCGGCTGATAGTTGTAGTGGGGATCGAAGTAGTGGACGAAGAGAAAGAACGGCTCGTCCCCGGCGGACCACTGAGCCAACAGCTTGCGGGCCTGGGCTGTGACGCCTGGCGTGGAGACATGGTCCCTGCCCACGCCTTCGTCTTCATGGAAGACATCGAAACCTTGGTCGTATCCATAGCCTGCCCCCACGAGTCGATGGCTGACCACGCCGCCCGTCACGTAGCCCGCCGCGCCGAGAATCTCCGGCAGGGTTTGCACCTCCTCGGGGAGCAGCTGCTGCAAATGGGTCACGCCGTGGCTCCCGGGGTAGAGCCCCGAAAGGACGCTGGCCACCGAGGGCATGGTCCAGGGCGCCGTGGAGTAAGCCCGCTCGAAGCGCACCCCCGCAGCGGCCAAGGCATCGAGATGGGGAGACGTCTCTCTGCTCGCGCCGTAGCAGCCCAGATGGTCCGCGCGCAAAGTGTCGACAACGATCAGCACGACATTGGCGGGACGCTGCGTCGGTGTCTCTGAACAAGCCGGCAGCAAGATTGGCAGCAAGATTGGCACCAAGCGCGGCAACAAGCGCGGCAACAAGCGCGGCAACAAGCGCGGCAACAAGCGCGGCAACAAGCGCGGCAACAAGCGCGGCAACAAGCGCGGCAACAAGCGCGGCAACAAGCGCGGCAACAGCAGAATCCCAGAGGCCCGTAGCGCCTTCGCAGCCCACGACGCTGTGGGCGCCCCTGGTCCACTAGGCATGGTCAATTCAGCGTAGGACATCGAAGCGTTCGAACCTCTTGTGGTACTCGTCATCGTTGAGGGTACTCCCGAAGACGACGTAGCGATCGAAGATGTGCACCATGCGGATGGGCTCGGGAAAGAATGGTTCGGGGGGCAGCTTCTCCAGGTCAAGAACATGCCAGGGCATGTCCTTGTAGGCGAAGATGTTCCTCACGTTGACCATCAGCGGCGCCCGTTCCAGGAGGTACTCAAGGGTGGCCACCTTCTCGTGGGCCACGATGCCGCGCTCCTTGATTGGCTGGTGGGCAATGTGCGCGTCGGTGAGCCCGTGCAGGTCGAGGATCGGCAACTCGGAGTAGTAAGGCATGGCCCCCACAGCTCGAGCCGCGATGAGATCGGTGGGCTCTAGGTAGCCTTCATCGACCATGCGCTTGAAGAGTTTGCCTTCCTTGGCTCGCCCTCGGGCGAACTTGGCCATGCGAAACACGCCCGAGACGTTGTCCTCGTAGGTGAACGAATGCACCGTCGAGTAGGCGGACGTAGACACTACCAACACGGCGAGCATTCCAGCCACGAGGCGC
>JBLIMM010000383.1:0-4286 GCA_047638635.1 Pseudohongiellaceae bacterium | reverse complement strand
AAGCGTAGAGACCCATGCCGCGCACACTGAAGATCTTCTCTACCAGCACCGAACCACCGATCAAGATGGGCAGGATCTGGGCGAAGACGGTGATCACGGGGATCATCGAGTTGCGCACCGCATGCTTGAAGATGATCTTCCGCCGGGGCAGGCCCTTGGCCTTGGCTGTGCGAATGTAGTCTTGCCTGACCACATCGAGCATGCCCACACGCATTTGCCGCGACAGGTAGGCCACGCCGCCGTAGGTCAATGTGGCCACGGGCAGCACGCTGTGCCAGATGGTGTCCCACATGTAGTCCCAGTTGCCCATGGTGTCGGCCTCTTTGCCGTGCAGACCAATGACAGGAAAGAGGTCAGCGCCCGTAGCCCCGAAGGCCAACATGAGCATCAGGCCAGCCCAAAACGTGGGCAGGGAGTAGAGCAGAAAAAGGCCGAAGGTCAGCAACTTGTCGGAGAGCGAACCGCGCTTCACTGCGGAGTAGATGCCCAAGGGCAGGGCGATCAAATAGCTCAAGAGCGTCGCGATCAACGACAGCGGCAAGGTGACTTTCAGCCGCTCCCCCAACTCATCGATGACCTGCACATTCGGCCGAAAGAACTCAGGGCCGAAATCGAGCACGGCGACGTTCTTCAGCCAGTTCCAGTACTGCTCGGGCAACGAGTCGTCGAGGTGGTAACGCTCGCGAAACTTCTCGTAAGCCCCTTGAGTCTCACCGGAGCCTGCCTCTGCTCCATCGCCACCCATCATGGCCCCGGCGGTAGCCACGGCAGCTGGGTCGCCAGGGGCCAGCTGGATCACCAGTAGCAGCAAGAAGGTGATGCCCAACATCGTGGGCACCATCCATAGAATTCGGCGCACGATGTATGTCAGCACAGTCGGAACATTCCATCAGGGAGCAGCATCAAGCAGTGGCCAAAAGCGGAATCGAAAGCCAACGAGTTCATCTCGGTGGTAGCAGGGCGCAGCAAGCCGTACCCCAAGGCACCGACGTCTAGCGCTCAGCAGAAGACAGCGGTCGCGTGCCTTCAGTGCCCTCTGCAAAGTAAAGATCCTGCATGCGGAACCCAGGCTCGAACTTGTACAGCTTCAACCCATGGATGCGCTTATTCACGGCGATCTTGCGGGGCACGTTCCAACCAAAGAGGTAGGGCTGCAACTCATAGATGCGCGCGTGCAACTGCTTCCAGATCGCTGAGCGTTTTGCCGGATCCAACTCAATCTGACCGGCCTCGATGAGCTCGTTGACAAGTTCATCATCCAGCCCCGCGTGGTTGCTGGAGCGCAGCTCCTGGACCGCGTTCTTGCCGTGCCACAACTGCTCCGGATCACTCTCCGGTGTAGGCAAGGTCCAGGCCAAGTTGCAGGCGTCAAAGTCACGGTCGAGGATCTTTTCCAGGAAGGTCGCCCACTCGTAGGGAGTGATCGTCAGCTTGATGCCGATCTTGCGATAGCTGTTTTGAACAGCCTGGAGATACTTCTCGGAGGCCTTGTTACCCGAAGGCATCAGCATCTCCAGCACAAAGTCCTCGCCGTCCTTGTCGATGATGCCGTTGCCATCCCGGTCGTACCAACCCGCGTCCGCTAGCAGATCTTCGGCCTGGTCGAGATCGTACTCATAGCCCATCACGTCGTGGTTGTAGCCGGGCCCAAAATGAAACTGGCTTCCCGTGGACCACAGAGCCAAACCTTCGTAGTTGGTGCGGATCCAATCTTTGATGTCAAAAGCATGGGCCAGTGCTTTACGCACCCGCACGTCCGCCAACTTCGGCCGGTAGAGGTTCCACGAGGTGTAGCCGAGATTGCCCACGTACGTCAGCACCTTGTAGGCCTTCTCCTTGAACAACTCTGTCCGGGTTTGCGCCCCCACAAAGTCCTCGGTCTTTACCCGGTTAAAGATGTCGATCTCATCGTTCAGCAGGGCCAGCCAAGCCGCGTCATCGTCGCTCACATGGCGCCAGCGAATGGTGTCGAGATAGCCCGACTTCGCTGGGTCTTTCTCCCAGTAGCCATCCCACTTGGTCGCGTCCAGGTACTGACCTCGCTCCCAAGTCTTGAACTGGTAGGGCCCCAAGCCCACCCACTCAATGTTGTGAGGATTGTCGTTGACGTACGCCCCCGCTTCTTCGTCTGTCGCTTCCGGGTTGTAGTCGGCGTTGTCCGGATCGTTCAGATCGTAGAGGTGACGAGGAAGCAGGCACAAGTCTAGGCCAAAGGCACCGGTGCTGCCGAAGTACTGCTGGCTCCAGAAGTAGCGCACGGTGCGATCGTCGAGGACTTCAGCCCGCGCGACCTTGAGGTATTTGCTGCGCTTCTCGTCGCAATCCACGGACATGTTGTTCAACACGTCCCAGGAGAAGAATGCGTCATCAGCATCGAAGGGGTGCCCGTCGTGCCAAGTGGTCTCACGCAGATGGAAGGTGTAAACCGAGCCGTACAACACCTCTGCGACCTCGTCCTTCGCAAAGGTCCGTATGTCCATCTCGTGACTGCTGCTGCCAGACTCCAGCACGTAGCCGTCATCCGTCTCTGTCACTTTGCCGAAGGCGATATTCTCCCAGTCGTCGCCCCCGCCACCCTTGAGCACCAGTGTGTCTTCGATGTCGTAGCTGGTCGCCACGTCGGGCTCGTACTCCCAGGTGATCGGGCTGAACTGCAACAGGCCTGCATGAATGTCAAAATGGATCTGGCGTACGACCGCGCTGTTCTCGAGCAAGAAGTTCAGGTTCGGCGCCTCGCTGGCCACGTGCAAGATCGCTCGGCCACCCAAGGCGGGCGTGACGTTGCCATCGGGGTGACCCACATCGACCGGCGGGTCATACGCTCCGCCCAGCTCTTGCTCGGTGACGCCGGCGCTCTTGAGTTCTGGGCTCATCTTCAGTCCGTTGCTCCCCTCATCGTCCTCGCCAGGTGCGGCCGCCACGAGTAGGACGACGGCCAACCAGAGCCCCACCAGCGGCATCAACGGGTTCAAGCGACGGCGATCTAAAAGCATAGATTCATCTCGATAAGGTCAGAGGAGAGGAGCACGGGCGAGCGAACCCCAGAGGGCTAGCGGCACGTTCCTAGACAAGGCCCGAGGCAAGGCAACGTATCGACGAGAGGCCTGACTGTCAACGTTGGCCAATCATCCACAACATCTTGAATATTAAGGGTTTGCGTCGACGAGAGTCGAACGATTTCAACCGTCAGTTTCGACAACGGCAGGCTCGTCTGCGGCGCCCAACTCAGAGGAACGACGCAACCCTCCGTGGGTCTCATCTCGAGGAGCCAAGCACAGCGCCAGCAGCACCAAACCCTCGAGAATACCCAGCCAGCGAGTGCGCACGATGGTCCAGGGCATAGCGGCCCGGAACAACCGGGTCGCGCCCAAGAACAGCAGGGACGCCACGGGCTCCGCTAAGTAGAAGGTCATGGCCACAGATTGAGTGGCCACCCGCAGAGCTTCAGGCTCGGACATGCCCCGCTGGCCCCGAGGCACGAGCAAGGTCGACGTGCCGAGCATGCCCCCAAAGAAGGCCAGGGTGCTCCCCAGCCAAGTGGGCACGAAGAAACCGCGGCCAAGAAAGTGGGTCTCAAGAGCCATCAGGCCCACAACGCTCACCCACGAGGCCAGTCCGCCCCCGACCAAGACCGAAGTGCGCCGCCAAGACAGCTGGCTTGACGACCCCTGTAAGCCCCGCTGAATCGCGGGGATCGCCGTCACCATCGCCAGCACTGCGAGCAGCTCGTCGACAAGAATCATCAGCGAGTGCGGGCCGTCGCCTCGATTTCAACCAGCGCGCCCTTGGGCAGGCCCGACACGGCCACAGTGGCCCTGGCCGGCCTCGCCGCGCCAAAAGCCTCGGCGTAGATGCCGTTCATCGCCACAAAGTCGTCCATATCCCGCAGGAACACGGTGGTCTTGATCACCAAATCGAGAGAGCTGCCTCCTGCTTCAAGGACCGCAGCGAGGTTGGCTAGCACTTGACGGGTCTGCTCAACCACACCGCCGCTCACCATCTCGCCGCTCTCGGGATCCATACCGATTTGCCCCGAAGTCAGCACCAAGCCCCCGTGGACGATGGCCTGGCTGTAGGGACCGATAGCTCCAGGAGCTGCCGTGGTAGAGACGATCTCGACAGAGGTCATAGCTTGGAAGTCCGAAAGGGAGGCAAGAGAAAAGAGAGCGTCGGAGCGAGACTCGGGCGCATCAACCCTTGGATCGAGCTGGCAAGGCAGCCGCCACCAAAGCGGGTACGAACAACGAGGCGTCGCCCCCCGACTGGTGCACTTCGCGCACCAGTCG
>JBLIMM010000382.1:0-4297 GCA_047638635.1 Pseudohongiellaceae bacterium | reverse complement strand
CGTGAGCGTTGCCAATGGGCGTGGTCCACGGTGCCGATCGCCAAGGGCGGCAGCTGGTGTGCTTCGCCTGAGCATGCAGCCCGATAGAGCTGTCCCAGCTCGCTGAGCAGCAGCTGCAGTGACCGGCCGTCGGACACGATGTGGTGTTGGCAGAGAGCCAGCACGTGATTGTCCTGGCCCAAGGTGATCAAGCGGCCCCGGAGCAGCGGAGCGGTCGAGAGATCGAAGGCTTCTTGGCCGAGGGCGTCGAGTTCAGTGTGCACGGCGGCGTCCTGCTCGGCAGTGCTCGCGTGATGGGATTGATCGACGAGCAGGAGCGCCACGGGCGCTGGGGCGAGAACCACTTGGCGTAACTCACCGCTGCGCCAACGGAGGGCCGTGTGCAGGGCGTCGTGGCGGGCGACTAAGGCATCTAAGGCTGCCTGTAAGGCGTCGACGTTGAGTGGCCCAGCCAGGCCCATGGCGCCGGTCATGTGGTAGTGAGTGGCTTCGGGCTCCAGCTGGGAAAGAAACCAAAGTCGTTGTTGGCCGAAGCTCACGGGGTGGTCTGGTTGATCGGGTGCTGACTGAATCTGGCGGTCGTCGTGGCTCTGAGAACCGTCGACCACCGTGGCAAGGGCCGCCACCGTGGGGCACTCAAAGAAATCCATCAGGGGCATCTCGACGCCCAGGTTTTGGCGAATACGCGACGAGAGTTTTGTGGCTAACAGCGAGTGTCCGCCCAAAGCGAAGAAGTCGTCGTGGAGGCCGACTCGATCGAGCTCTAGCAGCTCGACCATGATCTGGGTGATCGTTTGCTCGGTCGCCGTCACCGGCGCTGCGAACTGCTCGGCCAGGTCTGGGCGCAAGGCCTCGGGGCGAGGCAGGGCCCGGCGGTCGAGTTTCTCGCTGGATGTCCGGGGCAGCGTGGGCAGAGACAGAAACGCTGCGGGGATCATGTATCGCGGCAGGCGCGTCTCTACGAATTTGCGCAGATCTGTCGTTGTGGGCGAGCAGCTCTGGCGGGGGACATAGTAGGCCAGCAACCGTCGTTGTTCACCGCTCTGCCCGTCCGCGATGACTGCAGCCTCACCGACGTCGGGATGTTCGCAGAGCACAGCTTCGACTTCTCCCAGTTCGATGCGATGCCCGTTGACTTTCACTTGGCTGTCGATGCGACCCACGTATTCGAGCGAGCCGTCCGGCAAGCGTCGCCCCAAATCGCCGCTGAGGTAGACCTTGCCCTTGCCCAAGGGGTTGTCCACGAAGCGCTCACGGGTCAGGTCAGGGCGATGGAGGTATCCCTTGGCCAGACCTTCGCCAGCAATCACCAGCTCGCCGACCACGCCCACGGGCAGCAGTTGTCGGGAAGCATCCAGGACGTGCACGACGGTGTTGCTGATCGGGCGGCCAATGGGCACGGCTTCCCGCCCTTGCGCGATCTCGCCGGTTCCCCGCTGGCAGCTATGCATGGTGCTGTCGATGGTGGCTTCAGAAGGACCGTAGAGGTTGTGCAGTTGGGTCGGCAATCCCGCGGCGAGACAACGTTCGTCAAAGCGCGCCACCAGGTCGGGGAGCAGGGCTTCACCGGCGCAGATCAGATGACGCAGCGAGGTGACTTCGCTGAAGCGCGGCTCATCCAACCAGCTGCGCAACATCGACGGCACGGTTTGCATCACCGTGACCTGCTCTGTGGCCACCAACTTGAGCAAGCCTGCGGGATCTCGCTGCAACCCCGGAGCAGCAATGATGAGTGAGGCTCCCGAAACTAACGGATGAACGATTTCCCAGATAGACGCATCGAATGTGAACGGGGTGCGCAACACGAAACGATCGCTGGCACTGATATCGAAGGCGTCCCGCACCCAGGCAATGTGGTTGGTCAGGGCGGCATGGCTGATCATCACACCCTTGGGTTCGCCGGTAGAGCCCGAGGTGAAGATCACGTAGGCCAAGTCGTCGGCAGAAGTCTCTGGTGAGGGAGGCGCGGCGCGCTGTGCGTTTTCGGTGGTGGAGGTGCACTCGTCACCGGGCTGATCAACGAAGAGTAGCTGGCAGGACAAGCCTGCAAAACGCTCGGCCAAAGTCGACAGGGTGACAATGACCGCGGGCTGTGTGTCGTCGACGATCACGGCCAAGCGCTCGTGGGGATCGTCGGGGGAGAGTGGCAGGTAGGCGGCGCCAGCCTTCCAGATGCCCAAGAGGGTCTGCAGCACACAGCTGCTCCGGGGTAAACACACGGCGATGAGCACGTCTGGCCCTGCGCCCATGCCCGTGAGCCGCCAAGCGAAAGCGTTGGCCGCCCGGTCGAGCTCGCCGTAGGTGGTGACCCTGCCGTCTTCGATGAGCGCCGCAGCATCGGGCGTTGTCTGGGCTTGAGCTGCGATCTGCCGATGGACCCAAGCGCTGCGGTCGTGGTCGAGCTGGGACGCCTCAGCCCACTGTTGCAGCTGCTCCTTGTCGCCACCGTCGAGTAACTCCAACTCTCCCAAGGTCTGCTGCGGATCCTTCAACGCTGAGCCCAACAGCACCGTGAAGTGATGCCAAAGGCGCTCTGCGGTTTGCGGCAGAAAAAGCTCGGTGTTGAACTGCAGGGCGCACAGCATGGAGTGGCCCCGATCTTCGACGGACAGCGAGAGATCGAACAGTGCTGTACCCCGCTCGAAGTCGATGCTGTACGAGTCGAGGCCGTCCCAATGGGGCTCGGGCAGGGGCACGACCATGTCGAAGAAGACGTTGAAGATGGGCGAGCGGCTGGGGTCGCGGACAGGCTGTAGTGCGTCGACGAGTTTTTCGAAGGGCAGCTCTGGTCGAGAAAGAGCGCCGTGCACAGTGCTGCGCACAGCGGTCACGAACTCGGCAAACGTCTGCTCGTTGCTAGCGACCGTTCGCAGTGCCAGCGTGTTCAAACAAGGTCCAACGACCTGGGAGAGATGCACGTGATCGCGGTTCGCAATGGACGTGCCCAAGACCAAGTCGGTCTCGCCGGTGATGCGTAGACAGTAGGCCTTGAACGCTGCGAGCAAGGTGACAAAAGGAGTCGTGTTGAGTTCGGCAGCTCGGGCGCGCAGCTGGGTGATGAGCTCGGCGGGCAGGGGGTAGTGCTGGGTAGCGCCTGTGTGCCCCGGCGTGGGCGGTCGAGCCAAGTCGTGTGGCAGCTCAAGGTGCATGGGCGCACCGTCGAGGACTCCGCGCCAATGACCGAGCAACTGAGCGAGTGGCTCCCCAGAGAGACGCTTGCGTTGCCAGTGGGCCCAGTCGGCGTAGCTCACCGCTGGCTCGGGCAACAACGCCGCAACACCCCGGCGCCGCCCGTTATAGAACGCGGTCAAGTCGGTCATCATGACGCTGAGGGACCAACCGTCCGCGATGATGTGGTGCAGAGAGACAATGAAGGCGTGGGCTGCGTCGCTGAAGCGAACGACCGTGGCCCGAAACAACGGCCCGGTGCCGAGATCGAAGCCCCGCTTGTGTTGCTCTTGGGCGTAGTCCGCCGTGGCGAGGTCTCGTTGGGATCGCAAGCTCTCAGCGCCGAGATCTTCTCGGACGATCAGCGGTAACTCGACCTTGCCGGCTTCGGCCAACTGCTGGCTGGGGACGCCATCCCTCGCGGGGAAACACATGCGCAGGGCGGGGTGCCGCTGCACCATGTCGTTCAGGGCAAGACGCAGCAGGTCGACCTGGAGGAGGCCGCAGATGATCCCCGGAACGGTGATGGTGTAGTCTGGCGAACCCGGCTCGAGCTGCTCCAGAAACCAGAAGCGCTCCTGGGCAAACGACAAGGGCTGCGGGCCCGAACCTGCTTCGCCGCGCACAGGTCCGCTGGGCGGTCGCTGCTTCTCTTGCTGCTGAGCGAGGCGGCGGCGCAGCAACTCTCGGCGTGCGGGGGAGAGGCTCTCCGGTGAGCCCGGGTCGTCAGTCATTTGCGTCCTCAGCCGCCAAGAGTCGCTCGACTTCTTCGTCGGACAACTGGTCGATTTCAGCCATCAACGTCTGCTCGTCCGCTGCGCCTGTAGCGTCGCCGCCCTCTGGCACCATGAGTTCGCTGACCAAGGCACCGAGGGTCGGATAGTCGAACAACAGCGTGGCAGGCAGGGGGCGCGCCAGGGCCGCTTCGAGACGGTTCCGCAGGTCCACGGCCAGCAGCGAATCCACGCCCATGTCTACGAACTCTTGCTCCGGATCGATCTGCGATGCCGAGCCGAAGCCCATGACTCGGGCCAGCTGTCCGCCCACGAACTCTTGGAGTAAGGCGGCGGCCGCTGCGGAGTCGCTGGCCTGGGCCAACTGCTCCAAAATAGGATCGGCCTCTAAGGTC
>JBLIMM010000381.1:0-4313 GCA_047638635.1 Pseudohongiellaceae bacterium | reverse complement strand
GCGTTTTGCTCAGGGTCAGCCGAGCTCGCTGGAGTGGCTGGCGAGCGAAGTCGGATTAGCGGAGTCGACACTGTCAGTGATCTGCACAAAGCTAGCGGACGCGGGCTTGGTGCACGGGCTCGCGGCGGGGACAGACACAGTCACCCTGGCCCGTCCCCCGGAGCAGATCTCTGTGGAAACGGTGATCGACGTGGGTTTTCGTCTGGTGGACGGGGAAGCGGGGGCGCCCCCGTCAGAGTTGGTGGCAGGCTTGCGGGCGGCGCAACGGCGCTTTGCTGAGAGCCAGCACCTTGCAGAAGTTCGCTAAGAATCTGCGCCACCCATCGCTCTACCGGGGGTGCTACCGGGTGGCCCTGTTTTTTGCGCAAGAGATCTGCTGCTCAGACAACTCGGCTCAGACCTCATACGCGAAAAACAGGGCCACCCTCGTCGGTGGAAGATCTGGCGAGGGTGGGCTTCCCGGGGTTCTTCCCGGCTGGCCTGTGACGGCACCTTGGTTCGTTGCGCCGCTTGCAGAGACACTTCGCCCACACGCTGCTCAACGTGGTGGGAGGCTCGGCCCTATGGCGACGACTGCAAGGGCTGCAGCGCTCAGGCGGCTGGCGTCACGGTGCGTCCGGGGGGAGTTCGTAGGTGCCGTGCTTACCAGCGATAAGGCGCCCCTGGCGACCCAGCTCTTCCCAGATGGCGGCGGGAATCAAATCGGGTGGAGTGATCGCCACTACGTTTGAGTTCAGGCCCTTGCTGAATGCGCCTCCGAGGCGAGACTCATCGTCGAGGCGGTTGAGCTTGAGCCGCTTCCTATAGGCTTTCATGGCGCGCTTGAGGACGCCCCGGTCATGGAGGGGCAAGAGCCCCTGGCCGCCGCTCCACCCTTCGACCAAGGACTGCAGCGCTTTGCCATCCTCGTCTTTCACCGCCGCGATCAGCGCTTCTTCTTCGGCGTCGGCGGCCGCGAGGGCCAGGCGGGCCTCTTGCCAAACCGTGGTCTGCTCCGGGTTTTCTTCCAGGCGCTTCGCGAGGTCAGCAAGGGCGTGACACAGCAACATCGTTTTGGGATCGAACATGGCAGCGATGGTAGCAGCCTGAGGGCCGAAGCGTTGCGGCCAGCCTCAGCTCTTGGGGCGAACCGGGTGAGAGATGCGGGCTGGGGAGGGGATGGACAATCTCCCGGGCGCTGTTAGGATTGCTCTTTCACTTCTCATAACCCTGGGCGTGGGTGAGAGTGAATCAGAGCGAGGGCGCTACGGTCAGTAGCAAGGGAGAGAAATACGGTTATGAGTGGAATCCTTTCAGACGATCCGTTGCTGAGAAAAGTGCCCGATTTCCAGGGCTACAAGCTGCTCTCCACCTACTTGCTCTATCAGCGATTGGGCGCGGGGGCCATGGGGACTGTTTATGGCGCCGTGCATCTCAATCTCGGGATTGACGTGGCGGTCAAGTGCATGGTTCTCCAGGACAGCCTGGGGGACAAGTCCCGAGTGGAGCGCTTTAAGCGGGAAGCAAACCTCGCGGCTCGGGTGAATCATCCTAATGTGTTGCGAGTCTACGATGGCTCGGCCTGGAAGGGTCTGCATTACCTGGTCATGGAGCATGTCCACGGCGAGGATCTCAGCGAGCGGGTGAAGCGACGGGGCGCTCATGGGGTGGACGAGGCTCTGGTGCTCGTGTGCCACGCTGCCCGTGGTCTTGCCGCTGCTCATGCTGAAGGCATTGTCCATCGAGACATCAAGCCGGCGAACATTCTTGTCTCCCTGGATGGTCAAGTGAAAGTGGCCGACCTCGGGCTGGCAAAGGCACTGGAGGTCGACAGTCAGGCGCCGGATATCAGCGTGACCGGAATGGGTATGGGGACCCCACTCTATATGCCACCGGAGCAGTTCGCTGAAGCGACCACAGTGGGCCCGGAAGCTGATGTGTACAGCTTGGGCGCGACCCTGTACTTCATGATCGTTGGTGAGCACGGGGTTCGGGGGCAGTCCTACGGCGAGATCATGCGCCGGGTGAACTCCGAACCGTTTCCTTTGATTCGCGATGTGGCGCCCCATGTTTCGGAGCCGGTGGCGGCCATCATCGAGCGTGCCACATCCATGTGGCCCGAGCGCCGTTATGCCAACGCCGGGGAGCTGGTGCAGGCCATCGAGGAGGTCACCGGCCAGGTGCAACTGAAAGACATCGGCGGCTCAGCAGTAGAGTCACGAAGCCCTGCGTTGAATCGGCCACCTACGTCGATGATCGAAGCGGCGAAACATGAAATCTCAAGTCACCATCACGGGCAGGGGGCTGCGCCGGTTTCGGGGCGACCTGAGCGCATCGGCGTGGATTGTCCGCTGTGCGGCAAGGCCTTGCGTGTCCCTGCGAGCGCAGCGGGGCGTGTGGGCAAGTGTCCCAGCTGCGGCATGAGTGTGCGAGTTCCCGAGATCGATACGGCGAACCGAGTGGGTGACTCTGGCCTCAACCGTGCAGACCTGGCGTCTGCAGAAACGGTCGTAGCGAGCCCGCCGCCGTCGTCGCGGAAGAGCGTCAGCGAGCCGCCCAGCGCACCTGCCAACGGGAGCGGTGGCGGGCTGAAGTTGGCCATGATGGTCGTATTCCTGTGCGCGATGGGCTTCGTGGGCTTCCAGCTCATGACGGGGGACGAGACATCGAAAGCCGGAACCTCTGAGCCGCCAATTAGCGGTTTGTCGGGGGAGCCCGGGGCGTTTGATCACGCCGGGTTCGAGGCGGCGTTGGCGAGCTGCAACAGCGAGCAAGCCCACGAGCTGTTGAGCGTTCTCGACAGCGCTGACCCTCGGTATCAGGCCAGCCAAGATCAGCTCGAGGAGCTCGAGGGCGCGTGGGAGACTTACAGCGCCGAGGTCGCCAAACTCGAGCAAGCCACTGGCCTTGAGGCTCTCGAGGAAAGCATGAATGGCGCCAGCATCGCCGGAGGGCTGCTGCCGGATTGTGTGAGGGCAGCCATGGACGAGGCTGTCGCCGAAGCGAAGACCCGCTTGCTCAGTGAGGCGAGCCGTCAATACCGGGGGGCCCTCGCGTCCTGCAAACCCGACGAAGCGATGGCGGCGGCCCGGGTGTTTGATGGGCACAGGGCCGGCTCAGATGAACCGGCCGTGCCTCAGGTGACGGACTTCAAAGAACGCCGGGAGGATCTCGAAGATCGACTGCGGGCGCTCCCCGATGTGTTCGACCCGGAAGACCTGCGGGGTGCTCTCGACGAGTTGGCGAGCGCCACCTTAGCGAGCGAGGACTGCCTCGTGACCTTGGCTGCGGGTCCCTTGAGTTTGGCGCGACAACGGCTGGGGGCGGCTGTTGCATTTGAGCGTGCGCAAGAACGGCTAGGGCAAGAGGTTGGCCGGCTGCGTTCTTTGAACGTCTCCCTAGAGCTGCTCGTGGAGATCGAAGGCCTCGCAGGGCGGGTTCCCTCCAACATTCACGTTGAGGATCGCACCAAGGGATTGCGTAACGACGCTCTCGCCTTCGCTCAGCAGCAGTTTGAGCTTGAGAAGAGTCAGAGTGCCTTTTCCGCGCAGCTGAGTTTGCTGGTGCAGTTAGACGCTGGCGCGGAAAACCTGGGCGCCACACCGTCAGGCAAGATCGTGCTGCAGTGGGCGTCCTCTCTCGTCGAGCCCCAGCTGGACAGGATCACCGTGACCATGAAGCCCGCTGACCTAGCGGATGCCCTGGCGCTTATCGATGGCTTGCTAGCGAAACGTCCCGAAGCTCAGCTCGACGGGCAAGTGGATCGCGCCCTGGAGCGGAGTCGTGCAGTGCTGAGCAACAGTGCCAAGAGCGCGCAGGATGTCCCCACAGCGAAGGTCTTTGTCGCTAAGGTCGGCGCGTCGCTCTCGAAGTTTTCCAGCCCGGCGCTCCGTGACGATGTCTTCAAGGCTGAGATGTCCGCGACCATCGCCAGGGTTTGTGGCGCTGCTCAACCCGCTGACCCAGAAGACATGCGCGATTGGATCAAAGAGCTCGACGGCTGGTTCACGGAGTCAGAAGGTGTTTCCGCTGATCTCGTGAGCGACGAACTCGAGTTGGCCCGGTCAAATCTACAGGGGGCGGTGGAGGCAGAGTTTGCCGTTGCATGGAGAGAGATGGATTCTGCCGCCGACGACGGGACCGAGAAGGCCCGAGCAGCGTTCGAACGGGCACGGGGCCTGAGCGAGAGAGGCAGCGCCGAGTCGTTAAGGGCAAAGTCAGGCCTAGCAGATGTGCTCTACAGGGAAGTCGAAATCGCAACAGGTGGGGCGGTTAGTACCAAGGGGCCAGTCCTGGAGGCGATCGACGAATACGAAGGAATCCGCGATGCGCCG
>JBLIMM010000380.1:0-4323 GCA_047638635.1 Pseudohongiellaceae bacterium | reverse complement strand
GAAACTGCGATTGGCCAGTTGCACGCCCTTGGGATGGCCTGTGGTCCCGCTGGTGTACATCTGCACCACCACTTCTTCGGGATCGTCAGGGCGCCCCGGGTCGTCGGCGGGCGCCCCATCACGCCAGGCTTCATAGGGCGGCAAGCCGCCAGCCTGCCCATCGACCACCAAGACATCGAGCAAACCCTCGTTGCCTTCCCACGCAGAGGCCATGTTCTCCACAAACTCAGCGCCCAGCACCAGCAGCACAGCCTCACCGTCTTCGAGAATGAAACGGACCTCAGGGGGTGCCAAGCGCCAGTTGATGCCCATCAGCACCGCCCCGGCCTTGGCCACGCCGAAAACAAACTCGTAGGCCAACTCGGAATCTTTGCCGAGAAACGCCACCCGACTACCTGGCTTGACCCCAGAGCTGTACAGCGCCTGAGCCACCTGATTTGAGCGAGTATTCACCTCGTCCCAGGTGAGCTGCCGTTCTCCGCACTGCATGGCCAACTTGGCCCCTTGCCGGGCCGCTTGCCACCGGGGCACGGCTGCAATGGTGATCGGTCTCAGCTCTGCAGACATGGTGCGCTGGCTCCTCGCTCAAAGACATCTGGTGTAGCCGATGCTCCGGCCGGTTGTGTGACTGCCAACGCCAGCCTTGCTACGGGGCTCACCCCGACAAGGCGCCCCGCAAAATCACGCCCGGTGGCCAAAGAAGTCGTCGCGCTGACATCGACATGTGAGGCAATCTACCACTTATACTGCTGGCCCCCCATGCTCCCGCCTCCCACCCCCGACGGACAGCTGGCCTGATGAACCGCGAGCCTCTCCAAGACGACTACAGTCTCCAGGCCCCGCAAGGCACCGAGCCCGTCTCCGACCCGTTGCTCGCACGGGTTCAGCAACCCTACAAACCCCACTGCCGCTACATTCGCTCGGCCACAGTGCGGCGCTTGGATCAGCCGGGACAAACACAGCCAGGGGACAAGCTCGTCGAAGCCCGGGCCCAGTTCGGCATTGCCGAGTCTTGCTACATCGACGAGACCGGGCACTTCAACTCCGTCGAGTTCAACCTCTGCTACAACCAGCTGATCTATGTGTTGCTGGCTCAGTCCGCGAAGGAGGGTCTGCTCGACGCCCTCGGCGACATGACCCTCGATCACTTCTACCAGCGCATGTTGCCCGATGTGCTCATCCACGATTTCGCCTGCCGCTTCTCGAAGCCCATGGATCGGCGCCACTTCGAAGGACTGCTCACCGTCCTCGAAGCCAAAGACCATGGGCACATGATCTTGCTGCGCACCCATTGCCAGTTCAGCGACAGTCACGGCGGGCTCAGTCTGGGCAACGTCTCGCTGGCCATCGTCGACTCCAGCGCGACCAGCACAACCCGCCACACCAAGGGATCTTGAAACATGACTGATGCAGGCCTCCCCCATCCTGACATGAGCCTCGATTTGTCGTTTCTTGAGCGCCTCGCAGCTGCCCCTTCCAGCGAAGTGCGCCGACTGCTCGTTGAATACACCTGCCACCTTGCAGACGAGTTCCTCGGACTCCCAGCCGAGCGGGCCATGGGTCCCCATGACGGCTTTCTCGACCTGGGCTTTGACTCCCTCAGAGCGGTGGATTTCAAAGTGCTTCTCGAACAACGGCTCGGCTGCGTGCTGCGCTCCACCGTGCTCTTCGACTGTCCCACTCCGGACACCTTAGTCGACCACCTGCAGCCAGCCCTGGCCGCTCAGCGGGGCAGCGCCAAGCAGGGTTCTGCCAGACGTCCCCTCAGTGCAAGTGCCGCGAGCCAAGCTCAGGCCGATAAGAGTCGCGACCCGGCCCACATGTCTGAGGACGAACTGCGCGCCGAGCTCGTCCGCCAAACCGCACGACTCGCCGCCATGGACGAGGCGCGCAACGAGCCCATCGCCATCGTGGGTTACTCCTGTCGCTTCCCGGGGGCTGACGACCCAGAGGCCTTCTGGAACTTGCAACGGGACGGCATTGATGCCGTGACCGAAGTGCCCGAAGACCGCTGGGATGCCGAGGCCTTTCAAGACGACGACCCCGCAGCCCCGGGCAAAATGGTTACCAGGCGCAGCGGCTTCATCGGCGACGTGTCCCAGTTCGACGCGCGTTTGTTTGGCATCTCTCCCGTAGAAGCACGATCCCTCGACCCGCAACAGCGCGTGCTCTTGGAGCTCAGCTGGCAGGCCTTAGAGCGAGCAGGCATCGCTCCGGACAGCCTGGTCGGCAGCCCCACCGGCGTGTTCATGGGCTCCCGAGGCACCGAGTACTACATGTGCGATGGCAATCTGGGGCCCGAGCACGCCGACGCCTATTTCGCCACAGGGAACTCCATGAGCACCATGGCCGGGCGTATCAGCTACGTGCTCGGCTTCAGCGGACCTTGCTTTGCTCTCGACACCGCCTGTTCGTCTGGCCTGGTGGCGGTGCACCAAGCGGTGCAGAGTCTGCGCCGAGGAGAATGCAGCGCCGCCCTTGCTGGGGCAGTGAATCTGCTGCTCGACCCCTTTGGCAGCATCGCCGTGAGCCATGCGTCCATGCTCTCCCCAGACGGGCGCTGTAAAACGTTTGATGCCGCTGCCGACGGTTACGTGCGCAGTGAAGGCTGTGGCGTGTTGGTGCTCAAGCGACTGTCTCGTGCAGAAGCCGATGGTGACCGCATCGTGGCCCTCGTCCGTGGCACGGCGATCAACCAAGACGGCGCCAGCGGCGGGCTCACCGTCCCCAGCGGTGCCGCGCAAACCGCTGTGATTCGCTTGGCGCTGGCCTCCGCCGGGGCCGTCCCCAGCGACATCGATTTCGTAGAAGCACACGGCACCGGAACGTCGTTAGGCGACCCTATCGAAGTCGCCGCCCTCGACGCAGTTTTCGCCCCCGGACGTCGACCGGACCAACCCCTCCTGGTGGGCTCGGTGAAGACCAACATCGGTCACTGCGAAACGGTCGCGGGCATCGCAAGTTTGCTGAAAGTTCTGGGTGCTCTCGAACACGACGCCATCCCGCCTCAGCTGAACTTCAACAATCCCAGCCCACACATCCCCTGGGATGAAACTGTCGTCGACGTGCCCACGACCATGCGCCCTTGGGCTCGCTCTATGCGCCCACGAGTGGCCGGGGTCAACTCGTTCGGCTTCAGCGGGACCAACGCCCACGCGGTGGTGCAAGAAGCGCCGTTGCCCACAGCGGTCACACCGAGCACGCCACGTTCCAGCGAAGTGCTGTGCTTGTCGGGCCGTGACGACAACGCCGTGCGCGAGTCTGCCGCTCAGCTCGCAGAGCACCTTGAGGGCCATGGGACAGACAGCTTGGCAGACGTGTGCCACTCCATGAACTTGGGTCGGGCGCAGATGCCCAGGCGCGTGGCCCTCAGCGCCAGCACGCGCGACGAACTCATGGCCAGCTTGCAAGCTGTGGCTTCCGGCAGTGACGAGTTGCCTCTGGTGCGCGCCCCAGCCCATCCCCCGCGGGTTGCGTTTCTGTTTACCGGGCAAGGCTCGCAGTACGCGGGCATGGCTCACGAACTCTACGAGCAAGAGCCAGTCTTCCGCGCGACGCTCGACGAGTGCGCCGCTGCTCTCGACCCCGTGCTGCCCCACCCGCTGCTCGAGCTGCTCTGGGGCGAGCACACCGACAAACTCTCGCGCACGGATTGCACCCAACCTGCGCTCTTCGCCATCGAGGTCTCGCTGGCAGAGCTTTGGACCCGCTGGGGTGTCACTCCCGCGTGGGTTGCCGGGCATAGTGTGGGTGAATACGCAGCCGCCGTGTGCGCCGGTGTCATGTCCTTGGCAGACGCTGCCCAACTGGTGGCCGCCCGTGGCCGCTTGATGGTCGCGCTCACTGAACCCGGCGACATGATCGTGGTCGCTGCGGACGAAGATGCCGAAGCGGTGGCAAGCGTCTTGACGACCCATGCCGGGCAGCTGAGCGTGGCCGCGTACAACGGTCCTCGGCAACTGGTGCTCTCTGGTACCGCAGCGGCGGTGGCAGCGGCCACCGAGACCCTCAAGGAGGCGCAGCTCCGAGTCACAGTTCTCGACGTGTCCCATGCGTTCCACTCCTCCATGATGGAGCCCATGCTGCAGCCCTTCGCCGAAGTGGCCGGGCAGCTGCAACTGAGCACACCACGGGTGGGCTTCGCCTCCTGCCTCACAGGCAGCGCCGCAAGCCACGAACTCACAAAGGCCGAGTACTGGGTACGCCACGTCTCTGAGCCCGTGCGCTTCAGCGAAGCCATGCAGGCCCTCGCCGCCCAAGACTGCGATGTGCTCATAGAGATTGGGCCCACGCCCACATTGCTGGGGATGGCACGACGCATCC
>JBLIMM010000379.1:0-4323 GCA_047638635.1 Pseudohongiellaceae bacterium | reverse complement strand
TCGAGCCGGCGGTGCCTCCTCCCACGTCGACCCAGGTGCCAGGAGCTTCGTCCACGGCGAGGTCGGGGCGGTAGTGCTCGAGGGTGCAACGCATGCGCAGGATTTGCTCCGGGGTGAACTCGGTCATGCAGGGGTCCCCGTAGCTCATGTAGTTTTCGAAGGGGTCCGCCAAGTTGCAGCTGTTGATCGGATTGCAAAAGAAGGCGGCCGAGCTCGACGGGTTCGTGTCGCAGATGCGGTCGCCGGTGGAGGCACAGCTCACCGGGTGGCTGCAGCCTCCCTGAAACGTGTGGAAAAGCCCCAGGTAGTGACCCACCTCGTGGGCGGCGATGGTGCCCTGGTCGTAGGGAAACCCGATGGGTGCGTCGGCTCCGACCGTGGACCAGAGTACGACGACGCGGTCTGCGGGGCTGCCCACTGAGCTTCCACCTTGTTGAGGCAAGAACGGCACATAGCCCAGGTTGCCCGCCGCGTTGTTCGTGTACATGTTCAGGTAGCGGTTGGTGTCCCAGGCGAGAGAGTTCCAGTACTGCCCGCCGTCGTTGAAGAAGGTGTCGTTCATGCGGTAGGTCATTCCGTTGGACGGATTGCCGAACTCATCTTCGGTGGCCAAGTGAAACTGAATCAGCGAGTCGTAGCCCAAGCTGCCCACGCCTCCAGCGAAGGCCCGGAAGCGTTCGTTGAGCTGCACGATCTGAGTTTCCATGGCGGACTCAGGCACGAAGCCCGTGCCGTCACTTGCGTACATGCAGTGAATCACCACGGGGATGTTGATCACCGAAGTGGGCGCGTATTCCGCGGACGGGTTGCTGAAGCCGTAGCTGCAGTCGGAGGGATCCCCTGCCGAGAACTGCGCCCCTTCTGGGTGCTCGGTGTTACAGCGCAGGCCGGCGGTGCGAAACAGCTCAGACTGCTTGTACTCGTCCCAGCTGAAGAACTCCTGACCTGCGACTGTGATGACAGGCGCGCTCCCCGGTGGGACATCTTGCGCGACCGCTGGAGTGAGGAGAGGAGCGGCGAGCAGCAGCAGGCTAAGTCGAAGCATGGTGGAGTCTCAGGGTGGGAGGTCAGGGGGCGAGGGCGGGAAATCTCGAACGAGCTGGCCCAATCTACGCCAGGGAAAAGGATTCAACCAGATGTAGGACGCACGGCTTGACTCTCCCGCGAGTCTGAGCAGACTGCGCCCCATGGCAGTCAGCGTCTTCGACATGTTCAAAATCGGTATTGGTCCTTCGAGCTCCCACACCGTGGGGCCCATGCGCGCCGCCCGTCGTTTCGCCACGGAGTTGGCCAGCTCAGCTTTGCTGCCAAAGGTCTGTGCAGTGCGGGTGGAGTTGTTCGGCTCCCTGGGTGCCACGGGCCGGGGGCACGGTGCCGATGTCGCCGTGGTTCTGGGCCTCGAAGGGGAGACCCCAGAAGAGGTGGATATCGACTCTGTGCAGGTGCGCATGGCTGCGGTTCGCGAGCGATCGCTGTTGTCCTTGGCGGGCGAGCGAGAGATCCCGTTCAAGGTAGATCGCTGCATTGCCATGCGCCGCAAGAGTCTGCCCGGTCATCCCAACGGCATGAGCTTTGTGGCCCATGACGCTGAAGGCGGTGAGCTGCTCAGGCGAATCTACTACTCGGTGGGCGGCGGCTTCGTGGTGGACGAGTCCCACGACGGTGCGTCGAAGATCATCGAGGATCGTACGGAGCAGCCTTATTCGTTTAGCACGGGCGACGAGCTCTTGGCCCAATGTGTGGCCTCGGGACTTTCGATTAGCACGCTGATGCTCGAGAACGAATGTGTGTGGCGTACCCAAGATGAGGTGCGCAGTCGCCTGAAGCTGATCTGGGACACCATGGCTCGTTGTGTTCAGAGGGGCTGCGAAAAGGAGGGCTTGCTTCCCGGCGGGCTGCGTCTGAAGCGTCGAGCCGCCGTGCTGTATCGCCGCATGCGCGGGACGCCCGCGTCCCAGCAAGAGGCTTATGTGCTGATGGACTGGGTCAATCTTTGGGCCATGGCAGCCAACGAAGAGAACGCGGCAGGTGGGCGCGTGGTGACCGCGCCCACGAACGGTGCGGCGGGAGTGATCCCCGCAGTGGTGCACCACTATCTTGAGCATTGCCACGGGGACCAAGACGGGGTGGAGCGCTTCCTGCTCACCGCTGGAGCCATCGGCACGATCTATCTGCAGAACGCATCGATCTCCGGAGCCGAAGTGGGCTGCCAGGGAGAGGTGGGCGTGGCTTGCTCTATGGCAGCGGCTGGCCTGGCCGAGGTGTTGGGTGGCACAGTGCTGCAAGTCGAGCACGCCGCAGAGATCGGCATGGAGCACAACCTCGGCCTCACCTGCGACCCGGTCGGCGGACTCGTTCAGGTGCCGTGCATCGAGCGCAACGCCATGGGCGCGGTGAAAGCGATCAACGCGGCGCGACTCGCTCTGCAAGGGGACGGCTCTCACATGATCTCCCTGGACAAAGTCATCGCCACCATGCGCCAGACCGGCGCGGACATGAAACTGAAGTACAAGGAAACCTCCCGCGGCGGCCTCGCGGTGAACATCATCGAGTGCTGAAGTGAGTGCCTGAATGCCCGGGAGCTTCAGGAGACTGGAGCGCCTCGTCTGGCAAGTCAGCCTCGCGCGACTGACTCGCGCGACTGATGGACCGCCTGCGACGGTGACACGTTGGCTTCACGGGCCGCGGCGGGTACCACCGTCCGTTGATTGCTTCGGTGAGAACCCATGTAATTGACCCCGTTGCTGCGTCCCGTACCCTGGCCGCTAGCGCTGTCGACTGCACGGCAGCCTTCCGCACCTGGCTTCACTCGCATCTCGGGGATCGCACCATGACCAAGCTACGCCTGTACTACGCAACGAACCGCCGGCACGTCGGTGACAACCGCTGGAGGCCGGAAAGCTACGACACGGCGTTTAGCTCCGATGGCATGGAGAACCTGCGACTCGGGAAGCTGAGTCTCGAAGCGGATTCCGCCAGGGTCGAGCGTTACTTCCGCAAGAGCACCGATGCGGGGCGCGGCGATGGCGAAGGGCTCAGTGGCTACCTGGGCAAGTTGGCGGGCAATGATGAGGCCATCGACATTCGTGCGTTTCGCGAGAAGCTGTCGTCTGCCCACTCTGACGTGAACCAGCCGCTCTCTTCGAAGTACGGCTCGTCGGCGCTCTTCGCCGAACTACAAAAGGTGATGACCAAGAGCAGCGATGTCTTGATCTACATCCACGGCTACAACGTAGCTTGGGAAGATGCGGTGGGCTCTGCCCTGGCGCTGCAAGAAATGCTCAACCGAAACGAGGGCGCGAAGAAGACCACCGTCGTGCTGTTCTCCTGGCCGTCCGACGGGAGCGCGCTGCCCTTCTTGGCCTACCGCTCTGATCGGGCCGATGCTGAATCGTCGGGAGGATCCGTGGGTCGAGCGATCCTGAAGCTCCGCGACTTCCTGATGTCGTTGCACCAAAAGGACAGCGCTCTGTGCGGCCATGAGCTGCACCTGCTCTGCCACTCCATGGGCAACTACGTGATGCAGAACGCGATCAGCAAGATCGACCAGCACACTCCGGGGCCGGCCATGCCGCGGATCTTCGAGCACATCTTCCTCTGCTCGTCAGACGTTGAGGACACCGTGCTAGAGACCGGCCAACCCATGGGGCGGCTCCACGAGCTCTCCCGCAACGTGACCGTCTACTACAACTCCGGCGACGCCGCCCTGTACGTGTCCGACTACACCAAAGGCAACTCCGACCGCCTCGGCACAGCAGGTTCAGCCCACCCCAATGCCGTGCACAACAAGGTCCACCAAGTGGACTGCAGTGACGTCGTAGGTGGTGTCATCGAACACAGCTACTACCTCTCAGGCAGAATCGCCGACGACATCAGCCAGAGCATCGGGGGAGCCAAGCAGTTCGACGACGACCGCTCCCGAAAGCAAAGCCCAGCAGCGCGAAACACCTGGACGATGGTGTAAGGGTAGGGCTTTTGCTCAACCTCGTGGACGTGTTCAGGGCCAGGCCCTGGACACGTCAGCTCAGACCCAACTCCGCCATCGCCGCGTTCGCCTGATCGGCGTCGGGCGTGACCCCGTGCCAGGTCGGCACGTTCTCCATGAACGAGACGCCCTTGCCGAGCACTGTCTCGCAGCAGATCAGTTGGGGCTTGCCGCGAATGGTCTTGGCCTCGTCGATTGCGCCGTTGAGCGCATCCATGTCGTGGCCGTCGATGGTGGTGACGTGCCAGCCGAAGGCTGCGTATTTGGCGGCGAGGTCGCCTTGGTCCATGACGTCTTTGGTGAAGCCGTCGATTTGGATGCCGTTGCGGTCGAGCAGC
>JBLIMM010000378.1:0-4330 GCA_047638635.1 Pseudohongiellaceae bacterium | reverse complement strand
GAATGATCACGTTGTCGCCGCTTCCCAAGCCACCGCCCAGGCCTCCGCTGCCGTCACCCGAGCCATCGCCAGGGTTGATGAGCGGGCCGCCTGTGGCAGCGGGGGGGGGCGTCGGACCTAATGGAGGCTGGAAGCGCCCCCCGTGGGGCAGCAAGAGCAGGCAAAGCGTGGCAAGCAGAATCACGAGACAGGGCTCAATCAGGGGGAGCCGTGAGCAAGGGGGCGGCCTCGACGGCGTGGTCCGCTAAGATCCTACGCCATGGAAGCCCTCTTGATCATGCTCGCGCTTGTGGCACAGACCACGGCGCCCCTGCCCGCCGACGCCTTCGCCCAATCCAATGACCCATTGGTTCTGCGGGCAGGGCCTAGTGACAGCCACGCCGGCGTGTTGAGTGTCCCCGGGGGCACAGTGCTGCGGGTGGTGTCAGAGGGCACCGGTGCGTACCAACAGGTGCATTTAGCCAAGGGCTTTCCTATCTACCTTCACGGTGACTTTGTCCAGGTGGATGAGCTCCAAAAGACGGCTCGGGTGCAGGGACAACGGGTGAACGCCCGGCTCTTGCCGTCCACGGTGGGGCTGTTGCCCGTGGGCCGGGTGGGCGCTGATGCAGGCGAGTTGGTCTTGCTGGGCATCGAGGGTGATTGGGTGCGGGTCGTGGCCCCTGTGGAGCTGGCCTTGCTGGCCCAGCGTTCTGCTTTGACGACTGTGTCCGCGAGCATCGCAGCCGACGCCTGGGGGAGAGACTGGCAGAGCCGCGCCGCCGGCCGTGAGGCCCGGGTGGCAGAGGCGCTCACCACCGACCCAGAATGGTTGGCTCAGCATGACGCCGCACTCGAACTGGGGTTTGAGTCCCGGGTGGAGGTGCCCGCGCTCAATGACGCCAAGCTCTCTTTTCGCGCCCGTGAGTTAGCCGAGTTGGGGCGGCGCCTGGGGGACGGCAGCGATGTTCGGGGACGCTGGCAGACCCTGGTCAACAACGTGTCCCGGGAGCAGCGCCGACGCAAGGACGCAGTAGAGGCCCACGCTGCGTCACTCGCTGAACGGGCCCTCGCTGACAAGAACCTCCTTGTCGAATCGCGCGCCCTGGCGCTGGGGCTGGCGTATCAAGGGCAAGGACAGTCACAGCGCATTGAAGGGACGGTGCGTCGTTTGACCAGCGCCGACAGTGAGGGAGTTGTCTTCGCCATCAGCGAGGGTAGCAGAGAGTTCAAGCTGAGTGCGCCGGCGGGGGTGACCGAGTTGGCGTTGCTCGAAGGGCGGACGGTGATCCTAGAAGGACGTAGCTTGCTGCTGATGAACGTCGAGGGCACGGTCTTGATCGTCGACCGCGTCGTGAACTCGGGCCGCTGAGTTTCGCACCGTGACTGCACCGCTCGCCGTCGCCGCTTGCCTCGTTCTTTACGCCCTGGGCTACGTGTTCTACTCGCGCTTCTTGGGCAGCAAGGTCTTCGCGCTAGACCCCGATGCGCCGACCCCAGCCCATACGCTGCGGGACGACGTGGACTATTTGCCCACCCGTCCCGCTGTCTTGTTCGGACACCATTTCGCTTCGATCACGGGTTTGGCTCCCATGCTGGGCCCGGCGGTGGCAGTGATTTGGGGTTGGCTGCCCGCCATGATCTGGGTCGTCTTTGGCGCCATTCTTGTGGGCAGCGTGCACGACTTCTCGGCCTTGGTGTTGTCCGTGCGGCACAAGGGGATGTCGATTGGGGCGATCGCAGAGGACCTGTTGGGCCGCAGGGCAAAGATGCTCTTTCATGGCATCATTTTCTTCGGCGTGTCCTTGGCCATGGGCGTGTTTGTCATTGCGATTTCGGGGCTCCTTGGTTGGGGCGCCTATCCCCAGGCCATCTTGCCTTCTGCGGGATTGATGATTGTCGCCGCCACCATCGGCGTGGTCTTGCATCGGGGTAAGGCCTCCCTCGGCCCCACAACGGTGGCCGGCTTTTGCCTGTTGCTCTTGTTGATCTACGCCGCTGTCAAGCTTGACCGCTTTGGCGTGGCCGAGGCGGACTGGCCTTCATCCCAGTCGATCAAGCTGACCCTGCTGGGCTACGGTTTTCTCGCTTCGGTGCTGCCCGTGTGGTCGCTGCTGCAGCCCCGGGATTTCATCAACTCACTGTTGTTGTACTTGGGGCTGGGGGGCATGTACCTGGGCTTCTTTATGTCCGGCAATGACTTCGCGGCACCGGCTGTGGTGATGGATGCTCCGGGCTCACCACCCATGCTGCCCTTCGTGTTCATTACCATCGCTTGCGGAGCAGCCAGCGGCTTTCATGCTCTGGTGGCGTCGGGAACAACAGCTAAGCAGCTCGACCGAGAAGTTCATGCTCGGCCCATTGGCTACGGAGCCATGATTGGCGAGTCGTTACTGGGCCTGCTCGCTGTGATTGCGTGCACGGCAGGGGTGCTCAAACCCAGCGCCTGGGAAGACGGAATCTACCAGTCGTGGCAGTCCATCAAAGGGCCTGGCGTTGCCTTGTCGAACTTCATTGATGGAGGCGCTTCGTTCCTTTGGGAGTTTGGGCTTCCCGAAGACCTGGCCCGCTCCTTCGTGGCGGTGGTTGTCGTGTCGTTTGCTTTAACGACCCTCGACTCGGCCACCCGCCTGTTGCGCTACAACGTCGAAGAGATCAGCAGCTCGGCGAAAATGCCCTGTCATCGCTTCGTGTCGTCGTTCATTGCTGTGCTCGCCATCGCCTTCTTCTGCTTCTATCGCTTGCGTGTAGAAAGCGTCGGGGCGGATGGCTCCGTGGTCGTCACCGAGCGAGAGGCGGGGATGACCTTGTGGCAGTTGTTCGGCACCACGAATCAACTCCTCGCAGCGATGACGTTGATGCTGGCCACTCGCTACCTGTCCCGGCGCGGGCCCTACGCCTGGGTGACCGGCGTGCCCATGCTGCTGATCTTGGTGAGCACGTTGTTCGCCATGGGGACCAACCTGCAACGGTTCATTGCCGCCGATGAAGGGCCTCTCGCTGTGGTGGGCGGCGTGCTCCTCCTTATGGCTGCATGGCTTTGTGTAGAAGGCCTGCTGGCTCTTCGCCGGGACGCCCGACGAGGCCAGGGCTAGGCTAGGACAGGGCCAGGGCAGGGCAGGGCCAGGACAGGGCCAGGACACGGCCAGGACACGGCCAGGACAGGGCCAGGGCAGGACCAGGGTCGGACCAGCAGAGAGTGAGGAGAGGACGACGCCTCCCGGCAGGTTCGCCCCTAGGGCGACTCAGCGAGTCCACGTTTCGCGAGCAGCTCAGTGAAGGTACCTTGCTCAATGGCGCTCCGGGCTAGGCTCACTTCACGATGCAAGAACCTCAGGTTATGGATCGAGCAGAGCGCGCGCCCCAAGGGTTCGGCGGCCATGATCAAGTGACGCAACACACCCGTGGACCAACCGTTGCTGCAAGTGCTGCAGTCACACTCAGGGTCAATGGGCTCGCTGGATGTTTTGAATCGACTGTTCTTGAGATGCACCTTCCCGCCGGGGATGAAAACCGTGCCGTGGCGACCGTTACGGGTGGGTAGCACGCAGTCGAACATGTCGAAGCCTGCAGCGATGGCTAGCAGCACATCGTCCGGCCTTCCGATACCCATGAGATAGCGCACCCGGTCTGGGGGGAGCAGAGGCGCGAAGCGGGGCATGGCTTCGGCCAACGCCGCCGGCCCTTCGCCTACAGACAGACCGCCCATGGCATAGCCGTCGAAGCCAATCTCGATCAGCCCCTCTGCGGAACGCTTGCGCAGGTCAAAGTCGAGCCCTCCTTGGACAATGCCAAAGAGGCTCTGTCCCTGCTTGCTCGTGGCAGTGTGATGGTCTGCTGCGAGGGCAGCCCAGCGGGTGGTGCGACGCACCGACGTTTCGAGCAGCTTGCGATCGGCGGGGAGCGGTGGGCAGTGGTCAAAGACCATGGCTACGTCTGCATCGAGAGCCAGCTGCATCTCAACGGATTCACGGGGGCCTAAGCGAAGATTGCGCCCGTCGATCGATGAACGAAAGTTGACCCCGTTCTCGTCGAGTGCGGCCACGTCGAGCATGGAGAAGACCTGAAAGCCACCGCTGTCCGTGAGGATCGGGCCGTCCCATTGCATGAACTTGTGCAGGCCCCCAAGGGCTTGCACAACGTCCGCTCCCGGCCTGTCATGGAGGTGATAAGCGTTGGCCAGAATCATGCTGGCGCCAGCTCCAGCTAACTCTCCTGGCGAGACCCCCTTCACACTGCCGTAGGTTCCCACAGGCATAAACGCAGGGGTGTTCATGGAACGCCCGCGCACGGTTAAGCGCCCGCTGCGCGCCCGCCCGCAAGATGCCAGCTCTTCGAACTTGATGTCACC
>JBLIMM010000377.1:0-4335 GCA_047638635.1 Pseudohongiellaceae bacterium | reverse complement strand
GCAACCAAGCGTGCGGCAAAACGCTCCAGCGCCACACGACCTTCCTCAGGAGGAGCCGCTTTGGTGAATGACGGTCGCCGCCCCTTGCGCCAGTCCGCAGCCAAGGTGAACTGAGGAATCACCAACGCCCCGCCCCCCACGTCTGTCAGCGCCAAATTCGTGCGGCCATCGCTGTCGGGAAAGAGGCGCAGGTCGCAGACCTTGTCCGCCAGCCAGTTGATGTCTGCTTCACCGTCACCAGACAACGCGCAGACGAGCAAAGCCAGCCCCGTCTCGATCTCACCCACCACCGCTTCGTCCACGAGCACACGGGCCCGAGAGACTCGCTGGACGACAATGATCAACGAGCTGGTCGCAGGCCAGGCGCCGTCGACATGCCCACCGCCTCCCGCGCCGCTCCGAGCACGTCTTGAGCCACTGCCCTCGCTTTCGCCGCCCCGGTCACCAGCACGTCTTCGAGCAGATCGCTGTCAGCTGCCAAGACCTCACGGCGCTCCCGGGCCGGCCCAAAGGCCTCGTTGATCGCTGCAAGAAGAGCTTTCTTCGCATCACCGTAGCCATAGCCACCCGCCTGCAACCGCTGGGACATCTCGGTCACTGCGTCGGCGTCCGCTACCAGCTGGTAGAGCTGAAAAATCGTGCAAGTCTCCGGGTCTTTCACGTCATCCACACCTTGCGAGTCGGTGACGATGGACATAACTCGCTTCTTCAGCGCTTTGCCGCTGGCAAAGATCTCGATGATGTTGCCGTAGGACTTCGACATTTTCTGACCGTCGACGCCTGGAACTAACGCCCCCGCCCCTGCCAGCCGGGCCTCCGGTCGCCGAAACACCTCGCAATCGTAGGCAGCATGAAAAGACGAGGCCATGTCCTGGGTCATCTCGACGTGCTGCACCTGATCTTTGCCCACGGGAACCAGATCGGAGTGGTAAGCCAGAATGTCAGCGCCCATGAGCACCGGGTAGAAGAACAGACCCGCCCTGGGAGTGATGCCCTTGGCCACCTTGTCCTTGTAGGAGTGCGCCCGCTCCAGCAGCCCCATGCCTGTGACCGTGGACAGCAACCAGGTGAGTTCGGTGACCTCTGGCACATCTGACTGGCGGTAGAGCAGGGCTTTCTCGGGGTCGAGACCCAAGGCCAGGTAGTCGAGCGCGACATCGCGCACGAGCTGCCGAAAGACGGAGCGATCTTGCAGCGTGGTTAGCGCGTGGTAGTCGGCGATGAAATAGAACCCCTCGCCTTGCTCTTGGAGCGCGATGTGCTGGGCCATGGCGCCGAAGTAGTTGCCCAAGTGCAGCGCGCCACTGGGCTGAATACCTGAAAGGATCCGAGGAGTTCTGGTCTTTGTCACGACGGCTCTACTCTCAAGAGGATTTGGGCGACCCACTGCAGGGAGCTCCGAGAGGAAGGTACCCGCCTGCCAAGGTCTGGCTCAAGGCTGCCATCAGCCGATGGCGAATCGCTGTGCCCTCAGACCGAAGCTTGAGACCGGGGCTCCGGCCTGCGACCGTTGGCCCCATGGGAAGCCTCCCCCGCAAATCACCCTGCCCCGGGCAGTCCGTTCGAGCCAGCTGGCAGACGCTCACCGTGATCGTCCTCTGGGCGACCTTCGGGGGCTGTCGTGCGCTACCGGACATCGATTTCAACCCGCTCATTCGTATCGAACAGCGGCTGGACGGCTCCACAGAAATCGAGGCACTAGGGCCTCTCATCGCCGTCCGCAGCGGCCCCGAAGGGCTCTCCCACGCCCTGCGCCCGCTCTACCAGCACAAGGCGAACTTTGGCCTGCCGGTCACTGACTTCCTGGCCCCTTTCGGCCGTCACTATGCGGTCGAAGACGGGACTCGCTGGCGCTTCTGGCCCCTTGTCTGGAGCGGCGAGACCCAACGCGGCCCCCTGGGGAGCCGCTGGAATGCCGTGGTCTTTCCGATCATCTACGCGGGGCTGGGGCCAGAGCACAACGACAGCTACTTTGCCTTCCTCCCTCTTGCCGGTCGCACCCACGACATCTTCGGCATCGACACCTTCGACTTCTTCTTGTGGCCGCTGTTCATGCGCACCCACTTCGAAGTCACCGAGACTTCCGACTCTTGGACGGTGCTGCTCCTGGGAGGCTGGACTGACGGCGGCCCCCGAGATGGCTCTTGGAGAGCCCTTCCCTTTTACCGGCACCGCATCGTCCGAGACACGCGAGGCAACCCACGGACAGATCAACGCAGCGCGCCCTGGCCGTTCTTCACCTGGGGCGACGACTATCAGGACACGACCTCGCCCTCCACGCGCTGGGCCCTCTGGCCCCTGGCCTCTCACGAGTCCTCCCGCAGCTGGAGTCGCAGCACCTGGCTCTGGCCCTTCTTTCGGGCCAACCATGAGACCGACCCGCTCCCTGACGAAGGTGGCGACTTTCTCTACGACTTGCCCTGGCCCCTCTTTCGCTGGAGCCGCGAAGGGGACACCTCGCTCCTCAGAGTGTTCCCCTTCTACTCCCACTTCGTCAGCCCCCAGCTCGACTCCAAAGTTTGGTTGATCCCATTCATTTGGTGGCGAACGAGCCAGGGACGCACTCTCGATGAAGGGGGCTGGCCCGCCACCCGGTACGAGCGGGAAGATTTCTACGCCGTGCCGTTCTGGCACAACTCAAAACGAACGGTTGACGGTCGCGCCGGCGCTGACACCCAGCGGCAGCTGTGGCCGCTCTTTCACTCAGACCATGGGGCCGACGGCCGCATCGACCAGGCCGCCCCGTCACTGGTACCCGTGCGCCACTTCGAATTCTTCCGCCCAGTCGACGAACTCTACTCGCCTTTCTGGACGCTCTGGCGTCGGCGCAGCGACGGCACCCGCTTCGAAACAAGGCTGCTTTTCGACACGACTCTTATACGCCACGAAAACGATGGTCTCCGTGTCTCGGCTCCCTTGCTGTACTCTCGACGTCCTGAGCCAGAAGGCGTGGCGCAGCACAACATTCTTTGGGGCCTGTTCGGCGGTCGCACCGACAGCACAGGCTGGAAGTCATTCTCGGTGCTCGGGTTCGACCTGTGGGCGCGCTGATCAACCTACTTCAACGGCGCGGGGAGCGCATTCGGCTCACCCTGGTCGACACGGGTTTTGCGATCAAGGTACTGCTCTGGTCTGCGGCCCGTGTCCTCCCCGACGGGCGCCATCGGCGACGCGCCTTTCTTGAGCAGCTCAAAACCTGCGGGCTAGCCCCGCTCCCCGTGGTCACCGTGGTGGGCTTGTTCACGGGGATGATCTTGACCCTGCAAGTGGGCGTCGAACTGGAACGCTTCGGCCAAGCGGAGCGCATCTCGGACATCATCGCGGTGATCTTGTTCCGCGAGATGGGCCCCTTCATGACAGCCATGATCTTGACCGCAAGCGTGGGCTCTGCCATGGCAGCCGAGATCGGCACCATGGCTGTCTCCGAAGAGATCGACGCATTAGAGTGCCTCTCCGTCGACCCGATCTCCATCTTGGTCATGCCACGTATCGTGGCCATGGCAGTGATGACGCCGCTGTTGTCATTCATCGGCAACATAGTGGGCTGCCTCGGCGGCGGAATCATCGCATCCACTCAGCTGGACGTCTCGTTCAGCTCCTACACCCGCAACGTCATCTCTTCTCTACAGGCAACCAGCGAGCAGCTGGGCCCGTTCCCCGAAGAGATTTACACGGGCCTGATCAAGTCGGTGATCTTCGGCATCATCATCGCGACGGTCAGCTGCGCCTCAGGACTGAAGGCCACCGGTGGTGCGCTGGGCGTAGGCCGCGCTGTGCGCACCGCAGTGGTGCGCAGCTTCCTGATGATCATCATCATCGGCTACTACATCTCGTGGATGTTCTTTCGATGATCGAGCTCATCGATCTGCACAAGTCCTTCGACGACTTGCATGTCCTTCGCGGGGTGAACCTGCGCCTGAATCCGGGCGAGACTGTGGTCATCTTGGGACGCTCTGGCACAGGTAAGAGCGTGACCCTCAAGCATATTGTCGGGCTGCTCCAGCCAGACTCAGGGCGCGTCCTCGTCGACGGCGTAGAGGTCGGCAGCGCTAATCATCGCAGCCTGACAGAGATCCGCTCCACCGTGGCTTACCTCTTTCAGACAGGCGCCCTGGTGAACTGGATGTCTGTTCGGGACAACGTGGCCCTGCCCTTGATCGAGCGCCGCCAGCTCAAACAAGCCTCCATCGACGACCGTGTCGACCGCGCTTTGGCCGCACTCGACCTGCTCCCAGCTGCAGAGCGCATGCCCGCGGAGATTTCTGGCGGCATGCGCAAGCGGGCAGCCTTGGCCCGAGTCCTTGTTCAAGAACCCCGCGCCATCTTGTACGACGA
>JBLIMM010000376.1:0-4373 GCA_047638635.1 Pseudohongiellaceae bacterium | reverse complement strand
ACGTTCGTCGAGCAGCTGCTCGTGCGGGCCTTGGGAGCCCGGGAGCTGATCATCGGCCACGACACGGCCATCGGACGCCACCGCCGGGGCGACCAGGCCTTTCTCACCGAAGCTGGGCTCCGTTTTGGCTTCGAGGTGGTCTCCTTGGGAGAGGTGCTGGTCGACGGGGTCGTAGCCAGCTCTACCGCGGTCCGTCAGGCCATTGGTGCCGGCGAGTTGGTGGCCGCGCGACGCTTACTAGGCAGGCCGGTCTCCCTGCGAGGCACGGTGGTTCGCGGGGATGGCCGCGGCGCCACCCTGGGCTTCCCCACGGCCAATCTCGAAGTGGTCAGCGAAGCTTTCCCGCCCCTGGGCGTCTACGCAGTGACCGCCTGCACTCCGAGCCACAACGACCTTGCTGGGGTGATGAACTACGGCCTACGCCCCACATTCCACCAAGACGAGACCCACGGGGTCTTCGAGATTCACCTGCTCGACCAACAAGATCTTGACCTCTACGGCCAGACCATGGAAGTGCAGCTGCACGCCTCGCTCCGCAGAGAGCAGCGCTTCGACGGCCCCGAGTCTTTGAAAGCCCAGATCCAGCTGGATATCCAGGCCGCCCGGAAAGCCCTGGCGTCGCTTCTTGGCTAAAGCGGCTGGGCCAAAAAAACAAGGCCGCGCGTCGCTCTCGCGTCGCACGGCCCTGTGAACAGAATGTGATGGTGGGCAGACCCGGAATCGAACCGGGGACACCAGCATTTTCAGTGCTGTGCTCTACCAACTGAGCTATCTGCCCCTCACTTTGCAGGCTACGGAAACCGCAGCTCGGTCAGCGAGGGGCGCAGTGTGCTTATTCGGGCCCCGGTGATCAAGAGGCCCCAAACCCAGAACCTGGTGAGACATACAGGCTAGCGAATGGCTGCTTTGCGCCGCAGGATCCGACGCATGGACTCGGGATCGATCAGCCGGCCCATCACAGCCGAAGCTCCCGCCAGCACAGGGCTCACCAGAATGTCGCCGCCCCCCGTGGGCATAGTGGTGATACGCCGCTCCGCCCGAGGGGCCGGTGGCGGCTCGCTGCCCGGGGCCAAGACCGTCGCCCCCGCCCGAATGAAGTTGGCCAACAAGCCTTCTTCCAGGGCGTGGAGCAAGACCCGCCGGCTCGCAGGAATCAGTACCAGGTGAATCCCTGGCGCCAAGCGCCGCTCGCGCATGGCCTCAGACGCCGTCCGCAACTCGGAAAGCTGCCCGCCCACGATGATCTGCTCCAGGGGACCCTCCCCCTTGCCAGCGCTCTCGCTCTCTTTGAGATCACCACCCTCATCAGCGCCCACGGGCAAACGGTCACCAGGGAAGGGCCGCTCTAGAGCCACGAAGCGCACCTTGCGAGCCGAGATCACCAGTCGATCTTTGTCGGAGCCCTCGGCACTCGCCGCAGCCTCAGCGATAATCCGCCGCTTCTTGCCCGAGCTCTTGGCGCCAGCGACGCCATCTTCGGGAGCCCGGCGTGCGCGCAGCCAAATGTCGGTGGCGTCATCTGGGGCCACCAGGGCCGAGACGCCGGCCTGTGCCAGAGCGCGGCAAAGGGCCATGCGCCCCTCGACGTGCAACGCGGAGATCGTGTCCCCCTGAAGTTCGAGCACCTTGCCAGTCACCGCGACCCGGCCACCAGCCTCGTCGAGAATGAAATGAGCCAGGTCAAAGGGCTCGGTCCACCGGGGCAGACGGCCGCGCACTTCGACCACTTTGCTCTCGGGGACGGGAATGGGCATGGTCCGCCGGCCGAGCAAGTCAGCCAGCCCTGGAGCCTCGCCCCGAACCACCAAGGCGCCCAAGCCACCCAGGGCGCACACATCTGAGCGCTCGGCCATGATCACGTCGTCACAGCCCACGTAGCCCTCTTCTGCAGCCACCGTGGACGGCCAGCCAGCCGCCTGGGGGTCGAGCCCCAGCTTCAGCCCGTGCTCCGCCGCAAAGGCCAGCACCCGAGGGCGTTCTTTTCGGGGTAAGCGCCCACCATCGACGCACACAAAGCGCTCGCCGAACGTCACTTCTTTGTCATGGCTGAAACGTCGCCACGAGGTGGCCACAGCGTGGGTCCCCGGCGCATCGAGCACCACCCGGTCAACGGGGACGTTCAGCATGGCCCCCGTACGGGCCGTCTTACCGCCGGTGTGGGCCGCCAGCAAGGCAGCCGCCCGGTGAACAGGAGCCTGGTCGCTCAAGAGGCCACCGCGTTGGCGATGAGGTCACCAATCACCGAGGTGGGCTGCACCCCAGCAGAGAGCGACTGAATGGTGTTGTCCTGAAGCATGCTGGACACGGTGGTCTCGATAACTTGGCTCGCTTCGCTATGACCCAAGTGGTTGAGCATCATCGAGACGGCCATGATCGTGGCCACGGGGTTGGCTACGTTCTTGCCCGCGTACTTGGGCGCGCTGCCATGAATGGGCTCGAAGAGAGAGAGCTGGCCAGGGTGGATGTTCCCGCTCGCCGCCACTCCCAAACCGCCCTGAATCATGGCGCCCACGTCGGTGATGATGTCGCCGAACAGATTGGTCGTCACCGCCACGTCGAACCACTCGGGGTTCTTCACCATCCACATGCAGGCGGCGTCGATGTAGGCGTGGTCTTGCTCGATGTCGGGATACTCTTCGCCCACCTCGGCGAAGGTCCGCGTCCACAGGTCTTGGGCCCGGACCGCATTGGCCTTGTCGATCAGCAGCAGCTTCTTGTTCTTGTTGCGTTTGCGAGCCAGGTCGTAGGCGTAACGAATGACCCGCTCCGTGCCTTTGCGCGTGTAGCGCATGGGCTGGGAGGCTATCTCGTCTGGAGTGCCCTTGTTCTCGAAGGTGGCCTCCGCGGTGTACGCGTCCTCGGTGTTCTCGCGCACGATGACCATCTCAACGTCTTCGCAGCCCTTCTCCTTGAGCGGGCACAAGCGTGGGTCGTAGAGCTTGATCGGGCGCAGGTTCACGTAGAGATCGAGGCCCACGCGCAGGCGCATGATCACACCGTGTTCGACCAAACCCACAGGAGCCCGGGGGTCGCCGATAGCGCCCAGCAGCACGGCCTCGCAGCCGTCGCGAATCTCAGCGAAGGCGCTGTCCGGCAAGGTTTCTCCCCCTTGCTCACCGCCTGTAGCCAGCCAGTGGTCGGTGCCGAAGGGGTAGACCACGGTCTCGTAGTTGATCCCGAAACGGCCCGCCACGGACTCGAGCACCTTGAGGCCCTGGTCGACAACTTCGGGGCCAATACCGTCGCCGCCGACGACCGCAATCTTGTGGGTGGTGGACATGGCTTTGCTGATTCCTGGGGCCTGAATGCTGGGTGGGGTGAAAGACCGGCACAGCCCGTGCCCGGGAGGGGGGAGAGGCTGCGCAGAGGCGCCCTATTCTCCCTGGTGACCCACGGTGGACGCAAGGCCCTCAGGGACAGGATATGTCCAAGGTGTGTAAGTCCCGAGAGTGCCTGTCAGACCACGAGCAGGCACAGCGGCCTTTGGGCAAGACGCTTGCCTGGGCCTGGCAAGAGCCCGGTTTTCGCTGCCCAACGGTGTCGCCGTCGATCGAGAGACGAAAACCATCTCCCTGAACGACAGGATTCAGGGCGCGGGGCAGTGCGTTGTGCGTCGTGCGTCGACTCACGCTGCCCTGAGACCCGTCCCAGCTCCTCAAAGCGGAGCGGCGTGATCGGGAAGAAGTCAGGGCCGCAATCCAGCGCTGGAGCGTCTCGAAGAACTGCTCACTCGCCCCCGCTCTAGCCAGGGGGTGTGACCACAGCGGAGCCACTCCATAAACTCGAGCTGAGCCAGGTGCGGCGTCAGACTCTCCCGAATCAGCTGGCCGGGATGGGCATCTTGCGCCCCGTGCAACATCAACACCGGGACGTCGATAGCCCGGAACGCAGCGGGGTACTGACCGGACGAGAGGCAACGCTTCATATCGCCCCAGGTCTCTCTGTTGCCCTGAGCGTCGCAGCTTGCCAGGGGCTTTGGGGGCTCGCGAAAATCGACCCCATCGAGTTCGCTGAACAGGCAACCGAGGGCAGCGAGCCGTTGGTCGGCGTCGGCGATCTCCCCCTGGGTTTGCTCCATGGTAGCGGCCCGCCTAGCCCCCAGCCCAGGCGGGTTCTATGATGCGTCGCGGCGATGCAACGTCGAGCTGCAGCCAGCCACCAGCCCCCGGTCGTGCCCATGCCACCCACCCATCCACGACCCGCCGCTCGCACAGATCGACCCTGGCGCACTTTGCTCCCCTGCATGCTGTGCGTGAGCATCGTTGCCCTGGCCGCAGGGTGCTCCGAAGACTCCAGCGCTCCCCCCGCTCCCGTGCGCATCGTCTTGGTCACCCTCGACACTCTGCGCCACGACGCGTTTCATGGCCTGGACG
>JBLIMM010000375.1:0-4388 GCA_047638635.1 Pseudohongiellaceae bacterium | reverse complement strand
GTTCTGCGGTCTCTATCATCGCGACTTGTTGCCCACGATTCAGCAGCGCATGGACGAGGGCGAGCGTTCCTTACGTGGCCTGCTGAAGGCCTGTGACATCTTGGCTGTACCTCTCAGCGAACTCCCAGTGGGACTGTCTCCAGCCAGCCTTTTCGATGTGGACACGCCGGCCGACCTAGCCCGTGCCCAGGAGTTGTGTGCCTTGTGAGTGTGGCTCAAGAAGCGATCATCGCGCCGATTGTCGAGGGCATGACGGAGACCGACCGGATTCTGTCCGAGGTCTTGTTCGTAGACGACACCGAGTCGGTGGCGGGGCTCATGTCTCACGTCAGCCGTTTCTCTGGGAAGCGTCTTCGCCCCGCTCTGGTGCACTTGTGTGGACAGCTCACTGCCGAGCCCTCGGCGGTGGCAGGTCTCATGGGCGATCTAGCCACCATCGGCGCGATCATGGAATCGCTGCACATGGCCACCTTGCTCCACGACGATGTGCTTGACGAGGCCAGCGTGCGACGCAAGGTGCCCACGCTCAACGACATGATGGGCAACCAAGTGCCCGTCTTGCTGGGCGACTTGCTTTACGCTCGGGCCTTCGACCTCTCGCTGACCTTGCCGACCATCCGAGCCGCCAAGGAGATCTCGGGGATGACCCAAGACCTCTGTCGCGGCGAGATCGAGCAGAGCGCGTTTCACTTCGACGGGCAACCTGACGAGGAACGCTACTTTCGCGTGATCCGAGGTAAGACCGCTTCCATGTTCCGGACGTCGTGCTTGCTCGGGGCGATTTATGGCGGTGGCGATGAGTCCCAGGCCAAGGCCTTGGCTGAATACGGCACGGGGCTGGGCTTGGCGTTTCAGATCATCGACGATTGCCTTGATGTGGTGGGCGACGAAGAGGCGGCCGGTAAATCCCTGGGCACTGACCTTGAGACCGGCAAAGTGACCCTGCCGATCATTCGTTTGGCAAAGGGCCTCGACGCCCGTGGCTTGGCTGAGTTGAGCGAGCTGATCAACGTGTCTGGCGGTCCGGCGGTCGTCGACCGACGGGTCGCGTTGCGCGAGCGCTTCGATCTCGACAGCGCGGTGGCTGAATGCCACCAAGAGGCTGACCAGCAGTTGCATCGTTGCCTAGGCCTGCTAGACGACTTTGCTCCAGGTCCGCCACGAGTCGCCCTCACTGAACTCTGCACGTTCGTTCTCGAGCGTTCTCACTAACCTCCATCCCCAGGGGAGAGCTATCGTTGGCCTTCCGTCCCGTGGGGTACAACAACGACTCTTCCGGACAGCGCCGTAGGGCTTCTCTGCCTGACTGGTCGGCGATCCGCTGGATCGCCACGGTCACTATTGCAGTGTTTGTCCTTCAGGCGATGTTGGCGAACACCTTGGGTGGTGATCCGCTGGGCCGGCTGTTGGGTCTGCGAGCTTGGTGGCTCGATGATGTCGATCTCAACGGGGCTGACCCTTCGCTGAGCCTTTCGTTCAACCTGCTCTTCCCGCTGCAGTTGTTCACCTACATGTTGGTGCACCAGCTAGGAAGCCTGGGGCACATTCTCGGCAACCTGCTGTTGCTGTGGGTGTTGGGGCGTGACCTCGAGCCGAGTTTAGGACGGGCGGGTTTTCTGCGCCTGTACGTGACCGCTGGTGTGGTGGGAGGGCTCGCACAGTGGGCCACCTATCTCTTCGGCGGCACTGTCGGTTCGGTGATCGGAGCGTCCGGAGCGGTGTACGGCGTGATGATTCTCGCGGTGCTGCGCAATCCCCAGCGCACGATCCTTCTGCTTCCCATTCCCATCCCCATTCCTGTTTGGTTGCTGGCGGGGTTTTACGTCTTCGGCGATCTGCAAGGGCTACTCTTCGGTGGCGGTCCCACTGCTTACCTGGTGCACATTGCTGGTGCAGCGGTGGGTTGGTTGTGGTTCAAGCGTGGCGATGTGGTCGGGAAGGTGCACGGCCAGTACAAGCGGGCAAAGACGGTACAGAAGCAAGAGGCCACCGCGGGCGGGCGACGGGAGATGGATCGGATCCTCCGGAAAATTCAGGCCGAGGGACTGTCTTCGTTGAGCAAGAGCGAGCGGTCGTTCTTAAATGAGCGCAGTCGCGAGCTGCGCGAGGAACGCTCGTGAACGCAGCGACCAAACGACAGGAGATGACGATGAGTATTGCGATCAGCAACGAACCTCACGGTGGTGCGATGGCGGCAGCTCTCATGGGCTTAGTGACGACCCTCGCTTTGCTGTTGGGAGCAACGGAAGCTTCCGCTCAAGACACCGAGATTCAGGTGCCTGCCGAGCTGTCTAGCTTCTGGGCCAAATGGACCGACGCTAAGAAGTCTCCTCAAGACGCGCCCATGGACAAGGTGGTGCGCCAGGGCGGCGATGACGCCGAGATCCTGCTGAACTTGCTCCTGGAGGATGTGAGCAAGGAGGACTCGTCGAGCTTGTTCCATGAGCTGCGCTTGCTGGCATGGAGCATGGACCGGGTGCAGCGTACCGAGCGCTACATCAGCCGCGTCCGTCTTGTGAATGACATGGATCTGGGCAACCGCAAGCGCCGGGTGGCCGCCTTGGGGCAATGGTATTCAGCCCTCGAGGCCGAAGAGGCTGCGCGAAAGCTGCGCACAGACCGTTCCTGGGCCGATGCCTTAGCCGCCTACGACAAGTCCGCGAAGTCGTTCGAGTCCTTTGCAGACTGGGAGTACGTGGTCTTCTGCTTGGTCCGCTGCGGAGAGATTGAAAACAGGCGCGATCGGAAGTGGGAGCAGGCTCGCTTCCTCAAGCAGGTGATCGAGGTCGCGGCCAAGCTGCCCTTTGATGACCCGGCTGCGAAGTTGTCCGAAGAGGTTTTGGCGACATTGGCGGCATCGGGCATCGACCCTGAGAAAGACCGTCCCGAGGATACGCCCAGTGGTGGAACGGGAGATGCTCGGGGAGGAGTGGGGCTCGAGGCGTATGCCGCTGGCTCTGCTGAAGAGGTGTTTTCCTTCGCGCGGATGAGCAGCAAGAAGGGCATCGCTGGGGTCGAACTGCCCAGCTACTTCAGCAGCGAGCAGTACCAGCTCTGGCCCGTGACCTGGGTCGCCAAGCAAGGGCCTAGCGACTTCGACTCTCAGCGCGGCGCATTCTTTAAACCCGAGGGCTCTCCGTGGCAGCTGAGTCGTGATGGCATGGAGACGTTCCTGATTGACAGTGATGGCGATGGGGAGCCCGAAGTGACCTTCGCTGCGAGCTCGACCCCGGCGTGGATCGAAGTCCCAGCAACGGACGGCGGCGATCCCTATGCCTTCATGGTTGCCAGCATCTCTCGTCAAGAAGCGGCCTTCAACGTCGTGACGAACTACGCCCCGGATGTCGCTGGAGCGCGCTTACGCTTCTTCCCTGCCTATTGGTACGAAGGCAAGATTCTCGGTGAGAAGTGGCGCATCTTCGACATCGACATGGACGGTGGATTGGGCAAAGAGTATGCCTGGAGTGACGATCTCTACACCGACCTGGATCTCGATCTCGACGCTTGGTGGAGCACAGACGCGCTGCAGATCGGTCGGTCGAAGAAGGCCATCCCCTGGTCGAGTGTGTTGCCTCTTGGGGAGGACTTCTACCGCGCTTCAATTGACCTAGGCAAAAACGAAGTCAAGCTGCGCAAGATGAACATCACTACCGGCGAGGTGTTGCTCGATATGGACACCAAGGTGATGGCCCAAACCGTTGTGGTGCGCGCAGTCGATGAGCACTTGCGGGGCGCCTTTTTTGAGATCACCCCGACGCGTAAAGGGAAGGGCGTGCGTTTGCCAGTGGGCAAGTACCAGCTGGCAAACGGTCGAATCGCTAAGGGCAATAAAACGAGCATGGACCAGGTGCGCATGTACGCCGGGGACTCAGCACCCTTCGAGGTGCGCGAGGGCGAGACCACAACCCTTGAGCTCGGCGCTCCCTATAAGCTCGTCTTCAAGACCAAGAGTCACGCGGACGGCATCGAAGTGGATGGCCGCTCGTTGCGCATCTATGGTCGGAGCGGCGAAGAATACGCCATGCTCTTCGACGATCCCCTTCAACCATTGCTCGAAGTTCAGGATCGCGCGGGACGCAAAGTAGGCAAGCCGTTTTCAATGCGGCAGGCAGCCGTCTCTGACTGGCAAGTGGATACCGTGGGCAATGTGTTGTGGTTCCCACTCAACGAAGTGATCGCCGTGCCCCGGGGCGAAACTTACCAGATGCGCATGACTCAAAAGGCCCACAGCCTCCTCGGTGGGCCCCTGCAAAGTGATTGGATTCGCTGAACAACCATGCTCGATATTAAGACCATTCGTGACAACTTGGAGGCCGTGAAGGCCGGCGCCAAACTCAAGCGTATCGACGTCGATGTGGATCGACTGGTCGAGTTGGACGATGAGCGTC
>JBLIMM010000374.1:0-4421 GCA_047638635.1 Pseudohongiellaceae bacterium | reverse complement strand
TGCGCTCATCAGGTTTTGGCGCACTCGAAGTTTCTTGGCGCCTTGCCCGTGTCCAGACGGAGCCTCTTGTGGGTGATGCTGGCGCCCACGGTCTTGAGCATCGGGTTGGGTTGCCTGGTCGCCCAAGGTTGGAATGTTTGGAGGCACAGTGAGCGTCCCGAGGTGACTCTAGAGAAGCAGTTGCTGCGACAATCTTCGGCTGGTAGCGGCTACGACGTGTGGGTAGATGTGGTCGTCCCTCGGTACGCTTGGCGATTCGCTGCGGGGGGAGAGATCCCAGAACAAGTTGCGCCGAATGGAGAGCGCGTGCGGCCCCGGGGAGTCTCTGTTCTGGGGCTGAGCTTCGCTACGGTCTACAACCCCTACGACGCGCCCTTTGGGGCATCGCAGGAGTTCACTGCGTGGCAGTTTTCCCGGGCTCTTGAAGCGCTCCAGGGTGTGGTCATCGCAGCAGACGTGCTGTCCGAGCGTTACCTCGAGACGGGGAGCAGCGGAGAAGTCCGTTTGAATGCCAAGCAGGTGCGGCGGAACCTCGATCGCCATGAGGCCATGGACGGCCTCTTAGACGCTCCCTACTACGGGACCATGGGCACTCTGGTTGCGGATTATCCGCAGCTAGCACCCCGTTGGGACGGGCGTCGTGCAGCCCTGCCGGTCTTAGCCGTGAGTGCCCTGAGCGCCCTGGGCTGCCTCTTGTTCCTGCGCCTCCGTGCGGGGAGCCGCTCGTACAGGCTTGTGCGTGGGATGATGCCAGCATCGTTTGGTGTGTTGATGGCCGCCGACATTCTGATGGAAACGACCCTGGAACACGCCCATCCCCAAGTTCTCTTCGCTCTTCTTGGGGATGCTGTGCTGTCCTGGTTGCCGAGTAGCACCGTGTGGCTTTGGGCGTTCACGGTAGCCATCGCAGTCAGCGCGGTCATGGTCATGGCTCGGGCGCTCGACATGGCTGAGGCCGTCACTGGGCAGCCTCAGCCGCCTACGCGCTTCACCGGGTAGCCCTTGGCAGCCAGCTCGGCCAGCACCACGTCGCGGTGATCCCCCTGCACTTCGATCACACCGTCTTTGGTGGTGCCCCCAGAACCGCAGCGTTGCTTGAGTGCTTTGCCCAGGATCTTCAGGGCTGCGGCGTCGAGCGGCACGCCCGTGATCAGCGTGACGCCCTTGCCCCGGCGGCGCTCTCGCGATACTCGAACGATACCGTCGTCGGGCAAGGGGGCTGGTTCGCCGCCCTTTTGCCCTTTGCCCTTCGCTTTCTTTTTCTTGCCGCCACCCTGATCAGCACGGGGGACAGCACCCTGCTCGGGGGAGAAGATCAGCTCGCCGCGATCCGGAGGGGGCTTAGACATAGGAAGGATTCCGCAGGGCAACGCTCTGTTGTGCTTCGTAGGGTCGGCTTGCAGGCTAGCGTTCAGGCGCAGCGCTGACCATGGTGTCGGGGTAGGCCAGAGCTAGCCATGACCCGGAGCGAGATGCCCATGAACGCCGACGAACCCTTGTACCAGACGATTGAGAGCGGCGCTGGGCGGCCTATCAAAGCCTGGGTCCGTGGTGTGCCGTTGGAAGACGAAGCCCTGGCTCAGCTGCGCAACGTGGCTCAGTTGCCCATCGTCCATCCGTGGGTGGCCGCCATGCCTGATGTGCACTGGGGGATGGGCGCCACGGTGGGTAGTGTGATCCCCACGAAGGGGGCGATTATTCCCGCCGCCGTGGGAGTCGACATTGGCTGCGGGATGATGGCCGTACAGACATCGCTCACCGCGTCGCAGCTCCCCGACGATTTGCACCCCTTGCGTCTGGCGATTGAGCGGGCGGTGCCTCACGGGCGCACAGATCGCGGCGGCAAGAACGATCGAGGTTGTTGGGGCAAGCCTCCGGCGCTTGTCGAAGACACATGGCGCAAGCTTCGCCCGGGGTACGACTCGATCGTGGACAAGTATCCCCGGCTCAACCGAGGCAAGCACGTGGAGCAGTTAGGCACTCTGGGCACGGGCAACCACTTCGTCGAGGTGTGTGTGGACGAGGCCCAGCTGGTTTGGCTGATGTTGCACAGCGGTTCTCGTGGCGTGGGCAATCGCATTGGTATGCACTTCATTAGTCTGGCCCAAAAAGACATGAAGGCGCACATCGCCAATCTGCCCGACAAAGACCTGGCTTACTTCACCGAAGGGGCTGGGCACTTCGACGATTACGTGTTCGCCGTGGAGTGGGCTCAGGGGTTCGCCAGGATCAATCGCGAGTTGATGATGGGGGCTGTGGTCGAGGCATTGCGTCGCTGCAAGCTGCCAAAATTCAAAGCGGACGTCATGGCTGTGAACTGCCATCACAACTACGTCCAGCAGGAGACCCACTACGGCGAAGCGGTCTTCGTCACTCGCAAGGGGGCTGTCCGTGCGGGGCTCGGCGAGTTGGGTATTATCCCCGGCTCAATGGGTGAGCGTTCGTTCATTGTGCGGGGCAAGGGCCACCCCGAGAGCTTCGAGAGTTGCAGCCACGGAGCTGGCCGAGCCATGTCGAGAACTCGAGCGAAGAAGGTCTTCACTCTAGAGGATCATGCGGCGGCCACGGCAGGAGTTGAGTGTCGTCAGGACGCCGAAGTGCTGGACGAAACGCCGGGTGCCTACAAGTCGATCGATGCGGTGATGAGCGCGCAACAAGATTTGGTCGAGGTCATTCATACACTCAAACAGGTGGTTTGCGTGAAGGGCTAAGGGGGCTCTTCTCGATTTTCAAGTGCCCGCTTGAGTTCAAAATGATCGCAGAGGTCCTCGACCCAGAACCTCGAAATCAGGTTAGGCTGGCCTCCCAGTGAACCTGCTCAGGTTCGCATTTCATCAAGAGCTTTCGCCGGTGCTCGCTCAGCAGCGGCGTTTCGAGAGAGAGGACCCGCGATGGCGTTGCGTTTGTCACTGTTGCTGACGGTCTGTGCGACCACGATTCTGGCTACCCAGACCCAAGGGCAAGTTCCACCCGGTGAAGGGCCCGCGCTGGGCACCAATCGAATTGAACAGAGCGATATTACCGGCGGCGGTTTGTCGAAGTTCGACATCCGCAAGGCGGGGCTCAAGATCTTTTCGACGCCGTTCAACCAGCACGACGGTTACGGCGATGGCCCAGAAGACCTGAACGACACAACGTCTCCTGGCCACCGTCCCACCTTGCAGGGCAACGGCACGTTCTTGCGGATCAACGGCCTGGATTCCCAGAGCTGCATGGAATGCCACTCGGTGGGAAGCAACACTGTGGCGCCCTTCCGCTTCGCCATTGGCGGTGTGGGCGGTAGCAATAACAACGCCATGTTCCAGCCTACAAACATTGACGTGGATGACGATGCGGGTGTGGGCGAGGCTCGTTTTAACGGCCGCTACATCAACCCTCCGTTCTTGTTTGGATCCGGTGGCATTGAGCTGCTCTCCAAGGAGATGACGCGTGATCTGCTCGACATCCGCCGTATCGCGCGGACCCAGCCAGGGGTCGTCTTTCAACTCGACACCAAGGGTGTGAACTTCGGCACCATTCGTTTCTTGGGGCCTCCCTTCAACTTCATTGACATCACCGGCATCGAGGGTGTGGGCACTGACCTTGTGGTTCGTCCCTTTGGTCGTAAGGGCGACAACGCCACGGTTCGGCAGTTCGACGTGGGTGCCTTGAACTTCCACATGGGCATGCAGCCTGAAGAGGATGTGGGCACGAATGTCGATGATGACGGTGATGGCGTGGTCAATGAAATCCTGATCGGCGAGCTGTCCGCGTTGCACATCTTCAACACGAACTTCGAGCCACCCACTCAAGATGCGCTGACCCCCGCTGGTGTTCTCGGCTCTCAGGTGTTCAACACCATTGGCTGTGCCGATTGCCACATCCCGACTCTTGAAACGAACTCACCGGTGCTGAGTTACAGCTTCCCTGAAGTGCACACCGCGCCGAACAAGAACGTGTTCTACAGTGTGGACTTGAGCGATAGCCCCACATCGTTTGCTTTGAACCAGGGCGGCGGCATCTCCGTGCCGTTGTTCGCGGATCTTAAGCTGCACAACATGGGTCCTGGCCTCAAGGAGGACTTTGCTGGGAACTCCAGTGACTTCTTCTTCACCACGGCGCGGCTCTGGGGTCTCGCTGATACGGCTCCATACCTCCACGATGGTCGTGCCTTGACCTTGACCGAGGCCATCTTGCAACACGGTGGTGAGGCTCAGGGTGCGCGGGACAACTTCGACAACTTGGCTCCGGCCCAGCGTATCGAGGTGCTGACCTACCTGCGTTCTTTGCGTACACCCATCGACCCCGCCACGGATCTGCTCTGATCTGAGTGACGAGACGGTTTGGTTGATGGTGCGTCCCTGGGTGGTCGTTGTGCTGACCTCCCGGGGACGCTCGTTTGATATGTGCCTGCCTGAGGATTCTGCGGCGTGAGCCTCAAC
>JBLIMM010000373.1:0-4426 GCA_047638635.1 Pseudohongiellaceae bacterium | reverse complement strand
GCAGAGGGGGTGGCTTCTACTTGACCATGAACAGTGACCCCGCGCGTGTGGAGGACTGCCTCGTCGTGGGCAACTCGGTCTCTCAGGGGATGGGTGGCGGGTTCTTCGCGACGGCTTTTGGCGGGAGCCTCCCCTCGGAAGTCAAACGCACGGTGATGGTCGGTAACAGGGCGTCCTTTGGAGGGGGGGCCGCCCTGGATCACATCGCCGACATCTTCCACTGTTCCTTCCACTCCAACACGGCCACGAACACGGGAGGCGGCTTGTACCTCACGGGCTTCCAATCGCCCTGGGCGCCCTACGCAACTGACTGCATCGTCTGGGGCAACACGGCGAGTGGTGCCCCCACCCTCGAGCAGGCTCAGGTGGCCAGGGACCCTGCTATGCCGGTACCTCCGGTCATGCACTACTTCGACGTCGAGGGCCTCACACCTACGTTTCCCGGCAATGGGCACATCGGCCTCGACCCGTTCTTCGTCGATCCGAACGGGGCCGACGATGTGCTGGGCACGGCGGACGACGATCTGAATCTCTTGCTTGGCTCGCCCTGCATCGATGCGGGGTCCGGAGCGCTCGATCCGGATGGCACTCCACCCGACATCGGTGCTCTGCCGTTCTTCCAGCCGCCCGTGCCCTCGCCCTGGGTTGACCTCGGCTTTGGTCTCAGCGGCACCCAGGGTGTACCCGTGCTGGTCGCTTCGGGTGACCTGACAGCCGGCAGCACGGCCACGCTGTCCTTGAGCAACGGGAACCCGTTCTGGGTCGTGGTCCTTGTGCTGGGGTTGACGCCCATCTATGCGCCGTTCAAGACCGGAACCCTGGTGCCCTTTCCTGACGACATCGTGTTCTTCACGACATCCAGCAACGGCCAGCTGACCGTCGCCGAGACCTGGCCCCCGGGCATACCGAGCGGCTTCGTTTTCTTCGGGCAGTTTCTGTCGCCCGACCCTGGCGGCCCGGTAGGCTGGTCAGCCTCCAACGCGCTGGCCGGAACGAGCCCATGATCCCGCAAAGGTTCATCGGTTTCCTCGCAGGCGCGCGCTCTTCATCTTCTTGCAACGGCTCAGCTCCCGGGTAGCGTCACGGTGTGACGGCGCTCGCGGCGCTCACGACGTTGCTGGCGGATCGGCGAAGTAGCGGCTGGGCGTCTTGCCGAGGGTGCGCTTGAACATGGCGATGAAGGCGCTGGGGCTGTCGTAGCCCACTGCGATAGCCGTGGTGATCACGGGCTCCCCGGAAGCCAGACGGCGTAGCGCCTCTAGCAGTCGTGCGCGCTGCCGCCAGCGGCCGAAGGTGGCGCCGGTCTCCCGCAACTGATCGAGGATCACCGCACCAAGGCGCGCCTGCTCGCACACGATCTCGTCGAGGAAGCCACGTCGCACGACCTCGAGTACGAGTTCGCGAAGCAAGGGCGAAACTCCCATGACGGCGCAGTGCGATGGCAGCAAGCTGGCTAAGTCAGGTCGGACGTAAAGCGTGCGCATCACTGTCCCGTGGCCTCGATGCCGTGGGTCACGCCGCCCGGAACCCAGGCCGCGCGTCGGGGCGGGATGACCCACAAGCCCTCCTCGGTGTCCACGGTCATGACGCTGTCGGTGGCGTGGATCAGCTGGGGCCAGGTGTGCTCATGGGGCTCGATGCGGTAGCCGGAAGGGATCCGTAATGCGAGGGACCTGATGGCGATCGAGGCCTCAGGATCAGCCACCGATGCCCGGTTCGGTGGCTGTTGGGTGATTTGCAGATTGGCGACATGAACTGTCAGAATGTCGCAAGACTGACTCTGCGGCCAGCAGTACCGTGGTGAGTCTTTCCTAAGGAGCACCCGCCATGCCCAATGACGTCGTCCACTTCGCCATCCACGCTGAGGCCTGCCAACGTGCCAAGGCGTTCTAAGAATCGGTCTTCGGCTGGAGCTTCTCGCCCTGGGGCCCCCCGTGGCGCGCTTCAGCAGCGCCGCGAGCCGGTGGCTGGCCGAGGCATGATCGGCTTCGAGTGTACTGTGGGCGTCGACGACGTGGACGCCATCGCGGCGGCTGTGCAGGTCCACGGCGGCAAGGTCACCGTTCCCCCGTTCGTGATCGAGGGCGTGGGGACGCTGGTGATGCTCGAGGACACGGAGGGCAACGTGCTCGGCGCCATGCGCTACATGGAGGGCGTGCGCTGATACTGCCGGCGAACTCCCCGTCTGCTCACACGTCACGCTGCCGCACTCACAGCGCCGCGTCGAGGGCCTCGTAGATCGCGTCGGCTCCAACGATCAGGCTCACGATGTTGGACGTCCAAACGACCTGACCCTCACGGTCGAGGATGATCTGGGCCGGCACCGACTTCACGGCGAAGGCCTGGGTCACGGACTCGTCGGCGAAGGCCCAGCGGTAGTCGAGGCCGGACGTCGCGATCCACGCCTTGCCGTCAGCAGGATCCTCGAAGGCGTTGATCGTCAGCATCTCCACACCCTTGTCGCGGTACTCCTGCTCACGGGGGCTCATGTCACGCATGAGTTCGATGCAGCCCCGTCAGCTAGAGCTCCAGAAGTCGAGCAGCACGACCTTGCCGCGCAGGCTCGAGATCGCCAGTGCCTCGCCGTCGGCGGTGGTCACGGAGACATCGGCAGCTGTCATGCCCAACTCGAGATCGGGTGACAGCTTCGACGCTGACCAGGCAAGCAGGCCCAACGCCACCACGAGCAATCCGGCCATCGTGAGGCCGATGGTCTTCAGGGGTTTCTTCATGGCCCGGTTGTACCCCGGGGTGGTGGCCGCTGGGAACCGTGGCTAGGAATCCCAGCGGCCGGCGTCATCGTCCCGCTGTGCGGGCGCGGGTCGACCGCGGGCCAGATGGCCCGTCGTGCCGGGAGCCCCGCTGGGGTCTCTCGGCACGACGGCGTGCTGACAGCCGTCAGGGTGTGATCGCCACGAGCGTGTTGGTCGCTGCTACGAAGAAGTCGTTGTCGGGATCCTGGAACCAGTACTGCATGAACAAGTCCGTGCCGGGAGGAACGCCGGCCGGCCACGTGTCGATCACGCTCCACTCACCCAGCCCGTTTGTGGATATGGGAATCAGGATCATCGGTGTCGGGCCCAAGAAGCCGCCCTTGAGCGGAGTGGCGTAGGGCATCATCGCCAGGCTGACGAAGAGCAACCCGTCGGCGATCTTGGTCGCGCCCTTGACCGAAACGGAGAAGGGCGAGAAGGGCGTCAGGTTGCCCAAGCCCACCATGTGCGACACGTCGTTCGAGCCATCCAGCCCGAGGCCCATGTCGGTCCAAGGAGAGTTGAAGCTGATCGACCAGGCCTGCACCGTGTCGGTGACGCCGGGTGCGAGGTCGAACACTGTGAGGCGCCAGGTGCCGAGAGTGCTCTGAGAGAAAAAGGCCGTGTTGAGCGGCTGGTCCGGGGTGAACGTGTCCTCGATGGACGTTGGCGTGGGGTGCAGCGCCTCGGCCAGACTGACCGGGGAGGCAGCGTCATCGGATAACACCACCCAGAGACCGTTGTTGATATTGCCGGTGGGCGACATCAGCGTGACCGTCGTGGCGTCCTCGACGTGCTCAAGGGTGACCTGGAGCTGGCCGATGTTGGCGTGCTCGGTGCGCAGCATCACGGAGACGCTGAGGATGGGCAGGCTGACATCGTCGATGACGATGTCCATGGAAACGCCGGCTGAGTCGTTGTCAGGGATCGGCACGTTGGGCGTGTCGATGTAGCTCAGCACTTGGGCTTGGGCTGGCACGGAGATCAGCGCGACAAACGCTGCTCCGGCAACGGTCTTGGAGAGGAAGTTCTTCATGATGTATCTCCTGGTAACCGCGAGCGTTAAGCCCGCGGTGAGGGTGCACGGCCCCGAAATCGGGAGCCATGGGGTCACGCGTAAAGCACTCACGCCCTCTGCCAAAAGAATCCACGGTCAGCTTGCTGGCTGGGTTGGCGGCTGAGGGCTGAACGGCACGAGACATCTTTGGCGACTACGGCGCCACGCAGCAAAGCGCTCCCGTGGATGTCATGATCCGCTCCCCGTTCCACTCCCTGCAGCCAGCCCATGCCCGACGCCGACGTCCTCGCCCTGCTGGCCGTCATCACCGTGGCCTATACCTGCGCGGGTGCCCTCGGCTTCGGTGCCAACGTGCTCAGCGTGGCACTCGGTGCGCAGCTGCTGCCAGTCGAGCAGATCCTACCGGCGATCTTGCCCACGACGCTGGCGCTGAGCGGCTGGATCGCCTGGCGTCAGCGCCGGCACATCGCGACCGCGGTGCTCACCCGCGAGGTGTTGCCCTGGGCGCTGCTCGGCTTCCCTGTGGGGTTGTTCGTGTTTCAAACCACGGACACGGTCGCCTTGCAGCGGCTGCTCGGTGTGGTGGTCGCTGGCCTCGGTCTGGTCGAACTTCTGCGAGCCACACCGAACAAAGCCGAGCCCCGTCGACCCCTGG
>JBLIMM010000372.1:0-4435 GCA_047638635.1 Pseudohongiellaceae bacterium | reverse complement strand
TTCGAGTCTCTCAGCCTCTATGAGGTTTACTTCATGGTGTTCTGGTTGCTGGTGCTGTTGCTGCCAGTGTGGAACACGCTGATGAATCGTTTGCTCTTACAGCGAGATCGTCTGCGCATTCGATCTTGGCGCCGGAAGAAGATGGCCAGCGTGTTGGTTTTTCCGCTGCTGGCTGTGATGGCCTTCAGACTGGTGATGGGAGAGACCGGGACAGGTCTCCAAGTTGTGAGCTTGAAAGAGGCGCTGACCGACGAGAAAGCGCAGGCCGCAGACATCAATTTCACGCCAGTGGCGTATGGCATGTCTGAAATCAACATGACCGAGGTCTTTCGGCCGCCTTCTTGGGTGAAGGCATCGCGGATCGACGACGAGGGGTTCTATGAAGAGGGTTCAGGGAGCTTTCGGATCGACCCTCAGACCAAGATCGCCGTCCATGGCAAACCCGTGGTGGTGCGTATCGGCGAGGCCGAGCGCAACTCTGCCAGCCGGCACATCCTGGGTACAGACAGCCTGGGCCGGGATGTCTTTGCGCGGATGATCTGGGGGGCACGGATCAGTCTCTCGGTGGGGCTTATCTCTACATTGCTTCTGGTGAGTATCGGCACGGTGCTGGGCAGTCTGGCAGGCTACTTCGGTGGCTGGGTCGACATCATCATCAGCCGCATTATCGAGGTCTTTCAGTGCTTCCCTGTGTTCTTCCTGATCTTGATCGTGGTCAGCTTCATGGGCCCGTCGATCCTGAATATCATGTTAGCCATCGGTGTCTTTCGCTGGACGGGCGTGGCTCGTTTGGTGCGCGGTGAGTTCATCCGCCTGCGGGGACAAGACTTCGTGGTGGCCAGTGAAGCCCTGGGCGCATCCAGTGCTCGCACGATCTTTCGACACGTGTTGCCCAACGCCATGGGGCCGGTGCTCGTGGCGGCCACATTCGCTGTGGCCAGCGGCATCCTGACTGAGTCGGCGTTGTCATTCTTGGGCTTCGGTGTGCAGCTGCCCATTCCCAGTTGGGGCTCGCTGCTGGTCGAGAGCAGAAACCCCGAGTACTGGTGGATTCAAGTGTTCCCGGGCTGCGCGGTGTTCCTCACCGTGATCCTCTACAACATGGTGGGTGAGGGCGTCCGTGATGCTCTCGACCCAAGGCTCGGTGAGGGGTGAGTTTGTGATGACGCACAGCGACAAGAATGACGCCGCGAACGCAGACGATGTGCTGCTCGATATCTGTGAGCTGCGCACGTGGTTCGATACGGACGAAGGCTTGGTGAAGGCTGTCGACGGTGTCACCTATCGCATTCTGAAGGGCGAGACCCTGGGCGTGGTGGGTGAGTCAGGCTGCGGCAAGTCGGTCACAGCCATGAGCATCTTGCAGCTGATCCCCACACCGCCCGGCCGCTACGCCGGCGGAGAGATTCGCTTCAAGGGACGGGACTTGCTGAGCCTCCCCGAGGCGGAGTTGCGCAAGGTGCGTGGCAACGACATTGCCATGATCTTCCAGGAGCCCATGACCTCGCTCAATCCGGTGTACACCGTGGGCGATCAGATCATGGAAGCGCTGATCTTGCACCGGAACATGTCGTCCGCTGAGGCTTACGACATGGCCATCGCGATGCTAGAGAAGGTGGGTATTCCGTCGCCCGAAGTCAGAGTCGACGAGTACCCACACCAGATGTCCGGTGGCATGAAGCAGCGGGTGATGATCGCCATGGCACTGGCCTGCGACCCTGCGTTGCTCATCGCCGACGAGCCTACTACGGCGCTCGACGTCACCATCCAGGCGCAGATTCTTGAGCTGCTGCGAGAGATGCAGAAAGAGCTGGGTATGTCGATTCTGCTGATTACCCATGACTTGGGCGTGGTGGCAGGACTGAGCGACCACGTGGCCGTGATGTACGCCGGAAAGGTCGTGGAGTACGCGGACGTGGAGACGCTCTTCGCCGTGCCTCGCCATCCCTATACCTATGGGCTGTTTCAGTCGCTCCCTGAGATGCATGGTGATGGGGACGAGCGTCTGCGAGAGATCCCTGGCACGGTTCCGAATCCGCTGCACTTTCCGTCGGGATGCAAGTTCCGCACTCGCTGCTTCAAGGTCACTGACCAGTGCGCTACGAACGAACCGAGCCTGGTCGATCAAGGAGCTGGCCACCAGTTGGCATGCCATCACCCCATGACTGACGAAGAGTTGGCTGCGGGCGGACATATGGGTGAGCGGGAGGCGACCCGCTGATGGTGACTGCAGCGCAGACTGACCTGGCGAGCGGTGCGCCCAAGCCTCAGAGTGCTCCCTCCGGAACCGAGCCGTTGCTGAGTGTGCGCGGGCTCAAGAAGTACTTCCCCGTGCGTAAGGGCCTGCTGGCTCGGGTCGTGGCTCAGGTGAAGGCCGTCGACGACATCAGCTTCGACGTGGCGCCCGGAGAGACTTTGGGTCTCGTGGGCGAGTCGGGCTGTGGCAAGACCACTGCAGGTCGGAGCATCTTGCGGCTGATCGAACCCACGGCGGGGCAGGTCGATTTCGACGGGGTCTCGGTCAGCGATTCTGGGGGTTCAGAGTTGCGAGCTCTACGGCGGCACATGCAGATCATCTTTCAGGACCCCTACGCTTCGCTGAATCCGCGCATGTCCGTCTCGGAGATCGTGGGCGAGGGCATGGTCATCCACAAGCTGATTGACTCTCGGCGAGATCTTGAGCAGCGCGTGCGCGAGTTGCTCAACCAAGTGGGGCTCGACCCGAACTACGTCAACCGCTATCCCCATGAGTTCAGTGGTGGGCAACGCCAGCGCGTGGGCATTGCCAGAGCCCTGAGCCTCGACCCCAAGTTCATTGTTTGCGACGAGGCGGTGAGTGCTCTCGACGTGTCGATTCAGGCACAGGTGATCAACCTGCTCATGGATCTACGGGACGAGCGGGGCTTGAGCTTTTTGTTCGTAGCTCACGACCTCTCGGTGGTGCGGCATATCAGTCATCGCGTGGCCGTGATGTACCTGGGACGGATCGTTGAGCTGGCTCCCACCCGGGAGCTGTTTGCAAAACCCTGCCATCCCTACACGAAGGCTCTGCTCTCGGCAGTGCCCCGGGCGGACCCGAAGGCAAAGATCGATCGGGTCATGCTTCAAGGGGACGTACCCTCGCCCATGAACCCGCCATCGGGCTGTGCGTTTCACACGCGCTGCCCCGCGGTGATGGAGCGCTGTAAGAGCGAGGAGCCGCCCCTGCGCGACGCAGGGCAGGGCCACACGTTCAGCTGCCACCTAGAAGACTGAGGCCACACGGGCGGCCATTCAGGAGGCCATGGTGGCTGCTCAGTGGCTAGCTGCGAGTGAGCCGTGGGTCCAGGGCATCGCGGAGTGCGTCGCCCAGGAGATTGAGGCTGCCCAGGGTGAGCGTCAGTGCCAGGCCCGGGAAGACCACCAGCCACCATGAGGTGCCCACCGCTGTGAGCGACGCCATGCCTTCACTGGCGAGGATGCCCCAGGAGACTCCGGGGGGCTCAACCCCCAGGCCGAGGTAGCTGAGAAACGCTTCGAAGAGCATCACCCGCGGGACGGTCAGGGTGAGATAGACCACGATCAGGCCATAGAGGTTGGGCAGAATGTGGTGCAGGGCGATGCGCTGAGTGCTCGCCCCCAGGGCTCGAGCGGCCGTGACGTACTCGGACTGTCGCAAAGCCAGCACCTGTCCTCGGACGACCCTGGCCATGGTCAGCCAGGAGATGGCACCGATGGCCACGAACATGAGCACGAGTCTGTTCGGACCAGCCATGCCCCCGTCGCTGGAGGGGCCCCCACGGAACATGGCGATGGCCAGGATGACGATGAACAAGAATGGCACCGCGTAGGCGATGTCCACGAGGCGCATCATCAGGTTGTCCACGGCCTTGCTAGCCATGCCAGCGGTGAGCCCCCAGCTGACGCCGATGATCATGGCGACCAGGGTGGCGGCGAGGCCTACGAGCAGGGAGATACGCGCGCCCCAGAGCAAGCGGGCGGCGAGGTCTCGGCCCAGGTCGTCCGTGCCGGCAAGGCCGGAGAGGGATCTCTCGCCGAACACGTCCGTACGCAGAGTGGCGGCGAGGGGATGTTCTGCAGCTAGCCGTTCTTGGTCACCGCTGTCCCAGGGAATCCACTGGGCGGCGGGCGACTGGCTGGCGAGGTGGGGACGCATGGCGCCTGGAGCGGGCAGAGGCAGCAGCGGTGCCGCCAGGGCTAACAGAGACACGGCGGCGAGGACCGTCAGGGCACCCAGGGAGCTGGGGCGAGCGATGAGTCGCTGGACGACCGTCGAGCTCACGGGGCCGCGCCTCCGCGCTGAGAAGACGCGCCGCTACCGCCGCGGTCGTCGTTGCCGCCGAGGGACATGCGCGGGTCGAGCACTTGGTAGGCGACATCCACCACCAAGTTGGCGGTGGTGAGCAGCTCCGTGTAGACGATGACCACCCCCAGG